>DASCOS010000009.1 GCA_036012125.1 Vicinamibacterales bacterium | reverse complement strand
TTGGATGCGGCTAATCCTCTAGCTATCTCAGGAAAGTGGTTCACGGCGATACGCTTGCCATCACAGGTGAGTTCAGCAAACTCGCCGTGCAGTGTCATGTGGGCAAATCGGCTTGCCTGCTGCGTAATCCTAAAGTGGTCGCCATCGTTGTTGCCGAAGACCACATGGATCGGTTTAGTGAATCCCTCGCCAAGTTGTACGACAATGAAAGGCGAGCACAGATCACCACAGAAGATGAGTGCATCGGCATCCGTTACCTGGCTGAGGATGACGGCGAGATGATCACCCCTGTCATGAATATCCGAGATAATGGCGAGTTGCATTTCGTGCGCTCCAGACGACCAATTGTCATCGATCCATTAGTGTCTGTCACTCGATCGATCCTATTATCTCGTCGTACCAGCATATAATCCCCTTATCAGTTTTCTTGCTTAACACTGTCCACTGGGATGCCTCGGAACTAGAGATGTCAGGTATTCACCTACCCTCGACTTCAGACATCATCGTTATTGGTGGCGGTCCTGCCGGCGCCTCAGCCGCGCGTATTTTGGCGGCGTGGGGCCACGAGGTGCTGCTCTTAACGAAGAGCCAGTCACCGATGCCAACGCTCGCTGAATCATTGCCACCTAGTTGCCGAAAGCTTTTTCGGGCGATTGGTGTCTTGGAGGCTATCGACGAAGCAGGGTTCTACCGTTCGACGGGTAATACATTTTGGTGGGGTAATGACCAGATGCGGTCGGAGCACTTCGCGGACGACGAACGTGGCTACCAGGTTGTCCGGCGAGAATTCGATCACTTGCTTCGGGACCAAGCTGAAGCCGCAAATACCACTGTTGTGGAGAGCACAGTGAAGCGAGTTGAGTTTGATACTGACGACACCGCAACCGTGCATGTTGCGGCGTATGGAGAACATGCCGACCCAGTTGTCATCAGAGCGCGGGTAGTGCTTGACTGCTCAGGCCGAGCGGGAGTAATCGCTAGACAAGGCTTCAGGCGTTATGGTTCGGCATACGCGACGCTGGCGATTGCCGGTGTGTGGGAGCGACCCGATGGTTGGGCTCTAGCCGAGCCGACTCACACGCTCGTAGAGGCCTACCGTGACGGGTGGGCCTGGTCAGTTCCTGTCAGTGCAATGCGGCGCTATCTGACCTTTATGGTTGATCCGCGCGAGACCGACTTAGATCGGGGTGGCCAGCTTGCCGTGACTTATCAGCAGGAGCTGGCCAAGGCGCGACAGTTCTCGCGCCTCATGGACCACGCGCGGCTCATTGTCGAACCCTGGGCCTGTGACGCGTCGGTGTATTCTGCCGATCGTTACGCCGGTTCCGCGTTCCTATTGGTTGGCGACGCAGCCTCGTGCCTTGATCCGCTCTCTTCGTTCGGCGTGAAGAAGGCCATCGCGTCAGCCTCGATGGCAGCCATAGTGGCTAATACCTGCCTAGTGAGACCTGATATGGGTGAGGTGGCGCGCAATTTTTATACCGCACGTGAGACGGAGATATTTTCGACCTTCGCTAAGCAAACCGCAGCTTACTTTCGCGAGGGAGGGACAATGCATGACCATCCGTTCTGGACCGGACGATCCGAGTTCAATTACGACTTGGATCATAGTTCTCCGACGGCAATCGATCTGGATTCTGTGCGCCGTGATCCAACGGTGCAGGTGTCGTTTGCCGAGTTGAAAAATAGCGCTGAGATTGCCTTGACTCCTGGAGATGGCCTCGAGATTGAGCGTTGGCCTGGCATTGCCGGGCGGGAGGTTGTGCTCGAGGAGCGCCTTGGGCTAGAGACGCCCATTATCGGTCGAGTGGCGGTGAGGTTCGTCAGGAATGTTGATTTGCCGGCGTTAGTTCATATAGCGGGCCACCACCGGCACGTCCCCGACCTGTTCGAGGCTTACAATCAACGTAATGCCCCAGTGATTCTTCCGGATTTTCTCGGAGCTTTGTCGCTTCTGCTCGCGACTGGTGCACTTATCAATGGTATTGGTAAAGAGGTCTAATGCCTCCAATTGTGCTGGTGCAGTGCTTTTGCTACAAATGTGGGTCCTTTTCTGTCATTCTTAGCTTGTCGAAGTGATAATTATGCGTATTTTTTCGGCCTTGGTTATTGCGTCCTGGATACCTGTTTCTTTGGCGTTTGGTCAGTCTGACCCGGAGGGCGCCGATGGAATTTCAATAGACAATCAAACGGTTATTGAGGCGTGTGGTATCTGTCACGTAACTGACGAGCCGGGAATTTTGTCTCGAATTTCATACCGACGGACGACTCCGGAAGGGTGGCAGCAGACGATCAAGCGGATGGTTAGCCTCAACGACATGATTCTCGACCCGGATGAGGCACGGGAGATCGTACGATACCTTTCGAATAACCTAGGGCTCGCGCCGGAAGAAGCACGAGGCGGGGCGTTTGAAGTCGAACGCCGGCTCATAGAGTATGAATACGAGGCCGACCGGGATACCGAGGCGACCTGTAGTGCCTGTCACTCAATGGGGCGGATACTTAATCAGCGCCGCACCAAGGAAGAGTGGGCACTGGTGGTGGCAATGCACCGAGGGTATTACCCCATTGTTGACCGACAAGGCTTTCGAGAAGGCGGGATGGTGCGGCGTGACCCTCCAGCCCCTGATGAGACGCCCGAGCGACGACATCCGATGAATCGGGCGATTGATCACCTAGCCGAAGTGTTTCCTTTACATTCGTCCGCGTGGGCCGCGTGGTCGGCGAATCTCCGCGCGCCACAGCTTGAAGGGTCTTGGATGGTTTCAGGGAACCATCCCGGCAGCGGTCCCGTATTCGGGAGGATGACGATCAGCGCTGGGCAGAGTGGCAGTGCTGAGTTCACCACTGACACGACGTTGGTTTACGCTCGTGATGGACGGTCCGTGACTCACACGGGTCAGTCCATCGTCTACACGGGGTATCAGTGGAGAGGGTCGTCTGAAGCCGATGCTGCTACTTGGCGCCAGGTGATGTTTGTCGAGCGAGACTGGACTTCGATGTCTGGACGATGGTTTCGAGGTGCGTGGGATGAGATTGGCCTCGACGTGACGCTCACACGTGTCGACGAAGGGCCGAGTGTTTCTGGGGTCTATCCTCGGGCGGTGCGTACGTCGACCGGTGGTCAAGAGGTGAGCATCTACGGTGCAAACCTTCCCGAAGAGTTAGTGCCAGAGGACGTCAATCTCGGTGCGGGGGTCAGGTTGTTGGAGGTTGTTAGTGTCACCCCTAATGTGGCCTCGGTGCGAATTTCGGTGGAGGACAGCGCGAGCGTTGGCGATCGAGACGTTTTCGTAGGCCGGGGAATGTTGGAGCGTGGGATAGCCGTGTATGACCAGATGGACCGGATCACGGTTGAGCCCTTACGCGGCATGGCCCGAGTAGGCGGCGTTATCGTGCCGAAGCAATATGAACAGTTTGACGCTGTGGCGTGGCACGATGGCCCTGACGATACGCCGAACACGGATGACGATTTAAATCTTGGCGTGGTCGCGCCCAGTTGGAGCCTAGAAGAATACGCCGCGACCTACGGCGACGAGGACCTTAAATATGTCGGTTCACTGGGCCAGAACGGGGTCTTCACCCCGGCGGTGGACGGCCCGAACCCCGACCGAGTGGGTAACCGGAACAACATTGGGGACGTTTGGGTTGTCGCCACGTATACACCTGCGGGTGCCGATACGTCACTTAAAGCGCGTGGGCACTTGGTAGTGACTGTGCCAGTTTATATGCGGTTCGATTCGTGGCAGGTTGGTCGTTAAATGACGATGCATTTCCGTACCGCACATTTGCACCAGTTCGAAGCGTCTGGAAAACCGTTTCTCTATCTCCAGAGTGCAGCAATTTTTTCACTTGATGACGCGAGTCAGTCAATTCTCAAACTGCTAGATGTTGGGTCGCGTACACGTGAGGATATTCAAGGGATGCTGGGGACGCGCTTGTCTGCGGCCGAACTCGACGAAGGGATGGACGAACTTCTTCGCGTGCAGGCCATTGTGCCTGTGAACGAGGCTCCAAAACTAGTTCCCAAGGTAATTCCGCTTGAGCCTTTTCCGTTGACAACGATGGTGATGAACGTCACCAACCAGTGCAATCTCGCCTGCACGTATTGCTATGAATACGGGGAAGATAAGGTCGTTGACACAACGAACGGAAAACAGCCGAAGTTCATGTCTGAGGAGACTGCTAAACAGAGTGTGGATTTTATGTTTCGCGAGGCGGGGCCAAATAAAGTCGTGCACATGACCCTGTTCGGCGGCGAGACGCTCCTGAATTTTCCTGTACTGAAGATTGCAATTTCCTATGCTCGGAAGCACGCAAGCGAAGTGGGTAAGCGAGTTGAGTTTAATCTAACGACGAACGCAACTCTGCTGAGTCCTGAAATCATTGATTTTTTGATTGAGAACGATGTTGCTGTAACAATTTCAATCGACGGCCCGCAGGACATGCAGGACAAGTTTCGTGTCTTTCATAACGGTGCCGGCAGTTATGACGTGGCGATGCCGAAAATTAAAGAGTTGCTGCGCCGCCATCGTGCGAAGCCTATCGGTGCCCGTGTGACACTCACTTCGCAAACGCTGGATGTACAGCGGATCTTCAAGCATTTGACTGAGGAAATTGGCTTTCGGGAGGTAGGCTTTGCTCCCGTTACGACGTCTCCGAGTCAGCAATACGCAATTGAAGATGGCGGGTTTGACAAAATGCTTGGGCAGTTTAGGGGTCTTGCTCATGAATTTCTTGAGTACGCAGTAGAAAATCGGCATCACGGGTTTGCAAACGCGAAGGACACCCTGGAGGAGATTCACAAGGGTGCAAGTAAAGCGTATCCGTGCGGGGCCGGCCTCGGGTTAATGGGTGTTGCTACGGACGGGCAGGTGGCGTTGTGTCACCGGTTCGCCGGGTCAGACGACCACTCGTTGGGGACGGTGGGCGAAGGAATAGATCGGGAACGACAAAGTGACTTTCTGGACCGCCATCACGTTGAGAACAAGACTGATTGTCGAACGTGCTGGGCGAGGCCACTATGTGCCGGTGGCTGTTATCATGAGGCCCATACCCGGTATGGAATGACCGAAGGGCCGAATCTGCACTACTGTGACTGGATCCGTGAGTGGACTGACGAATGTCTTCGTATCTACGGCGAACTCGCTGAGCGTAATCCTGCGTATCTTGCGCATTTTGAAGGACGAGTGACTAATGAAGCATCTCAAACCAATTAATCAGAAAGCCGACCGGGTCAAGCAGCATCTTGAAGGTCAGACCAAACCCGGAGGTGACGTCGTAGCGTTGCAGCAAACTCCGCTACGTCCGGACACACACGTTCCTCTGGGGTGTTCGTTCGTCTTCTTCCCGGGTTGGGAGGTTGACGTCGAAGGTGGCACCGCAGGGCTCTGTTCTCCGGTCGAGCGGGATTTATTCGACTGTCATCTCGGGTGTTTCTGGCCGGCGCAGGTGCCTGACCAACTGAATCATGCACCTGACTGGACGGCAACTTGTTCTTCGGCTCAGAAAGACTGGCGGAAGATCGACCTTATTTTCCCGTGATTTTCAGCCTTCGGTGAGTGCGATGATGAACCTGTTTCACCTGGCGTGGTTGGTATTGGTCTTGGTTAGTGTGCCATTGCACGCTCAGGACAACGAAGGTGCGACCCTAAGAGGCGGCGAGGGTACGCTGTTCCTTGGCGGATATGCGCATGAGATCTATGTCATCGACGAAGCGACCGAGCAGGTTGTCGACGCGATCCAGGTTACATCAGGGATTCCGAGGAGCCTAACGCTCTCGACGAACCGCGAGCATTTTTACTTGAATGACATGACGGCGGAGCATTTCGAGATCATAGACATCGCGTCCCGCTCAACGCTAGACACGTTTTCACTGAGTGGAGGAAACACGAGGAACCGGATTGAAGGCTTCGTTGTGGATCCGCAGGAACGATACGTTATTCTTCTGACGCGCTCATTAACAAAGCTCGTCGACCGGTTTGAGATTGGTCCATCGGAACTGTCGCAGTACGACTTGTCAACTCATGAGGTCATTCGAACGATTCCCTTTCCTGATGGCAAAGAGCGACAGCAGCTGAACATGCTGATCTCGCCAGACGGTTCACTTCTGTATTTTTTTGTGGACCAAGTCGTAATCTATGAAACGACTAATTTCACTGAAGTTGACCGATGGGATCTGTCGGAACCGTTTGAACCAGGACTCGGTTCGTTGAACTTCGGTTTCAGTGGAGGCCTCAATCAACAGTTTGGGATCTACACTGGCCTTTTCACGGTGCGCTCGCCTAGGCGGGATGGGCGGCAGATGGGTGTGGCTCGTGTCGATCTCAATGAGAAAGAAGTTGACTATTTTTACATGCTTGGGCCAGCAGCCAGAGTCGGTTTCAGTATGACAGCGGACGGCACAAAGGCGTACGGTTTCGTCAAAGAGGCCCCAATCGGGCATTATGAGCTCTGGGCGTTTGATCTGGAGAATCGCCGTCTCGGTCCGCGACAAATATTTGACCGTGGTCGGCCGAGAATGCAATTGACACCAAGTTCAAATGGTCAGCTGTTGTATGTGTGGCAAGCTGGCCAGACGATCGATATTCACGAGGCTAGTACATTCCGATACTTGCGAACGATTGACCTTGAAGCTGATTCCACGACCAGTTTGATTGTACTGCCGCCAGACTGACGTCAGATGCCTGACGTCGGACGCTTTCCTTGTTAGAGCCCCAGTTTCGCCGCGCGCTTGCCTACGTGGTGCCGTATTGGCGCCGGCTACTACTGGTCTTTGTGCTCAGCTTGTCGAGCACAGGCCTTGCACTCTACGTCCCTTACTTATCACGAAGTTTGGTTGATGGTGCGTTGCTCGGAGGCGACGGCAATGCACTTCGCCGGATTGTGCTCACGTTCGCGATAATTACGGTTGCAAGCTTTGCGTTAAACGTCGTGAGCGGGCTACGGTACACACGTGTTTCGGCGGACATTTTGTTTGATATGCGCTTGGCGCTGTATCGACACCTACAGCGTCTGTCGCCGAGATTCTTTGCGAGCACCCGCCTTGGCGACATCATGTCGCGCATCAACAATGACATTAGCGAGATTCAGCGGGTCGCCTCGGAGGTAGTGCTTGCCACTCTTGGCAATGTCATCTTTCTTGCCGGCTCGCTCGGTATGTTGGTCTGGTTGGATCTACGACTTTTCTTGGTGAGTGCATTGTTCTTGCCGCCAAGCCTCTGGGCACTCGTCCGCTACCGGCGGCGCTTGGAAGGTCGGGTGCGAACTGTCCGTGAGCGCAGTGCGGATATCGGAAGCTTCTTGATAGAGACGATCCAGGGCATGAAGCTGGTCGTAACGTCGAATGCCCAAGTCCGCGAAGCCGGCCGCTTTCGACAGCGAAACGATGCGTTTGTGGAAGCCCTGATGTCGATGCAATGGGTTACCTACTTATCGGGCGGGCTACCCGGGCTAATCCTTTCTGGTAGTACGGCGATCATTTTTCTTTATGGCGGAAGCCGGGTTATAGATGGCACGATCACAATGGGGACGTTGGTGGCGTTCATGGCCTACCAGATGCGAGTTCTTCCGCCTGTCCAAGCATTGATGGGTCTCTATGCAAGCCTAGCTACAGCAAAAGTTTCGCTGGGACGTGTCCAAGAGCTTCTAGATGCTAACGTCGACGTGATTGACACTCCCGAGAGTGCTAGGCTGAACCGAGTAGATGGTCGCGTGACGATTGAACACGTAACCGTCTCGTTTGGTCGCGGCGCACCGTTGCTCGATGATGTTTCGATTGAGGTTGCTCCTGGTGAGGTGCTGGCTGTCGTAGGCCCTAGCGGTAGCGGGAAGTCGACGTTGACGGAGTTGTTGCTGCGGTTAATTGACCCGGATCAGGGACGGGTGTTGCTTGACGGTCGGGATCTCAGGGAAGTTCCACTTCGCGAAATCCGACGACATATCGCCCTCGTCGATCAAGAGCCATTTCTCTTTCATGCGTCGCTGCTCGAGAACCTTCGATACGCAAGTCCGGAGGCGACTGACGAGGATCTTGCGGCGGCGGTCCGTGCAGCAGGATTAGAGGCTTTCATCGTCGACTTACCAGAGGGTTACGCTACCCAAGTAGGAGAGGGGGGAAGGGCGTTATCAACTGGCGAACGGCAACGTGTCGCGATTGCTAGGGCATTTCTCGCCGCGCCCGCCGTTTTGGTGCTGGATGAACCGACTGCATCGCTTGATCCCTCGATGACGAAGCAGGTGATGACCGGTTACGAGGCACTAATGAGGGGTCGGACGACCGTCGTCGTGTCCCATCGGCTTGAGCTCGCACTGCAGGCGGATCGAGTGGTTGTACTTGATGGCGCAAATGTGGTTGAGCAAGGCGCACCATCGGAATTAATGGCTCGCGACGGCGCGTTTGTTCGATTGTTTGATACGAGCTCTACCACGAATGCTCAAGAATCGTGATGCGTGGTCTCACTAGCGTATCCGTGGCCGTCGTGGATAGTGGCGTGCACCCCAATCATCCTCACGTTGGTGGTGTCGCCGGGGGTGTAGGGATCACCATCGACGGTGCTGAGCATGAAAACTTCGTTGATCGCCTTGGGCACGGTACTGCTGTCGCGGCAGCCATTAGGGAGAAAGCTCCGAGGAGTGTTCTCTACGCTGTTAAGGTTTTCGACCAGGAGCTCTCGACGAGTGTTGAGGCTCTGGTAGCAGCGATCGACTGGGCCGTCGGGTCGCGCGTTCGGCTGATTAACCTTAGTCTCGGAATGGTGAATACGGAACACGAAAATCAATTCCGCACAGCCGTGGAGCGAGCGGCTATGAGTGGCACATTAGTCGTCGCACCGGCCGCTGACGAACACACGCAATGGTTAACCGGTAGCTTGCCAGGTGTCGTACCGGTTGCCTTGGACTGGAACTGTCCTCGTGATCAGTGCCGATGGACGAGGCAGTCCGGCACGGTGGTATTCGCCGCTTCGGGGTTACCGAGGCCGATTCCCGGTGTGTCGCCCTCGCGCAATCTGAAAGGCCTTAGCTTTGCTGTCGCCAACCTGACAGGATTGCTAGCGAGAGCTATGGAAACGAGGGAGATTTCGTCGTGTGACGAGGCCCTAGCGCTACTGGCTGAGGGTCAGAAGCATTCGTGACTCGAGAGGGTTCGGGTAGATATTAGGCGTTTGCTATCACGCTCATCCGGTCCAGATGTGCCACCGATCCCCACGCATCTCAACACGAAGCTTAAGTCCAAAGCACCGAGACAACGCATCATCGTTCAACGTTTCGGTGAGCCGACCGGCTGCTAGCCTCTGGCCGCCGGCGAGTAGCAACACGTGGGTGAAACCAGGAGGGATCTCGTTAATATGATGCGTAACCAAGATAATCGGTGGCGTCCCACGGTCCTTAGCGAGTGAGGCCAGCGTAGCGACCAGCATCTCTCGTCCACCCAAGTCGAGGCCGGCAGTTGGTTCGTCCAGCACCAGCAAACCAGGATTCGCCATGAGGGCCCTTGCGACTTCAACTTTTTTTTGTTCGCCGGATGCCAGTGTAATGAACCGACGATCTGCCAGGTCTTCGCAGTTGAACCGGCTAAGCAACCGTCTTGCTTTTGCGTAGTCATCCTGCGAATAGACGTGCCAGCAGGTTGAGAGCGCCGCGTGTTTTGCGGTGACGACAACATCTGTCGCTGTCAGTCCAGGGCCCAGCATGTCAGCCAACTGCACGCTCATATAACCAATCTGCTTCCGAAGTTGTCTAACATCTGTGCAACCGAACGTCTCGCCTAGGACTCTTACCGTGCCGTTCGTCGGGTGCTGATACAGGGACGCCACTTGGCAAAGTGTCGTCTTGCCAGAACCGTTCGGGCCGAGAACGATCCAACGTTCGTCAGGTGCCACGGTCCAGTCGATACGGTTGAGAATCAGTTGGTTGTCCCGTCTGACGGTAACGCCCTGGAGTTCAAGGGTTGCGGTCATAAGTTCTAGGGCTCTAGTGCCAGGTACAGAACGCGAACTCTCTGAAATTACTGGCTAAGAACCAGGTCCTCGAATGGTCGGACCCCAGGTAGGTAAACGGAAATCCGTTTGATGTTGTCAGGTGGGGCAGGAAACTTGGCCGATACAACGAGCGGAGTCTCCGGTGTAATGGTCAAACTCGTATCGTCTGAGTGGATGTTTGTTACCGGTTGACCCGTGTTGTCCTTGATGACCATGTACTTTTTCTGATGAACACGGTCGTAGAGGTAGGCATCACGCGCCAAGTCTAACGGGTCGTCGTCAGGGTCAAGATGAATACCTTCAATAATCCTAGTTCGGTATTGCCACCGGACAGTGATTACATCCACTCCGGTCCTCGAGAGACTGAGCAACTCGATGCTGACGCCGTCAATGGTGTATGCCGAGACAGCTAGCACTTCCAATTCTGGCGCTAACGCGATCACCGCCTGCGCCGGTCGACCAGCAGCACTTCCTGCGTTGGACTCAGAATCGGCCAGATCAGCTATGGAGGCTCCGCCGCACGAAAATTGAACCGATGCAATGACGGAGAGCGTGAACGCAGCGAACAGCCGATTTAACACCATGTCCAATTGTAACGTCAGGCAACACTATGAAACATAGATTCGCTCGAAAGTGCCAGAAAAAATCTCATGTAGTGTTTCGTCCTCGACATGGAGTTCTTGTAAGATGGCGTGTTTCCGCCAAACCGCTCATTGGCAAGTGCACTGAAGAAGCCCTCCGAGAAGAAATGACAGTGTGCGTCATTGATGATCACGGTGGTTCCTTTCAGTTCTGCTGGTAAGGCTGTTCCGGTCGGCACAGGCTAGTATCTGGGCCAGACGCCCTAGGTATAGCCTAGGCCTTTCTGGCCTCTATGACCGTGATAGTCTGTTGGGTCTTACGGAGAATTATTGACCAGCGGTTAATCTCATGGATTATGTGAATCTCGGTTCGACCGGATTAAAGGTGTCCCGCATTTGCTTTGGGACGATGACTTACGGTGACCCCGCTTGGCGGAATTGGGTGCTACCAGAAGACAAAAGCCGACCGTTCTTTAAGCGGGCCCTTGAATATGGCATCAATTTCTTCGACACGGCTGACATGTATTCTATCGGCGTAACCGAGGAAATCGTTGGCCGGGCGCTCAAGGAACTTACCCAGCGCGACGAGGTCGTTCTTGCAACCAAGGCGTTTTATCCTATGGGTGATGGACCAAACGATCGAGGTCTATCGCGAAAGCATCTCTTTAGTGCGATTGATGCTTCCCTGCGCCGACTTAGTGTGGACTACGTTGACCTATTTCAGATTCATCGGTGGGATCCCGACACGCCGATAGATGAGACTCTGTGCGCGCTGAACGATATCGTAGTGGCGGGCAAGGCCCGGTATATCGGTGCTTCGAGCATGTACGCTTGGCAATTCATGAAGGCGCTCTGTCTATCAGACCAGCGCGGCTGGGCACGGTTTGTTTCGATGCAAAACCACTACAATCTTGTCTATCGTGAGGAAGAACGCGAGATGATGCCACTTTGTCGCGAGGAAGGGATCGGTGTAATTCCCTGGAGTCCTCTGGCGAGAGGGTTTCTGGCTGGAAATCGGCGCAGAGACGACTGGGGAACGACTAAACGGTCGAAGAACGATAAGTTTGCGCATAACCTTTACTACACGGATGCAGATTTCAACGTCGTGGACCGAGTTGTTGAAGTGGCCAAGGCGCGTGGCGTGTCGGCGGCCCAGATTTCACTAGCGTGGTTGTTGGCGCAGCCTGGTGTAACGGCGCCGATCATTGGTGCATCTAAGATGGATCAACTCGATCAAGCGGTTGAGGCACTTGACATTCAGTTAGACGATGCGGAATGCACGGCGCTCGAGGAGCCGTATCAGCCACAGCCCGTGCGCGGCCACGAATAGGGCCGTGTCATGTGATGCCTTGTAGGTTGCGGGAATCATTCTCGAAACACCTTTATAGCCTTCAGCCATTGGGCAGTCGATGTGTGGTTCACGGTGTTTGTAACATCAATGGAGAAATGAGAGGACGGAGATGTATCACAAAACGCAAAGCCGACCAGTGAACCGTCACTCGTTAGCCTGGCTTGTCATGCTGGTTGGGTGCCTCATCGTTGCCATGGCAGGTTCAGCGGTGCTCTCCCAGGAAACCGCACTGCGAGGTTTTCTTCCTGACGAAGTATCGGCTCAGCGCGAACGCGAAAAGGTGTTTAGGGCCGTGCCTGATCCTGAACGTTTACGTGAGTATATGAGGTTTATAACTGAAGAACCGCATCACGCAGGTTCCCCGGGAAGTCGCCGCATTGCGACTTACATGGTGGAACAGCTCAGCAATTGGGGCCTCGAGGCACGGATCGAAGAACACGAAGCGCTGATGCCAATGCCCGTTGAACTCATTGTCGAGTTAGTTGAGCCAACGCGTTTTCGCTTGAGTCTCGAGGAGCCAGAGATTGCACAGGACAAGGATTCTGGAGATGCAGAAGCACTCCCGAGCTATAACGCCTACTCGGCTGACGGCGACGTGACAGCAGAATTAGTCTACGTTAACTACGGTATCCCGGAGGACTACGAACGACTCGAAGAGCTTGGTATCGATGTGGCAGGAAAAATCGTTATTGCAAAGTACGGTCGGAGCTGGCGCGGTATTAAGCCGAAGCTTGCCTGGGAACATGGCGCAGTAGGGTGCATTATCTACTCTGACCCAAAGGAAGACGGCTACTATCAAGGCGAGGTTTACCCCGACGGCCCCTTTCGCCCAGCGTTTGGCGCGCAGCGGGGTAGCGTGATGGATATGCCTGTGTATCCTGGGGACCCTCTGACGCCTGGGTGGGGTAGTGAACCGGGTGCGCGGAGACTGAACCGGGCGGACGCGGCAACCATCCTACAGATTCCTGTACTGCCAATCTCCCACGCCGACGCACAGCCGCTACTCGACGCGTTGGAGGGACCGGTGGCCCCTGAGGACTGGCGTGGCGCCCTGCCTATTACCTATCGGATTGGTCCAGGCCCGGCCAGGGTTCACATGAAACTGTCATTCGATTGGCAGACACGGCCGCTCTACAACGTGGTAGTCCGCATTGATGGCACCGATTTCCCCGATCAGTGGGTTCTTCACGGCAACCATCACGATGCTTGGGTTAACGGTGCGGCCGATCCCACGAGCGGCAACGTGGCGCTCATGGAAACGGCACGAGGTCTCGCCGAACTTCTCCGGCAGGGTTGGCGTCCGAAGCGGACGATCATCCTTGCAGCGTGGGACGGCGAGGAATGGGGTCTCTTGGGTTCCACTGAATGGGGCGAAAAGCACGCAGAAGAACTGCGCGCAAACGCCGTTGCTTATATCAATACCGATAGTACAAATCGTGGCTGGTTGTCGGCTGGCGGGTCGCACTCGCTGCAGCAGTTCGTCAACGAGGTTGCACGAGACGTTCCGGGGCCTCGGGGTGGTGGGTCGGTACGTGAGGAACTCCTGGCGCATCGACTTGAGGCGGCCCAAGACGATGGGGCGCGGGCGCGAGTTGCCGTTGAATCATCGAAGGGATTTTCCATTAGTGCGCTCGGATCAGGTTCGGATTACACGGTGTTCCTCGATCATTTGACAGTTGCCTCTTTGAATCTTGGCTTTGGCGGTGACAGTTCAAGTAGCGGCGTCTACCATTCGAAATACGATTCGTTCGACTGGTATACAAGATTCTCGGACACAGACTTTACCCATGTTCGCGCGCTTTCCCAAACCGTGGGAACGAGTATTCTGCGACTTGCCGACGCGACGGTGCTGCCATTTAACTTCGTCGACTACGCGAACACGATTGCAATATATTTGGAGGAGATAGAGATACTTTACCAATCGTTCGATGAGCCACCGAGACTCGATTTTGAGCCTATTCGTGAGGCGCTAGCGAGACTTGAGAGAGCTGGTTCGGCATACGAACTGTCGCTCCGTAGGCTAGATGAGACCGACTCCGCAGCGGTTAGAGCCAGGATTGGTGATTTGGCTCAGTTAAATCGGCTGCTCTTCACGTCTGAGCGAGCACTAGCCTCTCGGGCGGGGCTACCTCAGCGTGACTGGTTTAAGCATCTAATCTACGCACCTGGCCTGTATACAGGCTACGGTGTGAAGACTCTTCCGGGAATTCGCGAAAGTATCGAGCAAGAGGAGTGGAACCAGGTAGCCGCATTTGTTACGCGTGTTTCCGAAGCTCTTGAGGGGTTGGCCGATCAAGTTGATGACGCGACGGTAATAATGCACCGAGTAGCTGGTTAAGGTGTAACTCACCCCACGATTCCGACCACAAGATACAGCGTGAAAGCGACGGTTCCCGCAACCAGAGCGTAGGGTAGCTGTGTCCGCACGTGGTCAATGTGGTCGCTGGCTGCTGCCATCGATGAGATGACGCTTGTGTCACTGATCGGTGAGCAGTGATCGCCGAAGACACCACCGCCGAGCACAGCACTCACCACAAGCGGTAGAGAAACCACAGTCGCTTCAGCGTTGAATGACGCGGCGAGTGGCAGAGCCAACGGCAACATAATAGCGAACGTGCCCCAGCTCGAACCTGTCGCGAATGCGATAAAGGCGCTTACCAAGAACACAAGGGGCGCCACCAAGGCTGGGGTTAAGAATGGCTGAACCTGTCCGGCTAGGAACGGACCGGTGCCGACCGCAGCACACGTGCTACCTAGGGCGAGAGCAAGTACCAAAAGTACCGCCAGCGGCAGCATTCCACCCGCTCCCTTGAACGACAAATCGACAAACTCCTGTACCGAGAAGATTCCCTGAGTTAGACTCATGAGCGCCATCGCACCTAGCGCAAGAAGTACGGCCCAGAGCACCGATGTTGAGCCCGACGCCTGGTTGAGGTAGTCCATCAAGCCAGGGTTCTCGATGCCCATCGCCCGCACGCCGGCTGAGCCGGTAATGCCAATACCACTGATGACCATGAGCACCATGAGCATTAGCGGCACGAGCATGTTGCTTAGGCGGGGCGGCGCCTCCGGTTTGCGTGGTGTCATTATCACTTGGTCATCAACAACCGGACGGGCATTGTCGCGGAGTACCTTACCCTCCACCTCGGCACGGCGCTCTGCCTCTTTCATCGGACCAATATGCCAGCCACTTACAGCAACAGTGAACACTAGGAGGATGGCTATGATCGAATAAAAGTTAAGCGGTACAGCAGCCATAAACACAGTGAGCGGTCCAGCATCGCCGAGGTTGCCAAGTGCAGCTTGCGCGCCCAGCAGGCCAAGAACTGTAGCGCCCCAACCGTTGAATGGGATCAACATACAGACCGGTGCGGAGGTCGAGTCGCAAATGTAGGCGAGCTTTTCTCGAGAGATCTTTAAGCGATCGAACAGTGGGCGAGAAACCGTTCCGACCACCAGGCAGGTGATGTTCGACTCGATAAACACACCAAGCCCTATGAACGAGGCCATAAGCTGGGCGCCTCGTCGGGTTTGTGACCATGCCCACCGGCTGACCCAGGCAAGGAATCCATCGATTCCCCCGCCTCGCTGCATGAGGATGAGCAGGGAACCCATTAACAACGTGAACACAATGACACGGGTTTGGCCAGCGTCGACGAACACATTGATTATGGCTGTAATCGCTGCACCGGTTCCACTCACCGGGTTCCAGCCGTCATGTATCAGCCAGCCAACCCAAATGCCGGCGACTAACGAGACTGTCACCTGACGAGTAGCGATAGCCATGCCGATCGCGAGAACCGGTGGAACGACCGAGAGCCAGCCAAGAGTGCCTACGTCCACAGTGCCTCCTCAGGTAAGTTTCTGCCCGGAATTTGGTCCCCCGCAGAGCGGCCGGGCTAGAGAGGTGCATCTTAGCAAAAGGTAGAGCTGTTCGGCCGTGTATCATGAATGACGGTGCATACGAGCCTAGTTAGGGTAGTTGGCACACTTATCATGAGCCTGGTCTTCGGGTGCTCTGGACCTGAAGATTCACTCCCACGAGCCCAAGATGCAGGACTGGGGTTTTTGACTGGTGTTGTGCGGTTAAGTGGCAATGGTGCTGTCACGCCGACCATTATTGAAAACAGCACAGACCCTGAAATCTGTGGCCGGAAGCATACACTTCAAGATCTGATTGTGGGGCCTGATCGTGGAATTCGTTACGTCATTGCTGCACTGGTAGACGTACCAGAAGCTCGTATTCCCCAAATAGTCGACGAACCGCTCATCATCGACAACCGAGATTGCCGGTTTGCGCCACACGTGGGCGTGGTGATGGCCGGCACGGTGATTGAAGTCACTAACAGTGATCCGGTGTTGCACACGACGCATCTCTACGGTGCCATGGAGACGAATCTCGCGCTACCGACGGCTGGCCTCCGGGTCTCACGAGTGGCCGAAGGGATAGGTATGGTTGTCGTTAAGTGTGACGTGCACGGTTGGATGCAGTCGTTCCTTCGAATCGACTCGCATCCGTTTCATGCTGTGACCGACGCTAACGGCGCGTTCCGTATTAATAACATACCACCTGGCGATTACACTCTTGAGTTTTGGCACGAACGTCTGGGACAGTTGCACCAGTCGATACGCATTGAGCCCGCGCGGACGACGGAGATCACTCTGAGCTACGATTATCGATGAGTTGCGAGACACACTTGAAGAAAGGGACAATATATGCTGCCAACGGTGACCTTCAGGATGCCAATAGTGCTCTTTGCGATATTGGTAACAGCAATGGTAGGGAAGCAGCTTTTCTCTGCACAGTCGACACCTCGGCAACAACCTGGTGCCGAAGTTAGTTTCTATGCGCCGGAGCAACACGATCTATACGATGGCCGCTGGGTGCTATCAGCATCTCGAATCTATCAGGTTGGTCGTCTTGACGACCCTCCAGGTTGGGACCATGTCGACAACGATGGGTCGGATGTGCACGAAGTTAACGGCACAGTTGAGATCGACGTCGACGAAATCGAGAATACGGGCACATTTATTGCTCGGCTACAGCTACCGGCTGGGGAGCTAGTTCTCGAAATTGATCGGTTTAATGAATTCAGTCCCTGTCAGGATGGCGGCATCGCAGCATCTATCTACGAGCATGGTGATTCCGGATGCGGCGACACGCTTTGGCCGAAGACTTTTATTTTTCTGGCCGGATGGGGATTCGGTCGGGCAACCCTGAACGGAGAGACCCTCTACAACGATTACCAAGTCCATTTTATGGTCACGCAGGGAATGCGGGACCGTGAAACGCTTGCGGTGAACTATCCACTAGTGGGTAAGCGCTCGCCAGCCGGTGCGGTCAACCCGGCGACTCAACAGATTGATTTCTTCATTCGGAGCCCTGAAAATGACTCGAATAACAATCCAACCCGAAGGGTCTTTGATCACTTCTTTGGAATGGAGGTGACTTGGAAGTAGTGACTCGTGCGAGCGCTATGGCTTCCGGCGCCAGACAGCTGCAGCTAGGCTACCAATGAGCGAGTGGAAAACGGCTGAAATCGCACACGGAATGGCGACGAGCGGACTTGCGAAATTCTGACGGGCGAGTACGACGCCTAATCCCGAGTTCTGCATACCAACCTCAATGGACACGGTCCGTGCGGCCCGCTCCTGCCCCAGAATCAGTCGGCCGGCAGCGTAGCCCAACACGAACCCGCCAATGTGTAGGGTGAAGACGGCGAATAGTAAGCTGAGGCCAGCGGTCAGCACCTGCTGCTTGCCTGCGCCGATAATCGAAGCCACGATGATGGTGATCGTGATCACTGCCACGAAAGGCGCCACCGGTAATATAGACCGTGTAACCTTTGGTGCGTAACGATTTAGGCTCACTCCAAGGACAACTGGAACAATCACGACCTGCACGATGTCCAGCAGTAGGTCAGTGGTAGGTATGTCAACTCGACTACCTGCGAGGAGCGCAGTAAGCATCGGGGTCATACCGACGGCAAGCATCGTTGATACCGTGGTCATCGTTACAGACAGTGCCACATCAGCTTTGGCGAGAAACGAGATAACGTTCGATGCTGTACCACCTGGACAAGACGCGACCAGTACGAGCCCAACTGCGAATTCGGTGGGTAGGTTGAAGAGATAACCGATACTCCACCCGAGGAGGGGCATGACGGTGTACTGGAGAACCACGCCGGGCACGATTAGACGCCGGTGCTTTGCGATTCGGCGGAAGTCCTCGACATCCAAGGTCATTCCCATGCTAAGCATAATGATGCCGAGGCCAACCGTGATGGAAGTTCCACTGAACCAGGTAAAGGACGGAGGGTGGTAAAGTGCGATCGTACTGGCGACGAGCACCCAAACCGGAAACGCCGCTGTGAGTAGTGCTAAGGTTCTCACGACTTGTTGCTCTCGTCACTCCAACGCGCCGTGTCGCCGACTGAGATTGAGCCGTCGATGAGAACCTCTGCGAACACACCTCCGCCCCACCCTCGGGCCATGGCGTCGCGCAACCCGGGGACCACTTGCTCCATTAGGTCGCAAGGGTGAGTTTCTCCCCGCACCCGTAGAAGGGTGTCGCCAACTTCGAGTACACGCTCACCGGTGTTAGCGAGCTCTATGCCTGACAAAAGCAAGTTGGCACGTCGGTTCGAGGGATCAAGCGAGACTCCGAGTTCGCGCATTAGTTCTTCCCAACGTTCGTGGGTGATGAGTGTGATTTGTCGCCAACCACCCTGGTCTGCATTACCCACGATCCCCTTGCCGGCTTTGACACGCACTTCACCGATTTCATCCATGTTGTGTTGTTTAGAGCGCTTGATCCAGATTCGTTCAACCCGTCCGCTCATAGTTCTCCCCCGTAAAGGTCCACCGTTCGCGGTTAGTCTATAACACTGAGTTTTCCTCGTTTTCGCACCACACTAGTGTAGGATGCTTTAATCGATGGTAAATGTAGTTCGCCAAGCGCAAGAGGAACTTGACGAGTGGGTTCGAAACGTTGTCGGTTGGCACTTCGATTCGTCTACGGGCTGTCCCTTCTGGCTAGAGTGGGCTGAACGCGCTGGCTGGGACCCACGGCGTGAGGTCAATGGCTTTGCTGATCTTGAAAAGTTTGGACACTTTAATGACGAATGGCTCCGCGGTGGTCCAGTTCGTCGGTGGTTGCCAAAGGCTTACGCTGATCGGCCGACTTATGTTTTCGAGACCGGTGGCACGACCGGTGTGCCCAAGAGTCGAATCAACATCGACGATTTTCGGATCGATTATGAACAATTTTCCAAGACATTACCGGTCGCTCACTTTCCAACTGGTTCAAACTGGCTGATGCTCGGACCGAGCGGTCCTCGGCGCTTACGATTGGCCGTCGAACACCTCGCTCAACACCGGGGTGGCATCTGCTTCTGCGTGGACCTCGATCCGCGGTGGGTAATCAAGCTAATCAATAAGAACTGGATGGAACATCTGAAGGCCTATCAAGCGCATGTGATCGAACAGGCTGTAACAATCCTCAGTGCAAATCACGACATCAAGTGTCTATTTACCACCCCGAAGTTACTCGAAGCGTTGGCTGATCGTCTTGCGGCCGATGGGGCGAGCCTCAAAGACGTAGGGATCGCAGGCATTTTTTCTGGAGGGACCGAGTTCACGCCGCAGTGGAACCGCTTTGCGCATGAAGAACTACTCGATGGAGTTTACATGACGCCAACCTACGGTAATACATTGATGGGGTTAGCCCCAAGTGCACCGAGTACACCTGAAAACAACTACAAGATCACGTATTATGCCCCGCAACCGAGGGCAGTCATCCAGGTGGTTGATGCTGACGATACAGGTCGGATTGTTGATTATGGCGCAACAGGGAGGGTTATGATCACGACTCTCACAAAGGAGTTCTTTCTACCTCGATTTCTTGAACGTGATGAAGGTGAGCGCGAACGCCCGGACGAGCGTTATGCATGGGACGGCGTAAGCGGTGTTCGACCATTTAGCCGCCTGTCGTCAGTGACGACAGTAGGGGTGTATTGACGTGATCCATTTTCCTATCCTTCGGTGGGGCGAACCATATCGAAGTCTCGAGGTGAATGCCATGTCGCACTTCGTCACTGGTGAGCCCGTGGCCGAAGTGAGCCAGGCCAACGGCGGATTAGTAGCCCGGGATTTGCGAAAAGCTGAGCAAGCACGCGATGCGCTTCGAGAGATTCCGTGTACGGAACTTATCCGTATAGTGCAGCGTGCCGGCGAGCTATTTCAGTCGGCCGACTTGCCAGTCGGAGACGCGCTACAGTCGCCTGAGGATTTTGTGCGGCAACAGTCGGCGACAACCGGACTACCTGAGAAGCTTTGTCGGATGAACATGGAGAAGATCGGCGGCGTGCTGGCGCAGCTCGACCAGATTCTCGCTGCGCTGACGCGCAAGTTAAACCTCGACATTTTTACGCGGGGATTCGGTGACGAGGGCGGGGTTATGCGTAGTTATCAAGCGGCTGCGCCCGTGCTCGGAATGGTACTGCCCTCGAACTCGCCAGGTGTACACAGTCTTTGGCTGCCAGTGGTGCCGCTCCAGGTGGGGCTGGTGCTCAAACCTGGACCTCAGGAACCTTGGACTCCGTGGCGGCTGTCGCAAGCGTTCTTTCAGGCTGGCATCCCGAGACAAGCAATTGCCCTCTACCCTGGTGAGGCTGAGGTTGGCGCAGCTGTCCTCAGTCACTGTCCGCGCAGTTTCATATTTGGTGGTACTGCGACCGTTGATCACTATCGAACTAATCCGGCGGTTCAGGTACATGGGCCAGGGTTCAGCAAGATTCTGCTCGGCGACGATATCGTGGACAACTGGGAACAATATCTTGACCTAATGGTCCAGAGTGTGTTGGTCAATAGCGGGAGAAGCTGTATCAACTGTTCCGGCATCTGGGCTTCACGCCATACACGGGAGATTGCCGAAGCACTAGCCAAGCGTCTTGGGCCGATCGAACCCTTGCCACCGGATGATCCCAAAGCCGAACTCGCCGCTTTCACAGTACCTGGACAGGCTGAGGCTATTTCCGTCGAGATTGACCGTGCGCTTGAGCAAGATGGCGTTGAAGATGCGACTGCGCCCTACCATGGTGGCAGTCGCCTAACGAGTCAGGAGCGCTATGGCTATCTTCGGCCAACCGTGATCCGAGCTGAGTCGCCGCAACTGGCCTCAGCTGGTAAAGAGTACATGTTTCCCTATGTCACTGTCGTGGAATGTCCTCAGGATAAGATGGCCTCATCAATTGGGACGACGCTCGTTGCCAGCGGCATCACGTATGATGAGGCCTTCCGTCAGTCTTTACTAGAGGCGACCAACATTGATCGTCTCAACCTGGGACCGATTCCAACGACCCAGGTCAACTGGCTAGCTCCCCACGAAGGGAACATCGTCGATTTTCTGTTCCGGGCGAGAGCCTTTCAGATGGCATAGCCGCGGTGCGAATCCTGTCGATCACGGCGGGGGCAGCCAACATGTACTGCGGGAGTTGTCTTCGCGACAACGCCTTGGCCGCCGAACTAATCGCGCGTGGTCATCAAGTGCTTCTGCTGCCACTTTACACTCCCACGCTGACTGACGAACGCAATGTCAGTGATGGGCATGTGTTTTATGGCGGGATCAGCGTTTACCTTCAGCAGCTTTTGCCACTTTTCCGTAAGACCCCCCACTTTCTCGATCGTTTATGGGACACGCCATCGGTGATTCGCGCGTTCGCGGGTCGCACGGTCAGTGTTGATCCAGCGCAGCTCGGCGCTCTGACAATTTCGGTGCTGCAAGGGGAAAACGGTCACCAGCGTAAGGAGCTGCATAAACTGATAGCTTGGCTGCGAACGCAACCGCTTCCGGATCTCGTTGTTCTTCCAAATTCTTTATTAATTGGCTTGGCCGCACCGCTGCGCGCGGCACTCGGACGTCCGGTGTGCTGTACGTTGCAAGGGGAAGACTTGTTTCTCGAAGCGCTACCGCCTGCCCAGCGCGACACTGCGCTTGATCTCATCCGTAGGTGCACGAACGATGTCGACCATTTTTTCCCGGTGAGTGAATACTACCTCGATTTTATGTCTGATTATCTTGAGGTTTCTCAGGATCGTTTTGACGTGTTACCGCTCGGCATGAATTTCGAAGGTTACCCTAAGCACCAAGCGACGTTATCGACCCGATCAGCGCCGTTCACAGTTGGCTACCTCGCTCGCGTTGCTCCTGAGAAAGGACTTCACTTGCTTGCGGAAGCCTATCGGAGGTTACGCGAACACCTCGGTGTGACGGATGCCCGCCTTGAAGTCGCAGGGTATCTGGCTCCCCAGCATCGGAGTTATCTCGCTGAGGTCGAGCAGCATCTGGTGGAACGGGGACTTGGTCGTGAGTTCGCCTACCGAGGTGTGCTCAATCGTGACGAGAAGATTGAATTTCTGAGCACCCTAGATGTATTGTCGGTGCCTAGTACCTACCCGGATCCCAAAGGTATTTCTGTTCTAGAGGCGATGGCCGGCGGCGTGCCGGTTGTCCAGCCTGGACATGGAGCCTTCCCAGAAATTTTAGAGCGTACCGGTGGGGGTATCACGTTCGAGGCAAACCGTTCAGACCTCCTGGCTGACCAATTAGCTGCTTTGTATTGTCAGCCCGAGCGTATGGAACAGTTACGCATGCAAGGGGCCTATGGTGTACGGAAACATTACAGTGTGTCCCGGATGGCCGACCGCGCAGTTGAACTGTATGGGCACACGATCGCGACAGCTGGAATAGCTGCCGTATCCTGATAAGGGAGGTTGTAACGTTGCTCGAAGTATCCAACTTATCCAAGGCATACTCGGCACCTAGCGGGCAGCTTTCGGTGCTTTCCGACGTTAGTATCGCAATGCAGCGAGGGGAATCTGCGTCGATCATGGGTCCGTCGGGGAGTGGTAAGAGCACGCTCCTCTATATCCTTGGCGCCCTCGAGCCCCCGACCTCGGGACAAGTATTCCTCGATGGTGACGACCCATTCACGCTCGAGCCGAGGGCTCTAGCGGAGTTTCGGAATCGGGCGATCGGTTTCGTCTTTCAGGATCACCTGTTGCTACCTCAATGTACCGTCATTGAAAATGTGCTATTACCGACACTCGTTGGGAACCCTCTGCCAGATGGCCACGCACGTGCCCGAGACCTTCTCGACCGGGTGGGGCTCAGCGAAAGGCTTAACTATCGGCCCGCTGAGTTGTCTGGTGGTGAAAAGCAGCGTGTCGCACTGGCTAGGGCTCTCATCCGATATCCTCCGCTCGTACTTTGTGACGAGCCGACGGGTAACCTCGACCGTGAGTCTGCTGATACCGTAGCATCCTTGCTCCTGACATTGCATCGTGAGCAGCAGACCGTATTGGTTGTGGTGACTCACAACCAGGCGATCGCCGACCGGTTCGCCCAAAAGCTCGAACTGCGCGGTCAACAACTCCTGCCCCGTGGGAGCGCGACGTGACCCTCGGACGCTTGGTCAAGCGCAGCCTAACCTACTACTGGCGAGTGAACCTTACGGTCGTAGCGGGTGTTGCTGTTGCTGTATCGATCCTTGGGGGCGCGTTGCTTGTGGGGGAATCGGTACGTAGTTCTCTGCGCGCGCTCGCGCTCGGTCGGCTCGGGCAGACTGACACTGTTATCACGTCACCGACATTCTTCCGCGATGCACTCTCTGCTGAGCTGGCGGCAGGTCCGCCAACGTCTGATCTGTTCGATGCAGCGGTGCCACTTATTGCACTCGATGGTTTTGTCACCGACCCAGCCACCGGCCGGCGAGTGTCTGGCGTACGAGTGTACGGAGTCGACGACCGGTTTTGGAGATTTCATAAGCGCACAACACAGTTGGCTCCTGATCGAAACGAAATGTTTCTCGGTGAAGCACTAGTGCGGGAACTCAAAGTGGACATCGGCACGGCACTGCTTGTGCGGGTGGCGCGCCCGTCGGAGGTGCCGCTGGGCTCGTTGCATGGCCGGCGCGATGATGTCGGTCGGACCGTGCGACTAACAGTCGGGTCCATCTTGGCGCCCTCGGAGCTCGGTGAGTTCTCACTCCGTCAGCTCCAAGGGCCCGCCCGCGCGGTTTTCGTTTCACTCTCGCGTTTGCAAGAACTATTGGATATCAACCGTGAAGTTAACACGATCTTACTGTCGAAGCGCGTAGGCGCGCTGGGGTCCCCAGCGGTTCAGGTTGCCAATGTGCAGGCAGCCTTACGCAAAACGGCCACGCTCGACGATCTTTCCGTAACTGTCAGGGAGCTAGCCGAACGTGGTGCCCTAGTAGTTGAATCAGCCGCCGGAATGGTTAATGCTGCCGTGGCCGACGCAGTGTTGGCGTCTGCTGGCGAGATGGGGCTGCATCCACAGCCGATTCTGACGTATCTCATTAATCGTTTGAGCCTTGGACCTCGCGACGTACCGTATTCGCTGGTCACTGGTGTTGACTTTTCATCATTTTCGGATTTGTCATCCCGTGCGCAACGTCGAACGGGACTCTGGCCAGAAGCACTCGAATATCCACCAATTCTTCTAAACGAATGGGCAGTCCGTGACCTAGGTGCGCGCCAAGGAGACATCATCAGCGCCGAGTACTACGTCTGGGAAGACACTGGCAGCCTAGTCACGAGGCAGGCTGATTTTCAGCTTCACGGAGTGTTGTCGATTGCTGGTGACGCCGCCGATAGAGAACTTGCCCCCGTTTACAAAGGGGTGACCGACGTGGAGAGCATGGTCGACTGGGACCCACCGTTTCCAATTGACCTTAGTGCTATTGACTCGCGTGATGAGGAGTACTGGGACCGTTACCGGACCACGCCGAAGGGATTCGTGGAGTTGGCTGATGGTCAGGACCTGTGGCGGTCTCGGTACGGACAGCTCACGTCAGTCCGGTTGCTCACTGACAATATCGAAGACCTAACGTCAACCGCCGTTACCTACCGCCGAACCTTGGTCGCCAACATTGACCCAATTGCGGCTGGTATTGGCGTGAAGCCAGTCCGGGCGGTCGCGCTTAGGGCATCGGTTGGAGCGATCGACTTCGGGGAGTACTTCGCATACTTTAGCTTTTTTCTCGTTGTATCTGCGTTACTACTTGTCAGCTTGTTCTTCCAGTTTGGTATCGAGCAGCGGTTGCAAGAAATCGGCATGCTTCAGGCGTTCGGGTTTCCTCTTCAGGCGATCCGGTCGCTGTTTTGGCGTGAAGCTATTGTTCTCGGTGTTGGTGGTGGGTTGTTTGGGATGGTCTGCGCTGTTGGGTATGCCCAGGTCATTATTTACGGGCTACGCACTTGGTGGGTGGACGCAGTAGGCACGACACTGTTGAGTCTGCACGTGACTCTGGAGACACTGGGTGCCGGTGCAGCGGGCGGTGTTATTGCGGCACTGCTGACGATTGCCGTCAGCCTGCGGTCACTCAAGGGCGTGTCACCGCGTGGTCTCCTTGGTGGGGCGCCGCTGCCACAGCTTGCTCACGGCATGAAGCAGACGCGTGCAATCTCGGCCTGGACGCACATCTCAGGCTGGGTTGGGCCGGTGGTGCTTGTAGCGAGTAGTTTCACACTTGTCATCGCAGCGCGCGCAGGAGCACTGAACGCGACTATTGGTTTCTTTGGTGCTGGCACCCTATTGCTGTGCGCGCTACTGGGCTTTGCCTGGACTTGGCTGCGTCGAATGGTCCTGGGTTCGATTAGTGAACCAAGGCTTTGGCCACTTGTTCAACTTGGCGTGAGAAATTCCAGTCACCGCCCAGGTCGGAGCGTACTCTGTATCGCGCTCATCGCCTTGGCTGCTTTCTTGATCGTAGCAGTTGGCGCGTTTCACCGGAGCGAAGGCGATGTACGGGACCGAGCGTCGGGTACCGGAGGATTTACCTTGCTAGCTGATTCATTGTTTCCGGTGGGCGATGATCTTGACCAAACCGCTGGTCGGAATCGGCTTGGGCTGTCGGAATATGAGGGCAGTCTTTTCGATGGCGTTGACTTCGAACGGTTCCGAGTGCGAGCTGGTGACGATGCTAGCTGCTTGAATCTCTACCGGCCGACCGATCCACGTGTCATCGGTGTTTCTGATAGCTTTATTGCCGACAACCGGTTTACTTTCGGTGCCACGCTAGCGAGGACACCGGCTGAACTGGAGAACCCATGGCATCTCCTAAGACGTGAGTTGCCCGATGGGGTCGTCCCAGCTCTTGCCGACGCTAACTCACTGACCTATGTGTTGCACCTAGCGGTTGGCGATGAGATCGTCTTAAACCGTGACACTGATCGAGAGGTGCGGCTGCGGATCGTTGCCGCACTAGCCGACAGCGTGTTGCAAAGCGAGTTGGTTGTGTCGGAGGCACAGTTTCGACGAGTATTTCCCGAACAGGAGGGCTTCAATTTCTTTATGATTGATGTTCCTGAAGACCGAGTTTCTCAGGTAACGGTTGCCCTTGAGGAACGGCTTACCGATTTTGGCTTTGACGTTGTGCCGACTGCCGAGCGCTTGGCAATGTTCCATCGCGTTGAGAATACCTACCTAGTTACGTTTCAGACGCTTGGCGTACTTGGACTGCTGCTTGGCACGATCGGGTTGGGTGCTGTGCTACTTCGAAACGTGCTTGAGCGACGACGGGAAATCGCACTGCTGCGAGTCATTGGCTACGACCGGCAGCATCTGATGTTTATGGTGTTGACTGAGAACCTGCTACTGTTAATGCTGGGCTTGGGGATCGGAGCTTGCTCTGCGCTGATTGCTATCGCACCCGCTTGGTATGAACGAGGCCAACAGTTGCCATTCGCGTTGATTGGTTGGCTGTTGGTAACGGTGGCTCTCGCCGGGGCAATTTCGTCGCTTGCGGCAACCCGAGTAATGGCCAGGTCGCCGCTCTTGGCTGCTCTTAAAGCGGAGTAAACAAGAACCGATAATGAAATTATCTATGCGTAGAAGGCTATTGTTCATCATCTTAACCGTTTCCATTTTTTTCATTCCCGTTAAAGCCAAGGATTGGCCGCAGTGGCGTGGGCCGCATCTCAATGGCACTAGTGAAGAGACGGGTTTACCAGTCACCTGGACGAATAGTGAGAACATCGCCTGGAAACTCGAGATGCCGGCCTGGACTGGTGCCACTCCTATCGTTTCTGGTGAGCACATCTTTCTCAACGTCGCCGATGGCGAGGACATCTCTCTTTGGGCTGTTGATCGCCAAACAGGAAAGCCGGTATGGCGGCGCCGATTAAGTGATGGCAATGTCAAACGTCGCAAGCAGAACATGTCATCACCTTCGCCAGTGACTGATGGCAAACACGTTTGGGTGATGACCGGAACCGGTATCCTCACGCAGTTCGATTTTGACGGGAACAAAGGATGGACTCGTAACATTCAGGCAGACTATGGCCAGTTCGGACTCAACTGGGGCTACGCCTCGTCGCCGTTGCTGTATGAGGACGGCCTCTATGTGCCGGTACTGCACGGTATGCGGACCGATGATCCCTCCTATATCCTGCGGGTCGATACGGCGACTGGTAAGACCGTCTGGCGTGTCGAACGTCCTACAAACGCACGTCGTGAGTCACCGGACGCCTACATCACTCCCGCGCTGTTGCAGTACGACGACACAACCGAGATCGTCACAACGGGCGGTGATGTGGTTACTGGACACGATCCTGAAACCGGTGCCGAGTTGTGGCGTGCTGACGGGTTGAATCCAAAGAATAACGGCGCGTATCGGATTGTTGCGTCGCCTGTAGTCATGGACGGGGTAATCTATGCGCCGACCAGAGAGCGCCCATTGCTTGCACTTCGTGCAGGTGGTCGAGGAGACATCACAACCTCACATCTTATTTGGACAACTCAAAATGGTCCGGACGTGCCGACACCGGTCACCGATGGTACTTACTTCTACATCGTCAATGACCGCGGGATTGTATTCTGTCTCGATGCGAAGACAGGTGAGACAATTTATGGACCACAACGGATCACGCCCGGCACCTACAGTTCTTCACCAGTACTGGCTGACGATAAGATCTACGTGACGAATGAGGATGGCACGACGACCGTTTATAGTGCAGGTCCCGAGTTTAGGATCCTCGCGGAGAATGTGATGGACGAATACACGCTGAGTTCGGTTGCGATTTCCGAAGGACAACTTTTCTTACGGACCGACTCGTTTCTCTATGCGGTTGGTGAACGCCGGGAGAACTAACCTAAGCCTGAGGCCTGAAGTAGAGTACCATCCCGGCGCCGACGGCGGCCAACACAAAGCCGACGTAAATTAATGGGTGCGGAGCGGTTTTCGGAGGATGAATTACCATTGACGTGATTACGTTGACCAGAGGTGCGCCGCCGAACACCAGTGGCATCACGTAGAGCGGAATACCGCCGGTACGGAAGGCCCAGATGATGCACACCGCACCAATGGCGCCAAGCGCGCCAGCGCCGGTGGCCCATGCGGTGCCAGTGCTCGAAAAACCGGTCAGCTCTCCCTGGGAAGAGAGCGCGAATGTTGGGACTAGGACGCCAATAAGAAAATAAGCGATGCCTACGCATAACAGGGCTCGAAGAGGGTTTCCAAGCTGCACTTGACCAGTGTGCAGCGCAACTCCATACACTCCCCAGGAGAGGGCAGCACCGAGTGCGAATAACAACCAAGTCATGAGATCACTCCTTTTCAGATTAATACGTTACCTTCGAAACTGTCGCTGTGCAGCTGGGCTGGCGCACCGTAACTCTCTTCATTGTAATGTAACGCTTCTGAATTTCCTTGCGCTGAGCGTCTAAATACATCAGATTCTGGAGTTCTTGATGCCACACTCTTTCAGCCGTCTATCTCCAATCCAATGGACAATTTGCGGAGTCGCTGCTCTTGGCTTCGCGTTCGACATTTACGAGCTATTGATGTTGCCGCTCATCGTGCGTCCAGCACTGCTTGAATTAATTGGTGCTGCGCCAGGTACTCCCGCCTTCAACCTCTGGGTAGGCATGCTTTTCTTCGTGCCAGCGGTGGTCGGCGGCACGTTCGGCCTATTGGGAGGTTATCTTACAGATCTATTCGGACGCCGGCGTGTGCTGGTCTGGAGCATTCTCCTATACGCGGGCTCTGCGCTAGCTGCGGGGTTCGCTACGTCTATCGAAATGCTACTGTTCTTACGCTGCACAACCTTTGCTGGCGTTGTTGTGGAGTTTGTCGCGGCCGTTGCGTGGCTCGCCGAGTTATTCCCTGAGCCGAAACAACGTGAAGCAGTGCTCGGCTACACGCAGGCTTTTTCGTCAATAGGCGGCCTTCTTGTCAGTGGAGCTTATTTTCTTGCTGTTACCTATGGCGATTCATTACCGGAGATCCAAGGTGGTCATGAGGCTTGGCGTTACACCCTGATGTCTGGCGTGATTCCAGCTTTACCTCTCATTGTGGTCCGACCTTTCTTACCTGAGTCGCCGACGTGGTACCAGAAGAAAATGGCAGGTACATTAAAGCGGCCCAGCATCGGCGAGCTGTTCCAACCGGCGTATCGGCAGACAACCATCGTGACGGCGATAATGTTTGCGTGTGCCTATGGTGCGGCGTTTGGTGCGATACAGCAGGCGCCGCGAATTGTCCCAGGCCTTGAGGAGATCGCGATGCTGGCACGCGTTCAACAAGAACAGATTATCGGCACTGTTCAATTCGTTCAGGAGATGGGAGGGCTCACCGGTCGGTTACTCTTGGCTTTCTTTGCTGTTCGGATTGTTGCTAGGCGCCGATTACTGCGAGTGTTTCAGGTGCCGGGCCTGCTACTTGTGCCGCCAGTATTCCTATTCGCTACGACCACCAGCCTTCCAATGCTTCAGTTTGGCTTATTCGTCGCCGGTGTATGTACCGTCGCGCAGTTTAGTTTTTGGGGCAACTATCTTCCGCGCGTGTATCCCACGCACCTTCGAGGTACTGGTGAGAGTTTCGCGGCTAATATCGGTGGGCGAATGATCGGAACGTCATTCGCTTTGGTGACGACGCAGTTGACCAATGTCATGCCTGGAGAAAACCCTGCGGTACAGCTAGCGTATGCTTCCGCGATTGTCGGCCTGTTCGTTTACGCCTTGGGATTCACAGCCAGCTTCTGGTTACCAGAACCCCAAAGCGAGGCATTACCGGAATGAATGTCGGTCACCACTTCAGGGCTGTCCCGATTGCATCTCAAGGACGACGATTTCATCGATGAGGCCATCGGGTCGAGCCGGTAGCGTGACCAATAGAGCATCATCGTTCATCTCAAACGGCACAAGGGCCTGGTTGCGAAGTAACCGGGCGGTTGCTATCTTGCGGTTGAGGCTCGGGAGTGCGAGGACCCGCCCATTCCAGTCGAGCACGTGGAGATAGACGACGTCTTGTGTTGCCGTGCTAACGCCCCACGGTCCTGGAGCGATTAGACCGCCACGCGTGTTGTAGATTGAGTCGCCGTACAACTCGAGCCAGCCACCAATTCCACGTAATCGCTCTACGAATTCAGGCTGAATCTTCCCGTTCGGCATCGGTCCGACGTTGAGCAAGAAGTTTGCACCTCGGCCCGCAGCGCTTACAAGGTAACGGATGAGTTCTTCGGTGCTCTTGTAATCGTGATCGGTCAGGTTAAAGCCCCAGGATCGGTTGATCGTTTCTGCTGTTTCGAGCGGCAGTGTGCCAATTTCAGTTGTGTTGAACCCGGCGCTGTTGACGCCAGGCAAATCTCTTTCAAACATCTGAAAGTCCTCGCCGGGTTTCGGTGCTAGGTGGTGATTGGATCCGATGAGAGCCTGCGGCTGAAGTTCGTGGATCAGCGCATAGGTTTCTTCTAATCGCCATGGCGCATCCCATTTATCCCACATCCCATCAAACCAAATCCCACCGATCTCCCCATAATTGGTCAGGAGTTCTCGCAACTGACCATTCATGAAATCAATATACGTGCTCCAGTTGCCATGTTCTGGCCGTCCAGCCTGTTGACCGGTTCGACCACGTGGGAAGTAATCCTCATGTCGCCAGTCAAGTTGGGAATGGTAGAAGAATAACTTGATCCCTTCTTCCCGGCAGGCCTCGGCGAGGTCGGCTAGAACGTCACGCCCATAGGGTGTTCGGTCGACGATGTCCCAGTCAGTCAGGGCGGAGTCGTACATTGCAAATCCATCATGGTGTTTGGAGGTGATCGTGATGTACTTCATGCCGGCGGCCTTGGCCAGTGCCACCCACTCGCGAGCGTCGAACTCGGTTGGATTGAACTGTTCGGCAAGACGGTCGTAGTGCAATACTGAAATACCAGGCCTATCGGTATAGGACGGGGTGCCCCGTTCTTCCATTACCCATTCACCGGCACCGAGAACGCTATAGATTCCCCAGTGGATAAACAACCCGAACTTGGCATCCTGGAACCAGGCGCGCGCGGCTAGATTTTCTGGGCTTGGCTGTTCGGTTGTCTGTGCAAGAGTCCCACTGGGGACTTGCCAGAGCAGGCCGACCAATAAGCCGATGCGCCAATAGTTATTCATCGCAGGTTTTCCTCATCAATCTGCACAGCCGTTGGGATCCGTATTTAGTGGTCAAGTGCGGAATGGTCTTGATTAGTCCCCAAGATTAGCATGAACACCGGTCTGATTTCGGTACGATCGCCGAGTCCACCGTGAATGCTGCTACTTGCCATGATAAACTCCGCTCTTCCGAGAGCTGCGAGGACATGAGATGGGAGAACCTTTAACCCGATTGACACACCCGTTGATTCGAGAGAACGGCTCGTTACGACAAGCAAGCTGGGACGAGGCCTTGGACCGTGCGGCGTCAGGTCTCAAGAAGGTCGTTGATGAGCACGGTGGGTCTGCAGTCGGGATGTTTAGTTGCTCGAAGACGACGAACGAGATGAATTTTGTGGCGCAGAAATTCGCTCGCTCGGTAATCGGCAGTAACAATATTGACAGCTGTAACCGCACCTGACACGCTCCCAGCGTCGTCGGTCTGGCGACGGTCTTCGGAGCGGGAGGCGGCACGAGTTCCTACCAGGCACTGGAAGAAGCTGAAGTAGTCATCTTGTGGGGGTCAAATGCTCGCGAGACCCATCCGATATTCTTCCATCATCTACTAAAGGCAGTGCGGAACGGTGCCCGCTGCTACGTTGTGGATCCGCGCCGAACGAGTTCGGCGCAGTGGGCAGATGTTTGGCTTGGTCTAGACGTCGGTTCCGACATTGTTCTAGCCAACGCTGCGGCGAGGGAAATTATCACCCAAGGTCTCGTTCACAGTGATTTTATCGAGCATGCTACGACCGGATTCGACGAGTACCGCGTGGCGGTTGAGTCGTATACCCTCGAGCACGCCGAACGAATCACTGGCGTGCCAGGAGCCTTGATCCAAGATCTGGCTCACACCTACGCTGGTGCCAAGAAGGCACAACTCTGCTGGACACTTGGGATCACAGAGCATCACAACGGAGTGGACAATGTGCTGTCTCTGATTAACCTGTCGCTCCTAACAGGCCACGTTGGACACTCTGGTTCTGGCCTCAATCCTGTGCGTGGCCAGAATAATGTTCAGGGTGGCGGTGACATGGGTGCAATTCCGAATAAACTAACCGGCTTCCAGGATGTGGAAGATGACGCACTACGTCAGAAGTTTGAAAGTGCTTGGAACTGCACTATTCCGGAGAAGAGCGGCTGGCATTTAACACTGATGTTTGAAGCCATGGAACGGAGCGATCTGCGTGGTCTCTACGTGATTGGCGAGAACCCAGCGCAATCTGAGGCGAACGCTGAGCACGCGATTCACCTGATGAAGGGATTGGACCACCTCGTCGTTCAGGACATTTTCCTGACCAAGACTGCTGAACTCGCGGACGTCGTATTACCAGCGGCCGCTGGCTGGGCAGAAGCAGAGGGCACCGTTACGAGCAGCGAGCGACGGGTACAACGTGTCCGAAAAGCACTCGACCCTCCGGGAGAAGCGCGTGACGACGTCGAGATACTGTGTGAACTTGCAAGACGGCTAGGACATGACTGGGGCTCTCCAACTGCTGAGGAAATCTGGAACGAAGTAAGGAGCCTGTCCCCGATGCATGCTGGTATGAGTTACGCCCGGATCGAGGCGCTGGGTGGTATCTGTTGGCCTTGTCCTGATGAGCATAGTCAGGGGAGTTCGTACTTGCACGGTCGGCTGTGGAAGCGGCCCGTGGAAGGTCGCTTAGCACCTTTCAGTGTCGTTGAGCATTTGCCACCAGCCGATGAATTGACTGACGAATATCCGCTCCGTCTAACAACCGGGCGACGACTGGACTCATATAACACCGGAGTGCAGAGCGGCGGCTTTCGGTCTCCGCTCAGGCGGCCAGAGACCCTTGACATTTGCGAGTCTGACGGTCGCCGATGGCGTGTTGCTGACAACGAGCAGGTACGGGTCCGCTCACGCCGTGGTGTGATCAACATGACTGTGCGTTATACGAACGATCTACGACCCGGCTTGGCGTTTACCACATTCCATTTTTCCGATGAGGCTGAAACCAATAAACTGACCAACCCGACCTGGGATAAGAAGTCGGGAACGGCCGATTTCAAGGCTACGGCGATTTGTATCGAGAAAATTGAGTCGCCGGTCGGTAATGGCGGATGAACGAGCGTAAATGGATCTGAAACTACTGCCGGTTGAGGCGAATGAAATAGAACGTGCTGCGGTCGCTACCATTATTGAGCACCGGTCGGATTTACCTGAGGCGGAACAGGTTGCAGGGGAAGGCCTTCAAGAGGCGCGCGCCAGGCGACACCTACTGCTGCCCGCACTCCACGCTGTACAGAAGAAGGTTGGCTGGATCTCGCAGGGTGCGTTCAATGAGATCTGTCGCCAACTTCTGATCCCACCTGCTGAAGCCTACGGTGTTGCGAGTTTTTACGCGTTGTTTTCTACCAACGAGAGGCCGGCACGAGTTGCGCACGTGTGTGACGATATCGCCTGTAAGTTACGTGGTGCAGACGGGTTGTGCGCGACACTAGAGCGTAAATTGGGTTCCCCAGGAACGCCATCGGTAAACGGGAAAGCGACTTGGCATCGAAGCCCTTGTCTCGGACTTTGCGAACGTGCGCCAGCCGTTCTGTTTCAGTTGGCTGGTGATGGGGCGGACGGTACGGTGGCGCCTGCGAAGGTGGAAGATATTGAAGAGGTGTTGAATGGTGCTGCTATACCGACACCTCCTTCCATTTCAACGCCACAAACCACCGGACCGCGAGATCCAGCCTTGCGCTTACTACGGCGTGTTGACGCTTGTGACCCGACGAGTCTTGCTGCATATCAGTCCGCCAATGGATATGCAGCACTTCGCCGAGCGATTGAAATCGGGCCGGCGCAGGTGATTGCAGAAGTATCGGGGTCAAAGCTACAAGGCCGTGGCGGTGCGGCGTTTCCAACTGGCCGTAAGTGGGATGCCGTGGCTAAGGCTCCGGTCAAGCCACATTACTTAGTGTGCAACGCCGATGAATCTGAACCTGGGACATTCAAGGACCGCGTCTTGATGGAGGAAGACCCGTTTGCCATCGTCGAGTCGATGACAATTGCAGGTTTTGCCGTTGGTGCTGACCAGGGATACCTTTATATACGGGGCGAGTATCCGTTTGCTACCGCGCGACTGGAGCACGCGATCCGCGAGTGCCGATCGGCAGGTCTTCTGGGTCCCGATGTGATGGGCAGTGGATTTTCCTTCGATATCGACGTTCGTCGTGGTGCCGGTGCCTATATCTGCGGTGAGGAAACGGCGCTGTTCAGTTCGATCGAGGGTTTTCGCGGCGAGCCCAGGAACAAACCACCGTTTCCAGTGGAGGTGGGCTTGTTCGGTAAGCCGACCGTCATTAACAATGTAGAGACGCTAGCTAACGTCCTCGACATATTGCTTGAAGGTAGGTCGGCTTTCGCCGGGGTTGGCACCGAACAATCGACTGGTTCGAAGCTCTTTTGCGTGTCTGGTGCTGTGGAGCAGCCAGGTCTCTATGAGGTGCCGTTCGGTACAACGTTACGTGAACTCTTGGATCTGTCTGGTGGAATAAGCAGTGGTAAACGTCTCAAGACCGTGTTGCTCGGAGGAGCTGCCGGTTCCTTTGTGTTGCCAGAGCACCTCGACACGCCGCTCACGTTTGAGGGGACTCGGGCGATCAACGCATCACTGGGTTCTGGCGTCGTAATGGCGTTCGATGAAAACGCTGAGATGCGCGGTATCGTATTGCGGATCGCGGCTTTCTTTCGGAATGAATCATGCGGGCAGTGTGTGCCGTGCCGAGTTGGCACGGTGCGTCAGGAGGAGCTTTTGCAGCGGCTAGTACGTGATGATGCTCAGCCGTCGGCCGAGGCTGAGTTACTGGACGAGCTGGCTCAGGTGATGCGCGACGCGTCGATTTGCGGCCTTGGGCATACCGCTGCCAATGCAGTGCAGTCGGCGGTGACGTTGGGATTGTTCGGAGGACTCACGGATGAGTGATCAAGTGACGGGACGGACGTTGCCTCTGGTCGAAGTGACTGTGGATGGTGAGACGGTGCGTGTGCCTGAGGGAGCCACCCTCCTGGATGCCTGCCGCGCGAAGGGTGTTGACACGCCGACGCTGTGCTATCTCGACACCCTCACTCCTGTAAACGTGTGCCGTGTCTGTGTCGTTGAGCTTGAAGGTTCCCGGACGCTGGTGCCCTCGTGCTCACGTGCGGCGCAGCCAGGGGCTGTCGTGCGAACCGATACGCCACGGGTCCGTCATAGCCGAAAGCTTGTCCTTGAACTCTTGGCCTCGTCGGTCGATCTGTCCTTGGCAAGTCATGACGTGCGGCGGTGGATAGATAGCTACGAGGTGAATGCCGAGAAGTTTGGTCCGTTGGCGGCGGCGGTTAGTGACCGCGATGGTCGTAGCCCAGGACATCACCACGCGCCGGACGGAACGATAGCGGAAACGGTTGCACAACCGGTCAAGATTCACGACGAGATGTATATACGCGATTATTCAAAATGCATTCTTTGCTACAGGTGTGTTGAAGCCTGTGGTGAGGACGCGCAGAACACATTTGCCATTGCAGTTGCAGGGCGCGGTTTTGACGCCAGGATTTCAACCGAATTCGATCGGCGGTTAGACGATTCGGCTTGTGTGTATTGCGGGAACTGCATCGGCGTGTGTCCAACGGGCGCCCTTATGTTCAAGAGTGAGCATGACCGTCGAGAAAGTGGAGAGTGGGACGAATCAAAGCAGAGTGTGACTCGTACGGTATGTCCTTACTGTGGCGTGGGATGTAATCTTGATTTACACGTGCAGAACAATGAGATCGTGAAGGTAATGTCGCCGATGGACCATTCGGTGACCCACGGGCATCTGTGCATCAAGGGACGTTTCGGATGGCAGTTCGTCCAAAATCGCAAGGAAACGTGAGCGGGAGAACCCTCAGGTATGACTGATGAGCAATCGGCACGGTTGGAACAAGTAGTCGGCAAGTTGTCACTGCCGAATACCTCTTGGCGGGGAATGCTGCGACACTTTGGTCCCGGACTCATCCTGATGATGACCGGTGTTGGGACTAGCCATCTTGTGACGGCGCCGACCGCAGGTGGCCGGTTTGAGTTTGCGCTGCTGTGGTGCATCCCGATCGCCTATATCTTCAAGTACTACGGATTTGAGATGGCCTTCCGGTTTACAAATGCTACTGGCAAGAGCCTCATCGAAGCGTATGGTACAGCTTGGAAAAAATGGCCGCTCTGGTACGTGATGATTACCACGGTCATTCAGTCGGCCGTTGGTCAGGCGGGTCGTCTAGCTGCTGCAGCCGCAGTCGCATATTACCTTTTCACGACGACCGTTGGTTTGCCGCTATCCCAGACACACTATGGCTTCGTGCTTGCCACCACAGCGGTGGCGATCATTCTCTACGGCAATTACGCAGCCGTTGAGACTGCAACCAAGATTCTGGCTGGGATGCTGATTGCTTGCACGTTCTTGGTGTTCTTCTTCCGTCCAGTTGGCTTAGATGCGTTCAGCCATTTCTTTATCTTTGAAACACCCGCGGGGTCGTGGCTCGTAATTGCTGCGTTCCTTGGGTTACTGCCCACCGGGATTGATGTGTCGCTTCAGGCTTCAGAGTGGGGTAAAGCGAAGAAGGTCGGCATGGGGCGCATCAGACCTGAATTGGAGCGCGCTGGCCTGGTGGAAGCGTTTGACCCGTTCTCGAACTCGAAAGTTGGCCTGGCCGTCGATACATCGAAGATTCCTGCGCACGGTATTGAATACTGTCGCCGTTGGTTTCAGATCGGCTTATGGGATTTCAGGCTAGGTCACGTAGTGTCATTCATACTGGCCACCATTTTTCTATTACTGGCCGCCACCTGGATGTATCCCAGTGAGGTAGCCGGCAACAATGTCATGGGCGAGATTGCTAGAATCTTCACTGACAGTATCGGCCCGGAGATGATGATCATTTTCATTCTCGGTGCGTTTGCTGCGACCTACTCCACCGCGTTTAACTACTTTGATGGCTGGCCGAGAATCGTCGGTGCCTGCTGTCGAAACATTTTTCGCTCGACGGCGGCACTGCAGGGGATCGCGAGGGAAGATCTCACCGATGATCACCGCCGACACTGGTACTCCGAGTACAACATCTACCGTCTGACGATGTTGTTTTCACTTGTCTCGTCAGTGGCGATCATTGCGGGAGTACCCAGGCCAGTCTTCTTGGTGCTAGTCGCCTCGGCGCTGGCCCTCTTCGTTGCACCGGTGATTTACTTCTTGAATCTGTACTATTGCCTGACCATCATCCCGAAATCCGATAAACACTTCTATCCATCGACATTCGAAGTTATGTTTAGCTGGTTGAGTCTGGCCGTGTTCAGTGGGCTAACGGGGATTGTTATTCTCGCACGTGTTTTCGGTGTTGAGCTATTTGGAGCATAACTACCTAGGTCGGGCGGCTATCGAGGGAGGTCTTTCATGCACAGTCGTTGTTGGTTAGCGGTTTTAATGTTCGTTCTGCTCGCAAGCCCGTTCTCTATCCATGGACAAGAGGTCGAGCGGCTCAACGACCTCAAACAGGAAGCTGTAGCTGAGGTCGAGAGTCTGCGACAGTTTACACAACAGGCCGTCGACCAGATTTTTAGCTTCGGCGAGCTGGGTTTTCAGGAGTTCGAAACATCCAGTTATGTGACTGGCATCCTGAGCGACAACGGGTTCTTGGTAGAGCAAGGGGTCGCAGAGATGCCAACAGCGTGGATTGCGACCTGGGGATCGGGCAAGCCGGTTATCGCGTTCGGGAGCGACATCGACGGTATTCCCAAGGCGTCGCAGAAGCCTGGAGTGGCTTACCACGACCCAATTATTGACGGCGCCCCAGGCCACGGCGAAGGGCACAATTCTGGCCAGGCCGTGAACGTGACGGCGGCGCTCGTTCTCAAGAAGCTCATGGAGCGCGAAGAGATTCCAGGAACTATCATGCTCTGGCCAGGTGTTGCTGAGGAGCAGTTGGGATCAAAGGCCTATTTCGTTCGAGGCGGACTGTTTCAGGATGTTGACATCATGATTTTCACCCATGTCGGTAGCAATATGGGCGTGAGTTGGGGCGAAGGCAGTGGTAATGGACTCGTGTCGGTAGAGTACACATTCCACGGTGAGTCGGCGCATTCGGCCGGAGGGCCATGGTCGGGTCGCAGCGCGCTCGATGCGGTCGAACTGATGAATGCGGCTATGAACTACCGACGTGAACACCTTAGGCTATCGCAACGCACGCACTATGTGATCACAGATGGAGGCGACCAGCCAAACGTTGTGCCGTCGCGCGCCTCAGTTTGGTACTACTTCCGCGAGCTCGACTACGAGCACATCAAGGACCTCTTCGAGATTGGCAACACAGCGGCGGAGGCAGCGGCCAAAATGACTAATACAGAAGTGGAGTGGCGGATCCTCGGGTCGGCTTGGCCGCGGCACTTCAATAAGGTGATTGCGGAGACGATGTACGAGAATATCAAGATGGTTGGACTCCCCGAGTGGAGTGAAGCGGACCAAACCCTAGCCAGAGCTCTTCAGGAAGAGCTTGGTGCCGAGCCGACTGGACTTGCGACAGAACTTGGTGAGTTGGGCGGGCCGCCTGAAGGCGTCCGGACCGGCGGCGGCTCGGATGATATTGGCGATATCTCGTGGAACGTACCGACGGTCACTCTGAGATTCCCTTCGAACTTCCGGACGGGAGGTGGCGGCCATCACTGGTCGAGTGCCGTCGCGATGGCAACGCCGATCGCCCACAAAGGCTCAACAGCGGGTGCAAAAGTTATGGCAATGACCGCGCTGGATTTTCTCCTCCAACCGGAGAAGGTTGAGGCGGCTTGGACGTACTATCGTGATGTTCAGACAAAGACTCAGGAGTACGTTCCATTTATCAGTGCCGATGACCGGCCGGCGACTCACCTAAATCGCGAAATCATGGGGGAGTTCCGGGAGGAAATGCGAAAGTACTACTTCGATCCAGCCCGGTATGACACGTATCTTGAGCAGCTCGGTATCGAGTATCCGACCGTCAGACAGCCCTAGAAGAAACTGGGCTGTACGAGGGGTCTGGCATAGCTAGGGCTGGAATCGAAAGGAAAGGTAGATGAAGGTAGACATCGATTCGCAACGACGACGTTTTAAGGATTCTACGGTCGTGGTTGGGGCAATCCTGCTGATAGCTATGGTGCTGGACTCCTCACCGATACGGGCTCAGGTCGATCCGTCTAATGATTATTTACTGCCGCCTGTATCTGTGCAGGAGTTGTTTGACCGGGACAAGAACTTAGCGGAGCTTGACCGAATAAGTCCAAACGGTTCACATTTTTTGATTCCGTTATCTGATGAATTGTCGAGCCTCGAGGTGATGGCACGCCGGACGCTACGGCTTGGGATGCTGGAGTTGATGCCAGAGGTGGATCGGGAATGGCGGCTAGCGACCTATGGCATTCGTGGTTATGACGTCTACGCTTTGGAGGAACGTCGGCGATGGTCGATCGATGTTCCGGAAGGAAGTTTCGTTAGTGACGCTATCTGGTCTCCAGACGGTAGCCGATTGGCATTTCTCGCGCACTTAGCTGAAGGCACTCAAGTGTGGACGGCGGACGTCAGCACTGGTGCGACTGAACAGCTCAGCGATGCGCGTGTGATGGCGACACTTGCAGCTCGGGGTGGTGCGGGCGTGCCCTCGAGGATGCTGCAATGGATGCCAGACGGCTCGGTACTTGCGCTGCTCGTGCCGGCCGGCCGAGGTTCAGAACCCGAAGCCGACCCGGTGCCGACCGGCCCCGTTGTGCGTCGCACACGCGAGAAGGCAACGCCAACCCGAACACTACCGTTTCTGCTTCGGACTGAGTACGACGCTGACCTATTTCGCTACTACACAACTGCACAGCTCGCACGTCTTTCGTCTGGACAAGCACCGCAACCGATTGGCGATCCAGCTATGTATCTGTCGATCGCCCTGTCACCGGACGGTGGACACATCCTCGCTGAACAGCTCGTTGAGCCGTTTTCGTACATTGTCGGATACACGAGTTTTGGGCGCGATCTCAACGTACTGAATCTGGATGGTGACGTTGTGTCAACAATTCGACAGATACCGTTGTACGAGTCATCAGAGCGAGACAACCGGCCTGATGCGAAACTGCCGCGAGAGGTCGCGTGGCGGCCTGACGGGCGTGGCTTGTCGTGGCTTGCCAGAACGCCGACGGCCGCTGAGGAAAGTGATGACACTAGAGACACTAAACAGCAAGAACGCGTGATGGGCGTTGAGGAGCCGTTTGTTGTTGCGGAGGCGAAGGTTCTTACGTCGACAGAAGGTCGGTTTAGCGACCTTCATTTTGATGCTGCGGGCGATCATTTTTTTGCGGAAATCACCGAGGACGGCGAGCGGACCCTTTTCGCATACGACACGTCGGTTGAGCCGGCTGCCGGACAGGTGTTGGTGAGTTATGACCCGGATAATGTTCTCGAACTACCGGGTGAAATACTGACGCGCCAAGACGGCAATGGCATCACGACGGTCATGATGTCGAGCAATGGTCAATCTGCGTATCTTCGGGGTTCCGGTTATGGCGAACAATTTACGCCGCAGCCATTTGTTGATCGGGTCGAAATTGCGAATGGTGTAACCACGCGTCTATTTGAGGGCGCGGCCGAAACGTTCGATTGGCCCTTAACTCCACTCAACGATGACCTAACACGGATGATCGTAAGTCGAGAAATGACTTCAATGGCACCAGACAGCTATCTGTGGAGCACTGACGGTGCGTGGGAGAACTTAACCCAAAATGTTGACCCGTATCCCGAGATTACAGCTGCTCAGCGGATCGACTTTGAATTCACGCGTCGGGATGGCCTCACCATCCAGGCGCGGATTTCGTTACCGACCGATTACCAATCTGGTGATCGGGTTCCTGCAATTTTCTGGACATATCCTCGAGAATACGCGTCAGCCGAGGAGTATAAACAGGCGTCGATCCGGGCTCGTAATCATAACGTTTTTTCACCGCTCAGCTTTCTTCGCTGGTCGGATATCTGGCTGACCCAAGGGTATGCGGTGGTATATCCAGACGTCCCGATTCTCGGTCAGGCCGGGCGGTTTAACGACCGTTTCGTCGCGGACATGACTGAAACAATGTACGCGGTAATTAGAAAAGTTGACGAGATGGGATACGTTGACGTCGATCGAATCGGACACGGCGGGCACAGCTACGGTGCGTTCGCGACGGCCAATCTACTCGCACACACGCCGTTCTTTAAAGCCGGGATCGCCGGTGATGGTGCTTACAATCGCACGTTGACGCCGATGACTTTCCAAGGAGAGCAACGGTTCATCTGGGACGCACCGACAACTTACCTCGAGATCTCACCATTCTTTTACGCGGATCAGATTCATTCACCACTACTTATGTACCATGGGGAGCAGGACAATAACTCCGGCACCTTTCTCATTCAGTCTGAGCGAATGATGCAAGCACTGACCGGTTTGGGGAAGAGGGCGGCTCTCTATATCTACCCTTTCGAATCGCACGGACCACGCGCGAAGGAAAACTATCTAGACTTGTGGGCGCGATGGTTGGAGTGGTTCGATCTTTATGTGAAAGGGCAGGAAGCTCTGAAATCAAAAACGGATGGATTGTGACTCCTGCTTGATTGGCGTGATCCCTACGGAGTGTAGTTTCCGGTCGTCCATCAGGACCGGTTAGCCACGCGGCGACGTCGAGTAGAAAATTCCGGCGCCTCTTTGAGGCAAGTCCCTAGAATTCTAAATGATGTGAGGAGTGCACGGAATCCTGTTCGGTGCAACTTTGCTGGGGGTGCATCGTTCACGCGATACCCATCCTTGTCTGCGACGGCTCGCTCCCAGCCACGAAATAATCGTCCCCAGTTACTGGTTAAGACTTCCCGCATTACTGAGCGGCCTTTTGTCGGATACCAAAAGCTGTCGTGATACAGGACGCTGGCGAGGTAAGCCCACGGTGCCAGTATGGTCTTAAGTGACCACTCAAGTGGTCGCCGCAGTGGTCCCCAGTAGATCCTGTGTTGCATTTTGGATGCAAAGGTCATCTTGCGGAACGGTCCTACGAAACCCCATTGCTCGGCTCCGGCTGCTTCATCGCCAACGATGGCGATGTCACGCGGGTCACCACATCCGAGTTTCGCGTCGTGTGCTAACCGGATGTACTTGATTGACAACGGATCAAAGCCCATCAACTTAGCCGCCACGGCATCAATAGCCACTTGATCACTACTGGCCAGGATAACGTTCTTAACGTACGGCGTCATGCACCTTGGTCCGGGGCCATCGCCAGCGAACGTGCCATCCATGACCGCGAATACACCCCGGTGGACCTTGCGCTGAATCAGTAGGAGGTCAACGAGCGTCTCGTGAATCACTGGATGGGTCCAGTGTCGGCGTTCGTTGAGAAGTCCTCCAAAGGCATTTTTCATCGCACCAGTTGTGGTTGTGAAGACGTGGGTCTTGATGGTTGGCAAATGGATGATGTTTTCACCAATAAAGCGTTTTGGAATGAGAAAGCCTTTCGGATAAACGTTATTCAAGCACAAAAACTTGTCGGCCAAATCACCCACGGCATCTCGTATGTGCACCCAGTCCTCGCCCTCATAAAGATGAATATTACGAAGGCCGTGTGTCTCAACCACTGGCAGTTGTTTATTCTCACGCTCACCCAAATGTGCGTCGATGACGACTGTCCGGTTGTGGCAGGCGTGGAGTAGTGCGGGATCATACCCATCCTGCTTCATCGCGCGGATTACTCCGTCAAGCTGCCACGGTGTGGTCGAGCTACCAGGAAAGAAGAAGTGCCAGGAGATATTGACTTTGAGTGCTGTATCGACAGAAGGGTCTATCACCTGCCGATACCCGGCCAGATTCAGCAGCTCATGATAGTCGCTGATTACGGTTGATGGCTGTGTCCGGAGAATAGCGACAGTCGCATGAGACATTGTGTTCAGTTTATCGTCCGTGGGAGAGAAGCACAAAAAAAGGGGGCGGCATCCGCCGCCCCCTTTTTGCGAACCATCAAGCTACTGGCTAACCGATGTTCGCGGTTAAATTGCCGTCCGGCCCCATCTCGAGTGAGCTCAGAATCATGTCCGGGGTAACCGGGGTTCGGCGAAGATGCTCGTCGCCGATCGCATCAGCGATGGCACTTAGCACCGCACCTGCACCCGCACCCTGTGGTGGCTCACCGATTCCCTTCGCACCGACCGGTGTCTGTGGGTCAGGGATATCGACTGCTCCCCACTTCATGTGGAGCGGAACATCTAGGATAGTCGGTGGCTTGTTTGAGTAAAATCGCTTCGCCACCGGCAGACCCCAATGCTGGTCATATGCCGTCCGTTGCTTCATTGCGTGCCCAAAACCTTGGATGGAGCCACCATTGATCTGGCCACCTAGGCTGCGGGGATGCATGATCACGCCGCAGTCGGCCGCTGATGCGTAATCCACAACGCGGACATGACCCGTCTCGACGTCAACCTCAACTTCCGCGAAACCTATAACGAACGTATAGGTATCTCCGTCACGCCCGAAATTGTCACGTGCTACACCCATCAGACCTCCGCCGGCTAAATTCGTGGCCGATGTTGCAGTGAACGGGTTGATGTCTTCTGGTAACTCGTGACCATCGTACTTGCCGCCTATTTGGATTGCACGCTCAGCCGCCCGCGCGAATGAGAGAAACCGCGAGCGGTTGGACCGGTGATACACGCGGCCGCCGCCGACATCATAGTCGTCAGGCGTCCCACCTAAATCACGCGCTGCGATTTCTTGCAGTTTGCGCTTGGCATCGAGGCCGGCGGCCCAGTTCGCACGGGTGTGTGCGTGGGTAGTTTGACTACCGCCCTGGCTAGCACTCCAAGGGAGATGCCGGCTCGTGTCGCCCCAAGCGACCGTTACGTCCTCAAAAGGAAAGTCCAGCACCTCGCACGCCGCCCGGGTTGTGTCGAAGACGGAGTGCGTGCCCAGATTGCCAATGCCAGACTGAACGTACATCTTGCCGTCCGGCTTGATCACGAGAAGACCATCGTAGCCGATACTGCCACCCACGTACGGGCTCACGGACACACCGACCCCCGTTACCTTCATGCCGTTACGTTGGCCGCTTCGCTGCTTTCGCTCTTCCCAGTTGAAGAGCTTGCTGCCTAGGTCAAGCGCCTCGCTTACGTTGGCACTTGTGACACGGCGACGAACATCTTCGTCATTCGTTGGTCCGTAAGCGGCTGTGCCACTTGGTGCGTTGATTCTATGGAACTCGACATGATCAATGCCGAGTTGTCGCGCAGCCTTCGACATGACTGGCTCAAACATGGCGACCGCCTGAACGCCGCCAGGTCCTCGCTGTGAGGCTCGCGGCGGAGTATTCGTCATCACGCTTAGACCGCGGAATCGTATGTTCTCAGGCTGGTAGGTCAGTGACACGATTCGGCCAGTGGTGAGAAAATCACCTTGGCGATTGTAAGGGCCGTTGTCCTGCACAACGAACAGGTCTACTGCAGTCAAACGGCCATCTGAACGGAAACCGGCCCTAACCCGTGCTTGGTAGCCTGGACGAGCACGACCAATATAGTTCTCTTCTTGGCGCGTGATCCGCAGCATGACTGGTTTCCCAATCTTCCGCGACAGTAATCCCGGGATGGCCTCAAAGATCGATCCAGGAATCTTGCTACCGAACCCCCCACCGCTGTACTCGGCGATGAGCACCAGGTTTTCTGGCTCGATTCCAATCCACGCAGCCGCTGGCGCGTGGCTGCGCACGGTGCTCTGTGTGGAGCAGTGCAAATAGCACTTCCCGTTCTGCCAGTAAGCCATCGCAGTCCGTGTTTCAAGTGGCTGATGTGATGTTGAGGCCTGAACAATTGTCTCATCGAGAACGAGGTCCGCTCCAGCAAGAGCCTCCTCAACGTCGCCGTGCTCCCATTCCTCTCCGACTTCACCCATTGGTAGCTTGCCGGGTTCAGCAGACGCAAAGACATCCTCCGGCCACTTGACGGTCGTGACCTCACGCCCAGCGAAGGCATTGCCATCCAAGCGTGCGTTCGGACTACCCGGGCGAAGGCTCTCCATTGGGTCGATTACGAACGGGAGTGGCTCGTAATCGACACGAATTTTCTCGATAGCATCCGCGGCCGTGGTTTCGTCGACCGCAGCTACAGCGAGAACAGGCTGGCCTTCATAAAATGGCTCGGTCGAATTGAGTGCACGCTCTTGGATGCCTTCGCGCTGCACCGGCGGGAGGTCGTCTTCTGTGAGAATCCCTTCAACGCCTTCCATTGCCAGCGCTTCACTTGCGTCTATGCGCGTGATGCGGGCGTGGGGCATCGGGCTCAGCAATAGCTTTGCAAAGAGCATTCCCTCGGCACGGAAGTCTTCGGCATACTTCGCTTTTCCCGTCACTTTCGCGACGATGTCTGGAGTCTGATAATCCTTACCGATGTATTTGTAGTCAGCCACTTCGCTCCCTCCGCGTCTTTTCCACGTGGCGACATGCCTCGAGGCACACCACAGTGTGCCCTCAGCTCGCCGAAACGGCCTCTCGTAGACAACGCAGCTTAACATGAGTCTGGTGCCAGACTCCATGCGGAAATCACGGGAATATTCGCGAGAGCTTCGCCATGTTGGTTGCTATTGGCTAGTGCTTATTAACAGCTCGTTTTTCCCTTAAAAACGAGATGTTTAGAGGATTATCTTAACCTCGGAGACCTAACCCGAGACCTAAAAGGCTAATCGTCTGTTGTCCGCTGTTGGACCGAGTTGCGGGCCCAACCTCACAGCTCCCGAATCCAGATATTCCGGTAGCTGACCGGGTGGTCGTGTTCTTGGAGAAGAAGTGGTTCCATGGGTCTATGTGTCTCGTATTCGGGTTGGCCGATGAAGATGCTTGGCCCTTGGAGTACTACGTGGTTTTGAATTAGCACACCGTTATGCAACACGGTTATCGTCGCTGGTTGCGCGATCGTACCGTCCACATGAAACCGAGGCGCCCTGAAGATGATGTCGTAGGTCTGCCAAGCGCCAGGCGCACGTGACGCGTTGACCAAGGGAATATGCTGCTTGTAGATGCTACCCGCTTGGCCGTTCGAGTAAGTCCGGTTCTCGTAAGAGTCAAGCACCTGCACCTCATAGCGACTCATTAAGTAAACGCCACTATTTCCCCGGTCTTGCCCCCCGCCTGTCACAACCGACGGCGTGCGCCACTCGACGTGCAGCTGAACGTTGCCGAAGCCTTGCTTCGTTACGATGTCTCCGGTATCTGGCAGGACGGTAAGTACACCATCAGAGACTTTCCATGGAGGGGCTCCACCACTACGTGATTGCCAAGCTGAGAGATCGCTGCCGTCGAAAAGAATGACCGCATCTGACGGTGGTCCACCTGAAGCGTTGGGAATAACGATAGGCGGCTCGGGTTCCCACACCTCGGTTAAGGTCGGGTCGCCTTGATCCTGGGCGAGGGCGGACACGGTGCTGAGCGTGAGAATGGCTATGAGGACGACGGTGCGGGACTTGGACATTAGTGACCTCCCAACTGGCGGCCCTGAGCCGCCACGACGCGATTATAATTCTAGCGTCAGTCAGCACGCCATGACCGCGTTACATCGTAAGGAATCTATCTAAATTTCCAGGCTGTTGTGGCCAGTCCTGAGTGCTCTTGCTGAAGTGCGTTTCGTGCCCGAAATCCGATTCGCGTAGCCCGAGAAGCATTCCGTTATTCGCTGGCATGGTGACATACTGCTACGAGATTAAGCTTTTCAGAAGAGCGCATCACGCTCATCGGAGTAACCAATGCCATCGTTCGACGTTGTCTCGCGGGTGAATCAGCAGGAGGTCAGGAATGCCGTCGATCAGGCAAACCGTGAATTGGGTACGCGCTTCGATTTCAAAGGCACCAACGCCCGATTCGACTTGGAGGACGATCAAATCACCATGCGAGCGCCGAACGAATTTCAACTCCGCCAGATGTACGACGTACTAACGAAGCGCCTCGTCGGCCGCCAGGTCGACATTCGTTGTCTGAAGCTCGACGATCCACAGATCAACGTAAGCGGGGCTAGGCAGCTCATCATGGTACGTCAAGGCGTCGAGTCGGAGATCGCGAGGGAGATCGTTAAACTCATCAAAACACTGAAACTCAAAGTTCAGGTCGCCATTCAGGGTAACCAGCTGCGCGTGTCGGGCAAGAAGCGTGACGACCTCCAGCAGGTTATCGGCATGCTCAAGGAAGCCAAGTTCGACCTCCCGCTCCAGTTCGAGAATTATCGTGATTAGGACGTTTTCCTGCCGGGCGGGGGGCGACCCAAAGGTCGCACGTCGGGAACCGCTACGGGCCAGCAACGCTACCGCCACGAGGCGGGCCCCGCTGTGCCATGTCGATCCGAACGCTTGGCCCCGCGTCAGCAATCCGGCTTGTGACAGTGGATGGTGTCCGCCGTCAATGGGGCGACGACGACTGCCCGTAAACGGCACCACCGGTGGAGCCGTTATTTTCGGTAGTCACTCCGTGGTAGTATTCAGCGTTTGGGCTCGTGTAAACTAACAGTCGTATCGCTCCGTGAGCACCCGGCTTTGGCCACGAAACTTACAAGGGACGATCATGATTAAACGCGTAGAGGTGCAATACCGAGGGGTTTATCAGAAGACCCTCGGCAAGTACATCGGCGGCGACATCGTTCAGATCGCTAGCCGGATGGGCAAGGTTGCCTTTTCGAACGGGCGTTACAGCGATGCCCCTGAGCGCAATGGAATCCCCTGCAAGTATTTTGCGTTCGTATCACCTGACCTGTCCGAAGCGGAGTTGGAGGCCGAGTGCGGGTCTTCGTACAACGCCGATAACGTCGATGTGTCTGTGGTGGTCGATGACGCCATGGCACAGGGGGTCGAGCCCTGGGGCTGGCATGGTATACGCCCGGTCAATGAGTTGGTAGGTCACAAGGCTTGCCTGCTGGTGGTCACCCGCCGCAACCATGAGCACCTTCTCAAGTTCACGGCCAAGAAGCCGCAACCCTACCGGTTGGCGACGTTAGAGGGAGATGCCAGTCTGGCCGGTATGTGGGTTTTCAAGGACGACCTCACACGCGAGCGTTGTCTTGGTGCCGTTGCCGCCGTGGACCCAGGCATCATCTCTATCGAGGCGGTTGAAGAGTATCTGCTGGATACCGGGAAGGACGCGGACCGTGCGCGTGCGGCGCGGGACGCCTACGAGGCGACGCTACGCCGGATCAAGGTGGTCAATCCGGATCAGGGTATCGACTGGCCGCACGAGATTCCGGTGCTGCCCAAGTGGCATGAGTTCGAAGAGGGCGGTGTTGCGGTCCCGGCGGTCAAACGAGGCTTTAAGCTAGGGCCACGCGGCCAGAACCGGAACGACGGGTTCAAGCACGGAACCTCCAAGACAGAACGGCCAGTCGTCCGATTCGATCTCTGCATCAAGTGCACGCTTTGTTGGGCCGATTGTCCCGATGAGTGCTTCGACCCGACGGATGACGGACTGTACGACATCAACTACGAAGTGTGCACGGGCTGTCATAAGTGCGCGGATGTCTGCCCGGTCAAAGAGTGCATCGTCATGGTCCCCGAACTGCAGTTCGAAGACGAAAAGAGTCCCTGGGAGCAGCACAAGAAAGACCCTGCGGGTTACATCCAGTGGGCCGAGGACAAAAAGGGTTCGACGCGTATCCGCTACCGGCATGTCACCGGTGAGGGTGTCGAAAAGTACAAGGCAACACCCGTCCCACGAAATATGGATGGGCCAGGACAGAAGGAGGCATTGTGACGACGGCCGCTCAACCAACTGACGTCTGGGAACGCGAGCTCTTACTCACCGGCTGTCAGGCGGTTTCACATGCTGTGAAACTGGCAGACGTCGATGTCATTTCCGCGTATCCGATCCGACCCTACACCGAGGTGATGGACCAGTTGTCGCAGCTCATTGCGGATGGGGAACTCGACGCCGAGTACATCATCGCCGACAGTGAACACTCGCAGTTCGAGATCGTGAAGCATGCTAGTTCCGTTGGGGCACGAGCTTTTGGCGGCAGCAGCGGCACGGGATGGATGTATGGGATGGAAGCGCTGGCAGTGACGGCTACTGATCGCCTCCCGCCACTCTTTCTTGTCGGCAACCGGGCGCTTGACGACCCTGGGGCGTTCGGGGTTGAACACAATGACGCGATGTCTGTACGGGACCTCGGTTGGCTGATCTGTTGGGCCAGTACCGCCCAGGAGGCGCTGGAGCATGTGTTCATTGGCTATCGCGTCGCCGAAGACAAGAGGGTGCGCATGCCGATGGCCTTGGCCATGGACGGCGGCTTTTTGACCCATGCGCAACACATGGTGAAGGTGCCGACGTTAGAGGCGGTTAAGCAGTTCCTCCCGCCATACGACCTAGGAGACCGCGTGCTTCATCCGGACAACCCGATTTCTGTCGCGCCTCAGGTGAATGAAGATTGGGTCATGGAGTTGCGTCGACAGAACTGGGAAGCGGCGCGCAGGGCCAGAGGGGTGATCAAAGAGGCGTATCAGGAGTTTAACGGCGTCTTTGGCTCGCATGGTTCGCAATACGACAATCCGTATTTCACCGAGTACATGACGGAAGATGCTGATGCGGTGCTAATCGGCATCGGTGCGGTGTGTATGCCGTCCCTAGCGGCAGCCCGGCGTCTACGGGAGAAGGGGCACAAGGTCGGCTATGTCAACCTGCGCTGGTTTAGACCATTTCCGACGGAAGAGTTGCGTGCGTGTCTGGGGCGGTTCAAGGGCGTAGGGGTCATCGACCGGGACTTCTCCCAAGGATCCCCAGACAACGGCGGGATCCTCCTGCAGGATGTCCGTTCCTGTCTCTATCCGTTGCGCGGGGACGGTCCTAACGTGATCAATTTCATGGGTGGCCTCGGTGGCCGGGATATATCTATTGACGAATGTATTGACATGTACGAACGGACCCTGGCAGCCGGCCGTGGCGACGTCCCAGAGGAGATCGTGAGTTGGATTGGTCTACGGGAATAAGTGAGCACTGAGACAGTTGGTGAGCATGCAGGGTCAGTCGATGGGTTTAGCAACTGCCTGCACGACGCCAATGCGTGACGCACGCTCGGTGGTGAAGAGTTAAGGAAGGATGACGGACATGGCAACAACACTCCCGGTGATCGACTACGAAAAGATCAAGAAGGTGCACGACGCGCCGCACGAGGAGTTCTACACCTCCGGTCATCGCACGTGCCAGGGCTGCGAGTCGGCCTTGGTCATGCGCGATTTCGCTAAGGCTTCCGGCCCGCGGACCATCGCGACGGGTGCCACCGGGTGCATGTATGTGGCGAACACTAGCTATCAGACGACGCCTTGGGTCATCCCATGGATGCATACGCAGTTGGGCGCTGGCGGAGCGTCAGCTGTCGGGATGGCGGCTGGTATACGGGCGCTGATGCGCAAGGGGAAGATCGCTAAAGAGAAGATCAACATCATCAATTTTAGTGGAGATCTCGGCGGGGCCGACATGGGTCTTTCGGGAATTTCCGCGGCTCTTCAGACCGACTACGACCTACTCATCATCCTCTACGACAACGAGTCGGCAGCCAACACGGACATTCAGGCGACGGGCCTCAGCACCTATGGTGCCGTAACTACGTTCACGCCGTCTGGGAAGGCGCGTCGGATCATGCAGGCACGATGGAAGAAAAATGTGGCGCCGATGCTCGCCGTCGGACACCCAACGTGCCGCTACGTTGCGACTGCGAGCCCGGCTTTCCCGGCCCTAGACTTCATGAACAAAACGCGAAAGGCGCTGAACGTCAGTGGGCCGACCTTTATCCATACGTTCGACCCCTGTCCCAAGGGTTGGGACTTTCACCCTGGTTATTCTCGGGAGCTAGGCGAGTTGGGTATTAAGTGCGGTATCTTCCCCCTCTACGAGATCCTGGACGGTAAGGTTACCTATACGTATGACCCGCATAAGAAGGGGCGCATCCCCGTTCGTGACTACCTCGTCAAGCAAGGGCGTTTCGCCCATCTGATTGATGAGGACTTCGATTACATTCAGGGGATGGTCGATACGATGTGGGAGGAGTGGGAGCTTCCTGGCATCGCTCCGATCAAGAGTGGCCTGAAGTTGGCTAGCCGGTAGCCCTAGCGCTCTGGTTCATTTTCTTGGCAACGTATTCTGCCACGGCTGACCGTAGCGAGTGGTGTCTGTTGACACTCGTGAGTCACGCCGCCGTGACAGCCACTCGCTACCAGGTCACGTAGCGATACATCAGGCGGATCAGCTTATAGGCCTCGGTCATATTCCGCGCGTCGTACTCCACTGTTGTTCCATCGATTCTGCGAACGTTGGGGATCGCCTGGACGATGTCCGCCCGTGTCGTCGTCGCTGAGCGTAATCTGAGCGTAATCGGGCCCTGCGTGTCGAGTGGGCGGGCGGCGTCAAGGTTGGCAAGTGCCTGAAGCGTGCCCGTGCGCAGGCGCGCTTTAATATCTTCCGGATGACGTAGTTTCGCCACCGATGAACCGATAGCCTCCTTTGTCGCGACCGTTTGTGTTGACACCAGCTCCCTGAACTGCTCGGTGAACGTTAGGTCGCCGGTGGCGAGGATGATCGGAACACCGTGGCTGCCGGCATAGAAGGCGTTCAGACCGCCTTCGCCGACTTCGGTACCGTTCAGCCAGAGACCCTTCACCGATCCTGTGCCGGTGTGGGCGAGGAAGCCACCTTCCGTCCCCGCGCGTGCGTGATAGCCGAGAAAAATAGCGGCGTCGAAGGAGTTGTCCAGTCCTTGTACCATTCCGAGCGGCTTTAAGTTGCCCTGGATATACTGCACCCGTGGATCCAGTTGGGTGTGCAGTAGGTTCTGCATATCTCCATGTGAGTCGTTAACTAGAACGTCCGCCGGACCGTGCTCGAAAATCGCGGCGACGACCGTATTAACCTCTCCGGTCATCAACTCGCGACCGAGTGCGTAGTCCTTACCGGAACTACTTGTCATCCGGCCGGTGCCGATCCCCCCAATGCCTTCCATGTCAACCGAGATGAAAATATTGAGCCTGTCTTGTTCGTGCGCGACAGTCGTCGGGGTGGTTACGATGGCCGCGAGTGTTGCAATACACGCAAGGCGGCCGAGGCATGGCTGCTTAGTCATATTTCCTCACTCCAGAAGTCCGTCCGTTTGGTGTCGTTAAGGTCACCTTCCGTGCACTGTTGAGTTGCATGTCACCACTTACGGCATGCTCGCGCCTATTAGGGCGTTAAAGAAGAGCTTGAAGGTACCGTGTGTTTGAGCCCGATGTTGAACTCTGAAACCGATCAAGACTACTTGGCCTAGTCCATGCTGCACTGAGACCATGGCCGCCTTCTCCGCAATCACATCTTCGCCAAGCAGCCAGCCGCTTTGTAGGATGTCACGGTCTACAAAGGTTACGATTCGCTTGACCCTATCATTTCGTGGCGTGGCCACGACCTCATAGACTTGGTTCCCACCAAGAAAGGCTGCCAGACCGTCAGCGGGCATGCCGTAGGCCAGTGCATTTGTGTGATCAATATTGACTCTGAGGGTCGACCCCGGTGACCAAAATTCCATTGACGACAGTCCGGCCAGGAGGTTGCGCACTGGCAAGCCGAACTTCTGAATCGGTAGGTCTCCGGCTTGAGCGAACGTTACGAGCGTGCCGCCGTTCTTGACGAAGGTTTCAAGCGCGGCCACACCCTCATCTCCGAAGCCGCTTCGGTAAGCCGGCGGATAGTCTTCGGGGCGAGAGCCACCCCGCCCGCTGGTTTCTGACGGTTCTCCGGTCATACGCGCGACGCTGTCGGCTGGTAGCACAATCACGTCGTAAGCCTCGTTCAGGTTGCCACCAGTGATTGCTGTATCCATTAACGTGTCGTAAGGGAACGCGAAAGCCTCCAGCAGCCAGCGCGTCCAGCCCTCGTCCATGTTGCCACCGTAGTATCGTTGGTACATCCCAACCCGATTGGGTCGCAGCATCTGGCTCATGTTCCTAACATTGGTATCGAGTGTCGAGAAATCAACACCCGTTGTCTGTGCAACCTCAGCCACAATCGCATCAGCCGCCGAAGCTGCTACGATGAAATCCCCGACCCGAAAGCCTTCGCCTGCCGTCGTGACACGCCGCACCCCAACGCTCTCTGCTAGGAGAAGGTTGGCTGCCTTGAAGCTATCGTTTAGCCGCCCGTCGAGAACAAATCCGAATTCGCCCCTGGTAACCTCGCCTGCCGGAGAGAGCGGCTCGTCAATGGTCGCGAGTGCGCTGTTAACCATCGAGTCAACCGGGTCCACGCGAACGCCCATAAACTCAGCCATCGTATCGGTGGACATGTCGTACGGCCGAATTGGACTCCCGTCTCGGTTACGCGTATAGGTGTTGTCAGGATAGAACGTCTGGCCAAGCAACCAACGGATGACACCTCGCTTCGGCTGAGCCATCGAGATGACAAACGAACCTGCACCGTAGACTCGCCCCTCATGGATGAACTCACTTCGTGATTGGTGCACTTCAACACCTTGGCCGAGCAGCTTATTCACCATCTTGGTTGCCGTGAGCGCGTCGTGCTGGTTGGTAGGGATGACGAACGCGGCCGGTGACATTGAGTCACCACGCTCAATTTGGCGGGACGCCTTCAGGTAGGCGTTACGGAGCACTGTGGAGCGATGTCTGGCTGCGATATCTAACGTGGCCACTGCAGCAATTTTCTGTTGCTCGACGATATCGCGTACGTGCCACCAACCACCTTGCCATGGATTTGGGAACGTTGTTTGGGCCTCATACTCCGGCAGGCCACGAGAGCCGTTGAGTTGATCCGGATGCACAAACAATGGCGTTGCTAACCGGGCGCTTGCTGACTCGGTGAGCATGCCGGCGATGTTATGAAATGGGGTGATCCAGTGGAAGCCGAAGTGTCCCCATCCAGAGTAAATGGCGGCATTAACGACACCGGCTCTGCCAGCCTCTTCTTCCTTGTAGGCGATGTGTGCACCGTACCAGCTCATCTCGCGCCACACCAGTGGATCAGCTGCCGGGCGGATCGGTTCAGCGTAGGGTGGCACGTAGATTCGGGCCCCGTATGCTCCCATCTGGTGATGGTCAATGTAGGCTTGGGGAATCCAGTCGCGGAACAAGATCTTGGCACCGTACTGCGACTCAATCGTGTTCTGTTGAAACGCGTCGCGGTTGTTGTCGTGACCGATGTAGTGGTGGTACAGCCAGGGGAGGCCGACACCTTCGTAGTCTGTACCGACGTTTTCGTTATACCAATCGGTCACCATGATCTCCCCGTCGGGATTGAAGCACGGGATCATGATAGCAACCGTTTCGTCGAGGATCCGTGTTATCTCGGGATCGTTACGGGTTACGAGGTCGTACATTAGTTCGGCAGCCATCTGGCTTGAGCCAACTTCAGTTGAGTGCAAGCCCATCGACTGAACGACGACGGCCTTGCCGTCAGTGATCGCCCGCTCAATTTTTTCCTCTGATATACCACGCGGGTCATTCAGCATGGCGTTAAATTGGCGCAGGTCTTCAAGGTGAGCCAGATTGTCTGGTGAAGAGATAAAGAGCGCGAGAAATGGATTACCGAGTGTCGTCGGTCCCATATGGACGACCTCGAGCCGCGCACTTTCACGTCCGAGGAGTTCGTAATATTCGACCAGTTTGTCCCACCGGGCCAGTTTTTGGTCGGCACCCATTTGAAAGCCGAAAAACTCTTCCGGTGACGGAATGGTCTGGCCGAAAACGACCGCTGTCCGGAGTCCCAGCACAGTTGTTAATACGATCAGGACGACCGCGAATCGTTGTGAGAATCGATTCGATCTCATGGGATTCACTCCTTCAGGAAAAATTTCCAATGACGCGTTCCGGCCGAGTGCTTGAGAGTATCACGCAGGTGGTTGTGGCGTGGCCATGAGACTGGGGTAGATCCGCTTCATATCGGGACGCTCCGTCGTGAAGTAGTGCACCCAGACGTAGGCGTGGTTGAACAGCGCGAGGACGAGCCCCGCCGCAGAGGCGTACCAAAGTCCAGGAAGCCACGCAATCAGCAGGCCGAACACATACATGCCGTTTCGGGTAAAGCGGAAGATGCCCTGGCGCACTAGCGGCCGGGAGTGGTGCGAGGGGTCGAAATGGTCGACTCCGAGTGCTCGCCGGAACGTGAAGTAACGGTAAACTGAGTAAAAAAGGTATACAACCGGCGCTGTCGTGACGACGGCTATTACTCGCAAAACAGTCAAATCCAAAGGAACCGTACCGCGATTTGCGGCAGCAACCATAACAACGCTTGTGATTCGACTCAGTGCGAGAATAGCGAATCCAGTGGCGTACAGAGGAAAGCCTCGGTCGCCAAAAGTACGGGTGAGCAGCGATGCGTGCAGCTGCGTTCTCCAGCAGAACCAGACGTAGCTCTGATGAGTGACTGCGAGGATAAGTGCCACCACGATCCAAATAGGCGTGGCAAGGCCGAAAAGGACGCCTACTCGAACAGGGTCGGAGCGGACTGCCGGCGCAAGCCCGCCGAGAAGCAAAACGAGTAGCAGTAGATGGAGCCATTGCTTCGCGAAGATGCGTTTTAAGGCAATCGGGTTAGCCGGCGCTGGGGAGGTCTTATCAGTGATGCTTTGATGGATCATGCACAGTTATTAGGTTGATTATGCGCTGGTGCTTTCCTCAGGTCAGGTGGCTCTGATCGGTATCACCCATCTCCACGCCACCCGCTGGAAAGTATTCCTTCCATCGTCGGGTAACTGTCGCTGCGACATCATCACGACAGGTAAGCTCTTTCGGGAATCCCGTCTTGAGCCGGGCGTCGATTGTGATCGGCGCCGTATAAGCCAAATGGTTCCGTACGACTTGCGTTCCTCTTGCATGGATGTCTGCCGCCGGCTCGAAGCGAGTGAATGTTGTCCAGAGGAAATTGATCGTGCTGTTGGCGGCTCGACCAGGTTCGTCGGTGATTACAATGAGCGGCCACTCGGCGAATGCTGAATGCGAGGCAATTCTGGCGGCGATGTTGGGCTCAACCTGTCGTGAAGGCGCACCAACGACCAGGCAGCCACCGCAGAAGACTTGAACGTCGAAGACACCTTGCGGCAACTCCGACCCTGTGAAGGCTCGGGGTAGTTCACGCACCGTGTCCCCAAGTCCGAGCCAAACTCCTTTTGAGCCGAGGTTTACCTCTGGCCCGGTGTAATCGAGCGTATCCATCGAAAGATTCGAAAAGATATACAGGTCAGTTTCCGGATTGGTTCTGGCGAGGACATGCTCGAGCGTGGCAGGAAAGTCCTTTAGGTCGATGTGTCGATCGGTGACGAGCAAAAACTTAGTTAGCGACAATTGCCCCTCACCCAGAATTCTGAACGCACTTACCATCGCTTCTCGTGCGTAGCGTTGCTTCACGATGGCCGCCGCGAGTGAGTGATAACCGGTTTCGCCGTACGACCACAATTTCTCAACGGCTGGCATCACAACCGGAAATAGGGGCGAGAGAAGTTCCTGCAGGAGATCACCAATGAAGAAGTCCTCTTGTCTCGGCTTGCCAACCACAGTCGCTGGATAAATGGCGTCCCGACGATGCGCCATCGTATGTACCCTAAAAAGAGGGTAGTCATGTTGCAGAGAGTAGTATCCGTAGTGGTCCCCGAACGGACCCTCGGGCTTTCGCTCGTGGGGTGGCACTTCTCCAACTAATGCGAATTCCGCGCTTGCTACAAGGGGATGTGGCCAGGGACCTTCAGTAAGCCGCAGGCGCTCTCCGCCAATCAGCGAGGCCAGCATTAACTCCGGCACGTTCTCTGGCAGGGGTGCGATGGCTGACAGAATAAGGGCAGGTGGTCCACCGAGAAACACGGTGGCTGGCAGTGCGTCACCGCGTGACTCGGCCACGTCGTAGTGAAACCCGCCACCCTTACCAATCTGCCAATGCATGCCAGTTGTCTGCCGATCATGGACGTGCAGCCGATACATCCCAAGGTTGTGGCCGCGACCATCAGGATGCTGTGTAAAAACCAACGGCAGGGTGATGAACGGTCCACCGTCGTCTGGCCACGTCGTTAATGTTGGTAGCCGTTCGAGATGGACGTCGTTGGTGACGACCTCAGTAACCGGGCCTCCACGGCCTTGCTTCTTGAGGCCTATCTTGAGTAGTTCGAACCCAAGGTCACGAGCTCCCCACAACTTGGTTGCTGTCGGCGGGAGAATCGTTTCGAACAGTTGGACCAGTCGTTGGATCAGACGGTGCGGCCGATCGCCGAACGCAAGTTCCGCACGGTGAGCAGTGCCAAAAAGATTCGTGACGAGCGGAAAATCGGCGCCGTGAACCTGTGTAAACAACAACGCTGGACCACCGGTGGCGACAACACGACGATGGATTTCTGCGACTTCGAGGTAGGGGTCGACGGGAGTCGTAACCTCAACAAGATCCCGGTCATGCCGTAGGCGCTCGATGAACGTGCGGAGGTCTGGGAAAGGCATAGGGGACGGATGATTCTACCCCGGTTGCGGGGGGCAGGCTGGATGATGTGATGAGATCGGTCGAGACCTCTTGTCGGAAGGTGCCACGTAAGGTTCCTTCGAGGAGTCCGCATGCGTCGCCGAAACCAGTGCCCGCCGTAGCCTTCTTCAGGCTGTCTTGTTGGCTCGACATTACAAGCTCGGCGGATTGCAGAATTCGTTTAAGCTCCGATTAGGGCTGTTTGGACCGAAGATAATCCAGTAGAAGATGCGACATTGCCCGCATGCCGACGGGCACTGATGCGTCATCAGCTTGGAAGGTCGGTGTGTGATGTCCTCCGGATTGTGTGCCAGGTTTCACCATACCGAGCCGAAAAAAGAATCCAGGCACCTCATTCGCGAAGAATGAGAAGTCCTCGCCCCCCATAACCGGTTCTACGATCACGAGCCGATCGGCACCCACGATTCGTTCAAGCGTGGGCGCCATCTGGACTGTCAATTCTGGGTCGTTGATCGTAGCAGGCGATCCTCGCTCGTAATCGAGTTCGTAAGAACCACCGCCGGCGAGCGTAATCCCATCAAGGATTTCTTCCATTCGTCTTTCGATTGTGTTTCGGATGTCCGGGTCGTAGGTCCGAACTGTGCCCTCCATTCGCACTTCATCCGGAATAATATTGAAACGTGTACCGCCTTGCATGAGACCAACGGTCACCACGCTGGGTTCAAGGGGTGACAAGTTGCGGGAGCGGATCGTCTGAAGAGCGGTCACGATCTGAGAGGCCATCACAATTGGGTCGATACCAAGATGAGGATAGGCGCCATGCGCCTGCTGGCCTTTAACTCGAAGCCTGAAGTGGTCCACAGCAGCGAGCATCGGCCCAGCTTTATAGCCGAGGGTGCCCACCTCCATGGAGGCGAGCGTGTGTAATCCGAAGATGGCCGTAGGCCGGGGGTTTTCCAACACTCCTTCCTGAACCATAAGGTCCGCACCACCCACTTCGCCTGGCGGCGGACCTTCCTCAGCGGGCTGAAAGATGAACTTAATGGTTCCTGGGATCTGGTCCCGCATGGAGGCAAGGACTGATGCGACACCGAGTTGCACTGCCGTATGAACGTCGTGTCCGCACGCATGCATGACGCCAACGTCTTGGCCAAGATACTCAGTGCGCACATTAGACCGGAAGGGATACGTGGTGTCCTCAGTTACCGGTAATGCATCCATGTCGGCGCGAACGGCCACGACCTCGCCAGGAAGGCCACCACGGAGGATACCCACAACTCCAGTATGGGCTACGCCAACCATAACCTCATCAAAATCCAGATTGCGTAGGTGGTTGGATACCAACTCCATCGTCTCAAACTCACGATTTCCTAGTTCGGGATGTTGGTGGATGTATTGACGCAGCCCGATAATCTGTTCGGCGTATTTCTCGACTGCGTCATCGATCGCACGGTTCTGCGCGTGAACGCCAACGACCATCAAAGGTATTAGTAGTGAGGCCAGAAGTGTTCCTCTAACAGTGGCACGCATGTTGTTCTCCCCCATCCTTCAAGAAGCCGTCAGCCGTCCCTAGTGAATGAGAGGCGTTTTGGCGTAGACCGTTATGTTGCGTCGGCCGTACTCAGCGGAAGATTCTTTCACTTTTGTCGAGACGATAACAACGAGACCCGTTTCGTCCAAGCCCTGTGTCGGATACACACCCGAAAAGCTCACTGGGCGGCTGCTCTTTACTCTAACTCCTTGAGAGTCCGTAACTCCAAATTCTACAGTTGTTTGTGAAGAATACAAAATGTGGTATATTGTATACCAGACTTATTGGATTCGGTGCTTTCCGTCAGTCCACAGGAGTCCTTAGGTTGTTTTCTATGCCAGCTGCCGTCCTTGAACTTGGACCGATCGACGCCGGAGAAGCCTTGAAGAGTCGGATATATCTCCGGCTCAAGAAGGCAATCTGTTCGGTGAACATCTACGCCCAGAGGGATGAGCTACGGCTCGACGAGCGGCAACTTGGTGAAGCTCTCGGGGTCAGCCGCACACCGGTCCGCGAAGCCCTGGTGCGACTCGAGCAGGAGGGATTCATCCGCACCGTTCCGAGGAAAGGTGCCTTCATCATCCGTAAGAAGAAAAAGGAAATCTTGGAGATGATCACGGCTTGGGCTGCTCTCGAGGGGATGGCGGCCCGTCTGATCACTGAACACGCGACTGACGATGAGATTTCAACGCTGCGCCGACTGTTTGCCAAGTTCGACCAGGGAGAGGTGAAGGCGCGGATCGACGAGTATTCAGCAACGAACATTTCGTTCCATCAGGCGATCCTGCAATTGAGTCGCTGTGAACTACTGAACCAGCTGGCCGAGAACCTATTTATTCACATGCGGTCGATCCGAATGCAGACCATCGGTGACCGCGACCGGGCGAGCCAGTCGATTATTGACCATATGCACATCATCGAAGCGCTTGAGAGCCGAGATGCCGATTTAGCCGAGCGGCTTGTCCGTGAGCACAGCCTTAATCTCGAGACCCACGTCGCGCAGCACGTTACATTTCTAGATTAATGTTTCGGAATGATTATTGAGATTTAATCAAAGAGGGACCATGCCAATTGCTGAACCGAAGATGAAGCCAGCTGAAACCGAGACAGCGCCAGAACAAATTTCCGGCGGCCACCTAGTTGCTAAAGCGCTTAAGGCAGAGGGGGTTGAAGTTATCTTCACGTTGTGCGGCGGCCACATCATCGATATTTATGATGGCTGTCTAGACGAGGGGATTGACATCATCGACGTTCGGCATGAGCAGGTCGCAGCGCATGCAGCGGACGGTTATTCACGGCAAACTGGAAAGCCTGGCTGTGCGGTCGTGACGGCCGGTCCAGGAACAACAGACGCAATTACTGGCATCGCCAACGCGTTCCGCGCCGAGAGCCCGATGCTCCTGATTGGTGGCCAGGGCGCACTGACGCAGCACAAGATGGGGTCGTTACAAGACTTACCGCACGTCGATATCCTGTCGCCGATTACGAAGTTCGCTGCCACAGTACCGTCGACCGAGCGAGTCGCCGATTTAGTGTCGATGGCATTCAGGGAATGTTTCAACGGTGCGCCAGGACCATCGTTTCTTGAAATTCCACGGGACGTTCTCGATGCCAAGGTGGAGTTGTCGAAAGCCCGTATCCCTCAAGCAGGGCATTATCGTGCCTCCACGAAGCTTTCAGCTGACCCAATAGACATTCAGCGGCTCGCTGACCTCCTTGTGAGGGCTGAGCGTCCGTGCGTACTCTTCGGCACCCAGACGTGGACTTGTCGAGCAAGTGACACGGCACGTGAATTCGCACGTACTCTGAATATTCCGGCCTACATGAACGGTTCTGGGCGTGGCACATTTCCACCTGGAGACCCGCACCATTTCCACAGAACCCGGAGGATGGCGTTTAACCAGGCTGATGTCATCGTCATTGTTGGCACGCCATTCGATTTCCGGATGGGTTATGGCCGTCGGCTCGGGTCTGAGGCGACGGTCGTCCAGGTCGATATGGACTACAGGACTGTTGGCAAGAACCGAGACATCTCGTTCGGACTCGTCGGCGATATCGGCCAAGTGCTGGCGTCGGTACTGGCGGCGACGACAGGTACTACAGACAACGGGGCCAAGAAACGGCAAGCGTGGCTCGACGAACTCCGCGCGGCTGAGCAGGTGGCGTACGAGAAGCTGATGCCGTCGTTCAAATCGGAGAACGTGCCGATCAATCCGTATCGAGTAGCTTACGAACTAAACGAATTTCTCACCGACGACACGATTTACATTGGTGACGGCGGCGATGTTGTTACCATCACGGCCCAAGCTGTACAGCCGCACCAGCCAGGCCACTGGATGGACCCTGGTCCACTCGGCACCCTAGGGGTTGGTGTGCCGTTCGCCATGGCTGCCAAGCATGCCCATCCGGAGAAGGAAGTCCTCTGCTACTTCGGCGACGGAGCCTTCACGCTGACCGGTTGGGATCTGGAAACGTGCCAGCGGTTCAAATTACCGATTTTGGGGGTTATTGGAAACAACTCGGCGATGAACCAGATCCGGTGCGGCCAGATCAACAAGTACGGCGCTGAACGTGGCAATGTCGGCAATCTTCTCGGTGACGTTGAGTTCGAAAAGTTCGCGGAGATGCTAGGCGGATACGGCGAAGCTGTTCGGGATCCCAAGGACATCCGGCCGGCGCTCGACCGTGCACGTGAAGCCGTTCGTGGTGGCACTTCAGCGCTCGTCAACATCTGGGTCGACCGGGAAGAATGGGCACCGGGTACTCGTAATCAGACGATGTACAAATAGGTGAATGAGGATATGGGTAAAGCACTCGAAGGACTCCGAATTTTGGACATGACCCACGTCCAGTTAGGCCCGTCGGCCACACAGATTCTGGCGTGGCTTGGCGCGGACGTCGTGAAGGTTGAGTTGCCAGGACGGGGTGACATTACGCGTTCCCAATTGCGTGACATGCCCGACGCGGACAGCCTCTACTTCACGATGCTGAACTGCAACAAGCGAAGTATCACTTTGAACACGAAGACTGAAGAAGGTCAGGCGATTTTCCGTAAACTAATCGCCAAGTCAGACGTTCTGGTCGAAAATTTTTCGCCTGGTGCGCTCGATCGTCAGGGCTTTTCTTGGGAGACGATCCGCGAGATTAACCCAAGAATCATTTATGCCTCGGGCAAAGGCTTTGGGCCAGGGCCTTACGTTGATTGCAAAGCCTACGAGTCGGTGGCGCAGGCGATGGGTGGCTCGATGAGTACGACCGGTTTCGAAGACAGCGTACCAACGAGTACTGGTGCGCAGATCGGTGATTCGGGTACGGGCATGAATTTGGTAGCGGCGGTGTTAGCTGCGGTGATCCAACGCGAGAAGACCGGCCGCGGGCAGCGGGTGGAGGTTGCGATGCAAGACTGTGTCTTGAACCTCTGTCGGGTCAAAATGCGTGATCAGCAACGCCTGCTGCAGGGCCCACTGCAGGAGTATCCGAACGAGACGTTCGGCGACACAGTGCCTCGTTCAGGCAATGCTTCGGGTGGCGGACAGCCAGGTAAAGCGTTGAAGTGTAAGGGCGGCGGGGCGAACGACTACATTTATGTCATGATCCAGCCGCCTGGTTGGGAGCCGCTCATGAAGCTGGTCGGTCGTGAAGAACTCATCACCGACTCAGCCTTTGCCACGCCGGAGGCAAGGCTGTTACACCTTAATGAATGCTTTGAAATCATCGAGCAGTGGACGCGGCAGTACGACAAGCTCGAGGTTATGCGTCTCCTGAACGGGGTCAATGTGCCGTGCGGACCGATCATGAGTATGAAAGAGCTTATTGAGGACGAGTCACTCATGACCCGTGGCATGGTTGTCGAGGTCGAGCATGCACAACGCGGCGCGTTCCGTACGGTGGGGTGTCCATTACAGCTGTCGGATTCGCCTGTCGAGGTGACGACGTCGCCGGGACTTGGTGAGCACACTAACGAGATTCTTCAAGATGTTGTCGGCTGTGACAGCGCAGAAATCGCGGCAGCCCGGACAGCGGGTGCCATTTAGCCAGGGGTAGAACAGGAGGCGCGCGGATTTATTCATGAGTCATGATCACGTAGTAGTCAAAGCGATATTGGATGGAGCACGTGCAGCTGGGCGTGCGTCGTTGACCTCGACCGAGAGTAAGGAAGTCTGCGATGCCTACGGTATTCCGGTGCCCAAGGAGGGCCTGGCCACGTCCAGTGGGGAAGCCGCCGAGCTGGCTGGCAGTATTGGTTATCCGGTAGTGCTGAAGATTGTCTCGAAGGATGTCCTGCACAAAACCGAAGCAGGTGGCGTTCTGACTGGACTAACGACGGCCGACGAAGTGGTGCAGGGCTACGAGGCGATCTGCAAGAGTGCCCGTGAGTACAAGCCAGATGCTGATATCACTGGCGCACAAGTTCAGCAGATGCTGCCGGCCGCACAGGAAGTAATCATCGGTGCCGTCACTGACCCAAGTTTCGGAAAGTTGGTCGCGTTTGGACTGGGTGGCGTTCTGGTCGAGGTGCTCAAGGACGTCACGTTCCGGTTAGCACCGGCGAACCGAGAGGATGCCTTATCGATGATCGATGGGATCCAAGCGGCCGAGGTCTTACGTGGTGTCCGGGGTGCTGATCCGGTGAACCGCGAGGCTCTAGCAGCGCTCATCGAGAACGTGTCGACACTGATCGCTGATTTTCCAGAAATTCATGAACTGGATTTGAATCCTGTGTTCGCTACCAAGGACTCGGTGACGGCCGTCGACGTGCGGATTCTGCTGACTGAGGAATTACCCGAGCCACGGCCGCGACCGTCGCAACAAGAGATCCTAGCTTCGATGGTCCGTATCATGAAGCCTAAGGCAGTGGCCGTTATCGGCGCGTCTGGTGAGGAAGGCAAGATCGGCAATTCGGTAATGAAGAACCTGATCAACGGTGGCTATAAGGGCGAGATCTACCCGATCAATCCGAAGGCCGACGAGATTCTCGGACACAAGTGCTACAAGAGCGTCAAGGACATCGACGACTCTATTGATATCGCCGTGTTCGCGATTCCCGCTAAGTTTGTAGCCGGCGCACTGGAAGAGGTCGGTCAGAAGGGCATCGCTGGCGCTGTCATGATCCCCTCGGGCTTTGCTGAGGTGGGCGAAATCGAGTTGCAGCGCGAGATGGTCGCGGTGGCGCGGAAGCACAACGTGCGTGTCATGGGACCGAATATCTACGGCTTCTATTACACACACGAAAATCTCTGTGCAACGTTCTGCACACCTTACGATGTGAAGGGGCAGGCGGCTCTTTCTTCACAGAGTGGTGGGGTTGGCATGGCGATCATCGGGTTTAGCCGGTCGGCCAAGATGGGTGTCTCAGCGATCGTTGGGTTGGGTAACAAATCGGATATCGATGAAGACGACCTGCTCACCTTTTTTGAACAAGACGACAACACGCAAGTGATTGCTATGCACGTTGAAGATTTGAAGGATGGTCGCGCCTTCGCCGAGGTGGCTCAGCGTGTATCGAAACAAAAGCCTGTTGTGGTGCTTAAGGCGGGACGAACGGCACTGGGTGCACGGGCCGCCGCGTCGCACACCGGTGCCTTGGCCGGCAACGATAAGGTTTATGATGACGTGCTGCGGCAGTCGGGTGTGATCCGTGCGCGAACGCTAAACGACATGCTGCAGTTTGCGCGTGGGCTACCGGTCCTGCCGACGCCGCAGGGGGAGAACATCATCATCATTACCGGCGCAGGTGGTTCTGGCGTGCTCTTGTCAGACGCATGCATCGATAATGGCCTGCAATTGATGAGCATGCCGAAGGACTTGGACGCGGCGTTTCGGGAATTCATCCCACCGTTTGGTGCAGCGGGTAACCCGGTGGACATTACTGGTGGTGAGCCACCGATTACTTACCGGAATACGATCAAGCTAGGTTTGGAAGACGATCGCGTCCATGCGCTTATTTTAGGCTACTGGCATACGATCGTTACGCCGCCGATGGTCTTCGCGAAGCTTGCCTCAGAAGTCGTAGAAGAGGCGCGCGCCAAGGGGATTCACAAGCCGATCGTGGCATCGCTCGTCGGCGACGTCGAGGTGGAAGAAGCTTCGGAATACCTCTACGATCGGGGGATCGTGGCGTATCCGTATACGACGCAACTTCCGGTCAACGTACTGGGGGCGAAATATCGATGGGCACGGGCGGCAGGACTACTAGAGTAGTGCTCCGAGGATAGTTTTTCCTATATACCGTACAGAAAAAAGGCCGAGGCGTATGCCTCGGCCTTTTTTTTACTGTACGGACCCATTTTAAAGGGGTCGATTCGGATTAATAATCGTCCGCCACATGTGGGCCGACGGACTATTGTCATTGCCGAGACCTTCTTTTGGCTGTTTGAACTGACGTCCGATGATGTCAATGAACGGTTCAAGCGACACCGGCACGTTGGGGTCGAAGCCGTACTCGTCGTTCATCGTGACGAAACGTGCTTCCATGTACCACTTGTGGCCGCGAGCAAACTTGTATGCTTCTTTGATGTAGTCGTCTACTTCGTAATCGACGCCAAAGATCCGATTGTAGAACTCCGGATATTCGTAGCCGACCGCAGGGTCTGGGAAGAAACGGAGCGGCTGGTGGTAGCGGACGCCCCAACTAACCCGCTCGTCCACATACGGTTCAAACAACTGGCCACCCCACCAACCATGGTCAGACCGAACGAGTGCCTGCGCCACATCATGCAACAAGCACGCCATGACAGTCCGTTCGGGGTGACCTTCCTTGAGTGCGTGGGAAGCACTGCGGATGACATGCTGCGCCGGCGCGAAGCGATACTTATAGAAATCGACCAATGTTGGTTTCGCCGGCATCTCAGCCAGGGAAAAGCCATCACGGAACGCGCGGCCGGTCCCACGCGCCGGTGGGCCCTCTTGACCCTGCTGTCCGCCGCCGCCCGCCTGATACCACGACGGACGGATCGGCGATAACGCGGCGGTTTCACCGAACTCGTCGATATACCACTTGTCAAGCTCTGTCGAAGCAAAATGCTCAACAGCTTCCGCCCGGTTTTCGGGCGACATCAGTTCGACTGCAGCCACACCCCCTACGGATGCCATGAATTTTCTTCGATTAACTTCCATGATTCGCGATCCTCCAAAATGCGACTAGTCTCACTGGCTCAAATGCGTGTTTAGGTAGTTTTTTCGGCATTTTTTGCCTTCAGGAGTCTTCACGGTATGATCACCGTCATATGAACGCCGGCGGGAGACTCTACTACAACAATAGAGCTAATACCAGCTTAACCTGTCAACCAATTAGCATTCTCGGTGGAGGGCGGAGTCAGCTTTGTGCGTTCGGTTCTCCGGCAGAACCACGGCGAATGGTGCGCAGGTTTGCGACGTTTTCATCCGGAATTCCTTAGAAACCGGTTGCCCTGACGGCACCCTTGCCTGTACCAAGCACGTAGGTGGAAGTCAACGGACACCGGGGCGGATACCGAGTCCTCATCCGAAGCAGTAGATCAGTCCGTCTTCAGCGCCGACAACGATTCGGCCGCTAGCGATCGCCGGAGAGGTGCTCACGGATGATCCGATTTCGTATTCCCATTCGTGCGTGCCATCGGACAGGGCAAGGCCGTAGAGTCGCCCGTCATTGGAGCCAACATAAACGCGATCACCAGCGATTGCTGGTGACGAATCAATTCGACCGCGTGTGGTGAAGACCCATTGGGATTTACCGGTCTCAGCGTCGAGTGCGTGCACCATCCGGTCGCGTCCTCCGAGCACAACGAGTCCGTTGTGAAAGGCTGGGGACGAGTAGAAGGGGAAGTGACGAGTGGGATGTTCGTAACGCCATCGAATCACCCCTTGGTCGAGGTCGAGAGCTAACACCTCATTGGCAAAAGTGCCGTAAAACGCGGTCGTGCCTATGATTGTGGGAGAAGCAGCGGTGTAGGCGCCGGAGGAGACTGCGAAGATTTCCTCACCGTCGCTCACCCGCACACCTCGGAATTCTTCGTCGCATCCACCGAAATATGCGATGCCGTTGACGACTGCCGGCGTGGCGTGGACGTAACTGCTGGTTTCAAACTTCCAGATCGGGTTACCACTGTCTGCCGAGAGGCCATATAGATGGCTGTCGTATGATCCGATGAGGACGATGCCGTTGACGAGGACGGGTGAGGATTTGATCTCGGCCTCTGTCTCGAAGGTCCAGCGAGCCTTACCGGTGTTGATGTCAACGGCGTGCAGCACTCCAGAGAGATCTCCAATGTAGACGGTGCCGTTTACCACGGCTGGAGATGATTCACCGATGCCCCATTCTGACGCATGGTAGCGCCAGCGGGGTGAGCCATCACTAAGATTGAGAGCTATGAGGTCACCGGCGTAGGTGCCCACGTAGACGACACCATTAGCGATTGCTGCTGATGAGTCCACCATTTCACCCGTATCAAAGGTCCACAGCAGTTGAGGGTCATCAGGCACTGGTGATGTCGAAACCCCATCCAGTGATAGGTCACCTCGGAACTGTGGCCAATCAACAGTCGATCGCGGTTCGTTTGGCAAGGGCTGACTGTCCGCACCCGACGCCCCGTCGGCAGCACTAGCCATGATCAAAGCTAGGACCATAATTACCGCACGCATTGAAATTGTCCTTGGCAGCTTTCTCTTTGAACGTCGCTGCATGTACTTCGTCTCAGTTTTCGACGAGAGCGAACAGTTGATTACGGGAGCCTAGAAAGAGTACGCCGTTGGCTGGCACCGGAGTACTGTAAACGGCACTGCCGAGGTAATTCTCGGCAATAACCTCAAGTTCCTTGCCGGTTTTCAGCACGACAACGTCCCCGTCTTCATCACCTAGATAGACGCGGCCATCGACTACGAGAGGTGAGCCCCAGATGGCGGCGAACGTGTCGTAAACCCAGTAAACTTCTCCGGTTTTCGCATCCAGGCAGTGGAGGAAGCCACTGAAGTCCGGTTGGTAGATCAGCCCATCGTAGATTGCTGCAGTCGACACTGTCCGGCGAATGTCCGTGTAGTACCAGACACGACCCAGCTCAGTGATATCCCCACGCTGCGTAGCGTCGATCGCATACATATTACCGATTCCCTCGCCATGTTCCGGGTCCTGTCCGTTGGCGATATAAACGAGATCGTTGTAAACAACTGCCGTGGCGATGAGCTCATTACGTGTTCGTGGCCAGACAGAGTCCTTCGGGTTCGTGTCAAATTCCCAAAGCTTCTCGCCCGATGTTACCTCGTAGCCGCGTATCCAACCGTCACCCTGCCCCATGATTACTTGGTCGACGCCGCCAATTGTCCCAACCGTTGGCGATGCCCACTGGCCGTGGAGAATGCGGTCATCCACGGAGTTGTCCTCCCAAATCAATTCGCCGGTCGTTTTATTCAAAGCGATAATTGCCGGCGCCATGGGTGACTGGATGTTCACATGGCTTTCATCCTGACCGTTTGAGGTGCTTACAAAAATTAAATCACCGTAGACGACGGGCGACGAGTTGGACATGTTGTGGGGAAATGCGCCAACTTCCTCGAGCATATCGAACCGCCAAATAACATCGGCATCAATCTCGCTCGAATAGGGTTCGTCTGTTACCCATCCGTCATTTTCGCCGTCTCGAAAACCTTCGATATCGAGTGCCAATACTTCGCCTCGATTCGAGACGTAATAAACCACACCATTTTCGACCAGTGGGGACGAACACACGCCTTGATAGGGCCAGTCGTGCACCCGGCCCGCGGCTAGCTTCGCGTTGGCATGTTGCCAAAGCAATTCGCCATTTTCCTCACGAAAGGCCATAAGAACGCCCATGTCACCTTGCTGCCGTAGGTCCTTAACTGCTTCGTTGTTTGTGCCTACCAGCACGACTCCTTCGGCGACGACTGGATTGCCATAAGTCTGCGAACCAAGTTCAGCTACCCACTTAATGTTGTGTCCGGTGGCTATATCCCAGTCGCTGGGGAGACCGACCATGTTTGAAATCATGTTTCGGTCAGGTGTCCCGCCCCACATCGGCCAGTCACTCTGTTGTGACGATGACTCCTGCGCCACAACGAAAATGTTGAGTAGACCAACGAACGCACCAACGGCGCCGAACCAAGGCAATCGTCGTCGCATCACTACCAACTCCTACTCCAAATACCCGGTGCTTGATTACTAGTTTTCATACACTCGGATGTTGTCGAAAAAGATCTCGAAGGGCGCATTTGCGTAAATACCGGGACTACCTTGTTGATGCGGATTTTCATCGACCATCTGCAGGGTCCAGTCGTCTGGCTCCGCATCGGCACGTGGCCACACCTTACCGCGTGCGTGGACACGACCATCGTCAAGATTCTCGACGCTGAGCTTTAGGCGGTACCATGTATCCGGTTCCCAAGCAAAAGGGGTTGTAACGGTACGCACGGTCTCGGGTTGCCAGGTCTGGAGTTCCAGCCGCTGATGGTTGCCCATCAGGACCAGTGTATGCCTCTGAGCATTGACCCCAGCGTCACCCATCTGGCGCCGGCTCTGGATTGCTGAGATGTCCGCTTCGACTGTGTAGTCGGAGAGTTGGGCAGCGCCGTTATACACCCGCGCGCGACGAGTGAACGGGTTATCTGATTTCTTAACCAAAACGCGACTACCATCCACGTCTCGGACTTCAAATTTTCCGGCTGACGCAATCCAGAACGCTGGCGAACTGCCTGGCGCATCTCCTTCGAAATCGTATGTATTGGGGAGGGCTGGGATCACCCGTAGCCGCGCACCTCCGGTGACGTTATTGACCGTTGCTGTTACCGACCCAGCTTGGCCACCCGTAGTGGGTTCGGCAAGGAACTCGCCATTGGCCGTGACCCGTCCGTCAAGCCCATCAAGTGCCCAGGTCACCTCGCTTTGGGGCAACAACTGTCCCCGTGCATCGAATAGGTCGACTCGAAGCGACACCAGCTGTCCAGGCTCAACAACCAGTTCAGTCGGTGAAACACGGACATGGGCTACTGGGTCGGTTGACGTTGGGAGCGAAGCCGGTGTCGGTAGGCGGCGCTCGACACGTGGCACCTTGGGGCCGATCGCGTATAGAGCTCGGTCTGTGACGACATAAACACGTCCATTCGCGATAGCGGGTGACCCCAACAATTCTTCGGGTTCAGTCACAGTGCCTAGTTGGACTTCCGACAGGATCTCGGCTCCATCTCGACTTGGCTCAAGGACGAAAAAGCGTCCTGTCACCGACCCGACGTACAGCTTACCGTCTGCCAAAACCGGTGATGCACGTTGAATCGTGCCGATGTTTAATTCCCATAGCTTGCTTCCCGACGAGGTATCGAAGGCTGCCAGGTTTGCGCTGTTGTCTACTTGGTAGATCCGATCACCGTCGATGACGGGTGAGGAGTAACTGCTGAGAACGCCGGTTACCTGCCAAGCAACGGCGTCTGAACCGAGGGCGCCGGTTATTGTGGCGTCGATCGCCGCAAGTAATCCCATCTCACTGGTATCGAGATTTTCCTCCCCGTGGCTGACGAAAGCTCGGTCACCCGCGATCACGACACCAGTATTAATACCGCGTTTACTCATCGAAAAATTCCACACTGGTTGACCCGTTTGCGGTTGGAGTGCGTGGACGGTGCCGTCGCCACCGCCAGCGATGAGGAGTCGGGTTCCGCCGACTTCGCTAATAATCGGAGTTGAATAAGTTGTGTCAAAGGCGCGGCCGCCCGGTGTGCTTACCCAGATAGTCTCGCCGGTGTCCTTGTGAAAAGCCATGAAGCGGTGACGTCCAATTGCTTGGTTGCCCCATCCCGAGGACAGCCCACTGATGATCACTAGGTCGCCGTCGAGAACTGGGGACACGGTGCGCCCACCGTGGGTGGTAATGAGACCAAACTCTTCGTTCAACGATCGCTCCCAGCGTAGTTCCCCATGAGCAGTAAGGGATAGCAAGCTCCCCCCAGCACCGAAAACGTAGAGGTGTCCAGTAACGACATCGCTAACTGGCGATGCCCAACCCACCCGGTGAGGCGGCACGTCGCTCAAATACACATTAAACCGGTGCTGCCAGAGGAGTGCTCCGTTACTCACGTCGAACGCCATTAGTCGTTCTTGGAGGTTTTCACCCTCACCGACGGCGTTTTGGATGTACACGTGTCCGTTGTTAACGATCGGGCCGGAGCGTCCACCATAGGGCACTCTCCAAGCTAAGTTTTCACCGTCTGGTGACCAGGTTGCGATCAGACCAGTTTCGAGGGAGGTGCCGTCACGATTTGGCCCTCGCCAATCGGGCCAGTCGTTCGCCGTTGCAGGCACGACAGAAAAAGCCGTCAAGCTAACCCAGAGAGCAACGCGATTGAGGTGACGAGGACTAAGTTTTGTCATTTCGTTCAAGGAGTCCGAATGACAGCCAACCTGACCTTAGTATGCACATGTTTTGTCCGTCAAGGTGAAGAATGCTTGACCATTTGAGTCGGCAGACTGACGATTCTGATTCGCTGTCCTCTTAGGAATCGTTGGGCAATGACTGCGAGTGGTGACCGCGCCTTACCCAACGTTTGGCGGGAGAACTCCACCTCTGTTGTTTCTTGTGCTTAATAGATCAATTTCAGTCCGAGTTGTAAACGCCTGGCAGAACCGGCTGAAAGGATACGTCCAAAAGTTGGTGAACCAAGAAATGCATCGGGCAGTCCAAGGGTTACTCGGTTTAGGACGTTGAACGCCTCGAGCCGAATCTGTACATCTAGGTCTTTGTTGAGAGACGCCTGCTTGAGCAGTGCTAAGTTGAGATTTTGGAATCCCGGTCCATCGAGGATATTACGACCTGCATTCCCAAAGCTGCCGTACGGAGGGAGACTAAATGATGTGGTGTTAAACCAAGCAGTGGCCGATGGGTTCGGACGGACTGGGTCTCCGGCAAGATTCGGTCGGTCGTTCATCCCGAACCCGAGTGCGGCGCGGCCTGTGTTGCTGTTGTCAACTTCGGGAAGGAGCGCCACGGTGAATGGTGAGCCGCTTTGTGCCGTGAAGATACCGGCGACCGTCCAGTTTCCGAAGATATGAGAGGCCAGGCCATCGATAACGAACCGCTGGTCTAGGCCGAACGGCAGGGCGTAGGAGAAACTCATCGAGAAACGATGTCTGATGTCGAAACTCGAGCGCCCACTCTCGACTTTCGGATTATTACTGTCCTGTGGAAAATTGGGGTCGCCTGCACTCGTAAATAAATCCGAGGCATCGTCGGTCCCTTTACCGAGGGTGTAGGCGGCATGCATCGTAAGACCGTTGAGCATTCGCTGCTGAGCCTTTAGCTGCAAAGCGTTGTAACGCGATGTGGCGGTTGACTCTAATGTAACAATGTCGCCGAACTGCGGATTTGGCCGCAGGTTGTAGGGTTGTGGGCTCGGCGCGGCCTGATTAATGTCTCGCGCGGTGAGCAAATTGTGCCCCTTTGAGCCGACGTAATTCACCTCCACCGACCGTCGATTGCCGAACTGGTGCTGGAAGGCTCCACTGCTGTAGCCATGGAGTCTTTAGGTTGCGATCGAATGCTAACGCTGACGGAGGCGTCGCTATCGGAAACTGAGTCGGAAATGGGTTAGCTAGTGTCAGCGGAGCCCCCGGTAACGGATACCACAAGTTGAAATCGAAGAACGGGGGATTAAAATACAGCCCCTCGCCAGGTGCTAAGGCCGTTCGATTGTGGTAAATCCCATATCCACCGCGAACCACAGTGTTGTTGCTCATACCGGGCGTCCACGCGAGCCCGAAGCGCGGGGCGATGTTGTTGTAGTCGGTTGCATAGCCACCACGAGGGATACCCTTGGTGCCCACTCGGACGACCGCCTGTGATACAGGATCAAAAACGTTTGCACGATCATTGGTGTCGACAGGGGGTGAAGTGACTTCGTACCGAACACCGGCGGACACCGTAAGGCTAGAGTTGAGCCTAATCTCGTCCTGGAAGAATGCGTTAAAGCTCTCAGTGCGTAGCTGCTGGCGGTTGTCAAGTGTGGCGCCCCCTGTCATGAGGGGTAGACCAAGCAGGAGATCGGCGAGCGCGTTACCTGTGAAGTACGGTTGGCTGGTGAATGTTAGAAAACCTCGCGACTGGACATCACGGAATGCCTTCTGGCGGGTGAAGTGTGCATCAAAACCGGCTTTCAGTAGATGACGTCCACGAACGAAGCTAAGCGAGTTCAATACTTGTAAAAGGTTGGTCTCGCTATGCTGCGGATTATTGAACTCGTCGCCGATGGGTGAGTAGCCGGTGACTTTAATAAAGCTAAGGCCGAAATCCCGAGGATTAGTCGACATTTCTGGCAGTCCTACAGTGCTGTTAAGGCTGTTACCGAAATTCTGGTGAAATACGCCAGTAGACACCCGACTGAACGCTATCCGCAGGTCGTTCACAACGGCCGGCGAGATGACTTGGGTCTGACTGACCATGAGATTCTGAGCTCGGCGTTCAATGTTTGACCCAAAACCCGGTACCTCGGCGAAACCTGTCCCCGAGAACGGTTCAAATAACCGCCGATCTCCGAAGCTATAGCGCGCTGTCAGTCCGGACCCAGGGCCGAGCGTGTGATCGATTCGGGCATCAAAGCGATCGTTACGGTCACGCTGGTTAGGCGACGCGATGTAGTTTTCGAAGGGAACATTACGATTCGGGAGCGGGTAGAGGTTGGCGATTGCTTTGCCAATTGGATTCAAGAACGGTGCCGGAATGACGTCGCCTGGAAAACGCTGGCCGGTGAACGGGTTGGTTGGTGGTGTAAGCAGGCTGGCTGACAAATCACCTTGCCGCTCGGCGAGCGTCGGCACATTTGCGATCTTGGTGACCCCCTCTTTGAGTCGCAGGCCTTCGTAATCGGTGAAAAAGAATGTCCGGTTCTCAATCAATGGTCCACCGAGTGACATGCCGAACTGATTCCGTCGGTAGTCTGGTGCCGGGCCGTCGGTTGGTGCGAACGCATTCCTAGCATTTAGCGCTTCTGTGCGGAAGAACTCGTAGGCCGTACCACTAAACTGATTGGCACCAGTCTTTGTCGTCACGTTGACTTGGGCGCCGGCATGACGGCCAAAAGACGCATCGTACGTGCTGGTCAGGATACGAAATTCCTTGATCGCGTCGATTGTCGGTCGCACGGCCGGGGTGTTCAGTTTAGGGTCGACGTTGTAAGCACCATCGAGTAGGAACGCATTTGCATTTTCGCGCGCGCCGTTGACGCTCATGGCGAAGTCACCACGAACCGAGGCTGCCGACCCTTGTGGAGACGGCGAGGTTCCCGCTGCGAGCAACGCGAGTTCGAGGAAATTCCGTCCGTCGAGGGGTAACTGGACAATCTGCTGGTTATCAATAACCGTCGTTAATGCAGAGGAATCTAGCTCAATCGGTGTATCGGGTGCGGTTACGATCACCTGCTCTGTAACCACACCGAGCTCAAGTTGAGCATCTAGACGAAGTCGCTGACTGACTTGGAGCACCACTCGACTAACGTGGGTCTTATATCCGTCCCGTCCGATTGAGATTCTGAATTCGCCGGGCGGCAGCTGCGAAAAAACGAAGGCACTCTCGCCACTGGTAGTTATGACACGACGTATGTTGGTCGAGGTGTTTACGACCTCCACTGTGGCCCCAGCAATACGGGCATCAGTCGAGTCGGTTACCGTGCCACGGATGGATCCTAGATGGGTTTGGGTCAGGCCGGTCACCACCGCCAGTGCGATTATCGCGAAAACCGCTACGGTCCGCATTTCAATGTCCGCTCCTATCGCCGACCAGCTTAATTCACTGCGAAAACCCTCGCTGGACCACCCGACCCGCGCTCATGCTTTGGCGCACCCACGATAATGGTTGCACCCGCTGCCGGAACAGTGTCGAGGTTTGCGATTAGTTCAACGCCGTATTTTCCAGCAGGCAAGAATGTTCGGTGGGCTGGGTAGCCTTCAGCGTTACCGGTATCGAGGCTGAATGTATCAACACCTACACCGACGATGTCCCGTTCTTCACAAAGGAACGAAGCCGTTTCTCCACTGAAGCCGGGATAGTGTGTTACTCCTGCTTCGTCTGCGTTCGTGAACGCTTCGGCGTCGCTGATTCGGTCTCCCCACCCTGACAGCATCGCTACAAACGCTTTTTCGGGCAGGCGGCCGTGTTCCTGCTCCCAAGACAGAATGTCATCGATAGTCACAACCGTGTCAGGATTACTGCTGGCCCGTGCAGCAATTGACAGGACCACCAGCGGTGCGAAGAAGCGCTCGGCTGGTAATTGATCCGTGGTTAAACCACCTTCAGCAAAGTGCATAGGAGCATCGATATGTGTGCCGGTGTGCTCACCGAAAACCAGGTCGTTGTTGTAAACGCCGTTTTCCTCAAGACTCGCAGTCTGGCGCATCTGTGGTTTTGTAAGTGACGGGTAAACTGGGATCGACATTGTGAGCACATGTGTCAGGTCGAAGATCTGGTCGAATTTCCCCGATTGCGGCTCAGGACTTACCGCGGTTGATGTTTCAACTGGAGCGGTTCCCCCACACGCCGCGCCAAGGGTGACCGTCCCAATGGTGCCCAGCAGTTCCCGTCGCGACACTGTTCGACGAACTGTCTCAATGACATGTGGTGCACACATGAGCCCCCCTCACTAATAACCTTAGTATTACCCTCGAACCCTAAGTGTAGTCCCTTCTGTGTCTATAATTCCAAGGCCCATGACCGTCACCAAGTCCATCCAGCAAGTATTGGCCAAATACCCCCGGAATGAGTTAATCAGAACGCCGACGCCCTTAGTTCATCTGAAACACCTGAGTGAGCGTTTGGATGTTGATCTATTTATTAAGCGAGATGATCTTACTGACCTAGCCTTGGGCGGGGACAAGCCACGCAAGCTGGAATACGAGACGGCCAAGGCGAACTCCCAGGGTGCAACCGTATTGGTTACCTGCGGTAGCGCGCAGAGTAATCATGCACGCCTGACGACTGCTGCTGCTAGGAAGTTAGGACTTAAGAGCGCGCTCGTCCTAAGTAGTGACGAATTGAAAGCGTTTCAGTCCAATCTCCTGACGGTTTACCTAATGGGTGCGGAGGTTCGATTTGTCGAGACTAGGGACCACTGGGACTTGGAATCACACGCCTTGGCATTTTGCGAAGAGTTGCGGTTGAAGGGAGAGCGGCCCTACTACATCCCGGTCAGCGGAACGACGCCGACGAGTTGTCTGGGATATGTTCGCGCGGGACTGGAGTTGGTTGACCAGTTCGAGTTACAGGACATTAGGCCCGATGCGGTTTACATTCCATTCGGCACTGGGGGCATCTTCACCTCGACCTTACTGGCACTTCGTGAGTGCGGCGTTGAGTGTCCTCTCATCGGCATCAGCGTGAACGCGTCTCAACAAAAGTGCGAGGAAAATTTGGTGAAATGGTGGGCTGGAATCTGTCGACTACTCGATGTCGATCCAGACCGTTCTCGTGAGGGCTACGAAATCCACGACGGCTACATTGGGCAGGAGTACGGTGACGCCACCGAAGGTTGTCTCGATGGCCTTATGCTAATGGCTGAGACGGAGGGAATCTTACTCGACCCAGTCTACTCAGCTAAGGTTTTCTCAGGGTTGCTCGCCCACCACGCCGCTGGTCGCTGGCCGTCCGGCACCCGGCTAGTCTTCATCCACTCTGGAGGCACGCCGGCTCTCTTCGCGTACCACGACAAGATCAAGCAACACCTTATTAAGCGTGGGCGAATAATCGACGCATGAGTCGGATTGCCGCATTTGCTGTTGTCTTCGGCGTGCTCGCTCAATCGTTGACTGCCAGCCATTTAGCAAACGAAGCGTCGGTCAACGAGACCGTGCAGCCTCAGACCTTTGACCTCTGTAGCAGTTAAGGTCGTTTTCGTTCAGAGAGAGTGTCCCCTCAAGTGCAAGGGCTGCGCTATGATGGTGGAGTTGTAAGACCCTTCTTACCGCATTTAATACCTTTAACTACCCGCATCGCAACCAGGGCGGGTGAGGCAAAGAAGCTATGGTGGAAATCGCCATTATCACGTTGTGTTTACTGTTGAATGCCTTGCTTTCTGCGACAGAGACTGCGTTTGTGTCGGTCGGTCGTCCTGAGCTTCGTGCCATGGCGCACGCTGGGTATCCCGGGGCTTCTGGTCTCCTGGCGCTTCGTGAGCGCCCCGAACGGACACTCTCGGTCGTTCAGCTCGGGATCACGATGGTAGGGCTAATCTCGGGTGCTGTTGGAGGCGCCGGCGCGAGCGAGACTCTAAGCCCGGTGTTTGAGCGTGAGTTTGGACTAAGTAACGCATGGGCAGATTTCATCGCAATCACGATTGTCGTGGTGCCCCTTACATATCTGACGGTCGTCGTGGGTGAGATTGCGCCCAAGGCCCTAGCGTTGCGCAGTCCCCACCGGATTGGCTTGAGCGGTGCATTCTGGTTGACGACTCTCGACCGCCTTCTATCACCAGCTGTGACAACACTGGAATGGTCCACTAAGGTCGTCATGCGCTTGTTTGGGGTTGCCCGGAATGCAGCTAGGACTGACGCTGAACGAGACGCAGAACAGTTATCGGATGCACATGAGCGCTACATCCTTAACCTCGTGAATATTGAAACCAAGAGTGTCGGTGATATTGCACTTCCGTGGGAGAGCGTTACTTCTGTGGCTCTGTCGCAGTCTGCTGATGAGGTGATGTCGGTGGTTGTCAAATCTGGCCACACGCGACTACCGGTCTGTGAGGCGGACGGCCTCGTAAGGGGCCTGCTCCACACGAAGGAATTTATGGCGTTCAGGTTGGCGGGGGAGCATCAGTGGCACTCGCTTGTCCGTCCGGTACTTTCTGCGCGTCGAAATGATCCCTTGCTAAGAGTACTTCGCGTGATGCAGGAACGCCGGAGCCATTTGGCCATGGTGTATCAACATGATGAGTCCCCGCTCGGTGTTGTAACACTCGAAGACATCATTGAAGAAGTTTTTGGTGATGTGTTCGACGAGGACGATGATCAGATGCTCAGTCGGCTGCTAATCCGCGCGCGGCCATAGTGCACGCCGCGGAGACTCCCGATTCAGTTGACCAGAACTAACTAGGCCGACTCTCGTCTAGTTGCATGTGGGCAGTGGTCTCGAGCCGATCAGATATCAAGGTGGTCAGCCTCGTCGGCGCGCTCCGTAATGAAACGGTAACGTGCTGAGGCATCTTTACCCATTAGGTTATTGATCACCCGGTCCGTGATGATGTGGTCAGTGATGTTGACCTTAAGGAGCCGCCGGGTTTTTGGATTCATAGTTGTTTCCCAGAGCACCTTGGGCATCATTTCGCCCAAGCCTTTGAACCTCGTAATTTCCGGCGTGGCTTTTCCAGGACCCGGCTTGCCGTGTTTGGTGATGACCGCGTCACGCTGGGCTGTGTCGAGTGCCCAGTGAGTTTCCTTGCCGATGTCGATCCGGTAAAGCGGTGGTTGCGCGAGAAACACCTTGCCGTTCGAAATGAGCTGCGGAAGATGACGGTAGATGAATGTCAGTAGTAGCGTTGCGATGTGATTCCCGTCCGAGTCAGCGTCGGCCAACAGGATGAGCCGTTCGTAACGCAGTCGCGACAAATCGAAGTTTTTTCCAAGGCCACAGCCGAGTGCGGTCACCAAATCAGAGAGCTCCTTGTTTTCCAAAACTTTTGCGATCGTGGCACTCTCGACATTCAGGACCTTACCGCGTAGCGGTAAAATGGCCTGACGGGTCCGATCGCGACCCTGCTTAGCCGATCCCCCTGCTGAGTCACCCTCCACGATGAAGAGCTCGCTATCGGTCGCGCCTGACCGAGTACAATCACTGAGTTTCCCGGGTAGATTTAATCGATTCGACGTAGCGCTCTTACGGGAAACTTGCTCCTGAGCCGCACGGCTTGCCTCTCTGGCGCGCGCTGCGAGAATGACCCGCGCGACGATTGCCTCAGCGACGGAACTGTTGTGGTTCAGCCAGTGCTCGAGTACCGGACGTACTGTCGAGTCGACGACGGCTGTCAGCTCGGGGTTGTTAAGCCGGTCCTTGGTTTGGCCTTGGAACTGCGGGTTACCCATGAATACGCTGAGGATGCCGATTAGCCCTTCGCGTAAGTCTTCCGCAGTAATCGTGACTCCCTTAGGTGACAGTTGGTGGGTATCTATGAAGTTGCGTACCGCCTTACCGAGTCCCGCACGGAAGCCGTTCTCGTGGGTCCCACCCGAGCCAGTTGGGATCCCGTTGACATAGCTCCGTAGGTTCTCCTCGGTTGATTCCGTCCAGTGTAAGACGAGGCCGATACGGATCCCGCTGCCGTTTGCATCCTTGAGCATCGCGAATGGGGCCTCATGGACCACTTTGGCCGACCGTTCCGAAACAAGGCCCCGCAGGTACTCGACTAGGCCGTCGTTGTGCTGATGGACGACCTTGGTCTTATTGGTCTCGTCCTCGAAAGTAATTTTTAGGCCCTGATGGAGGTAACTGATAATTTCCAGACGCTCGCCTAGAAGAGCAGGATCGAACTGGACCTTAGGGAAAATGGTGGGGTCGGGTCTGAACAAGACAGTGGTACCCGTACCGCGGGAGGTGCCGATTTTCTTGACCGGTCCTGTCGGTTTACCTCGTTTGAAGCGCTGCTGCCATTGATGGCCGTCGCGCTTGGACGTTGCCACGAATTCCTTTGACAACGCGTTCACAACGCTTGCACCGACGCCGTGCAGGCCACCTGCTGTCTTGTAGGTTTCCTGTTCGAATTTCCCACCGGCGTGCAGGGTAGTGAAAATGACCTCCATGGCACTTTTCTTCGTCTTGGCGTGTCTGTCCACCGGGATACCGCGGCCGTCGTCATTCACTGTCACGGAGGCGCCGTCGGCGTGTAAAGTCAGTGCGATCGATGACGCGTGACCATTCATCGCTTCGTCGACTGCGTTGTCGACGATTTCCCAGACGAGATGGTGGAGACCAGGGGAACCCACCCCGCCGATGTACATGCCCGGTCGCTTTCGAACGGGTTCAAGTCCCTCGAGAACTGTGATGTTTTTCGCTGTATAGCTGCGTGCCATAAATGTGCCTATTAGATGTCAGCCTCAGTTGTCGACTGGTACGGCCGGCACCTCGGGCTGGGCTGGAATGACTCGCATGAATTGTCCTCGTTGAAGGAGTTCCCGGCCTTTACCGCCGCGCCCAGTGACCTCATATTTTGCGGTGCTAATGGTCTGTGTCGCGCTGCGGCTGGTTTCCACTGTCAGCAGGTCGCGTTCGCCCGTCGATGCCACGAAGCCGAGCACGCGGTCGGTGTCCCGCTTGATCTTAATCAGGATTACACCCTTGCCGGGTCCCGAGAGATAGTTAATCTCGTCAGCACGGCAAAGGAGTGCTCGTGCCTGCTGCGTCGCAACGATCAAGATTTCTTCGCCGGTCGTGGTGGCGACACCAATGACCTCGGTGCTTTTCGCGGGACGAGCGAACCGGCGCCCGGTACGGGTGCTTGGTTCGACGAACGACTGGAGACCAAAGCGCAGACTGTAGCCGTCGCTGGTCACCGCGACTCCGTGCACAGGGGGGACATCATCCTCCGTCGCGGCGACAATGTCGCCGGTGGTTGCTCGAGGGTCGAGGCTTACCGCTGCAACGATCCGCTCGCCATCTTTCAGTTTAAATAACCGTTGAATCGGTTCGCCGTGACCGGTTGATGCTGGCACGTCAATGATCCGACATGTGTAGGCGGTACCGTAGTTAGTGAAAAACGCAGCCGTCGATCTTGTGCTGCCAGCTAGGACGCTCAGCACCGAATCACCTTCACGTAGACGGGTTGTAGATAGGTCAGGGGGGTTCTTCTGGCGTTTTACCCAACCGTCGCACGATACGATGACGAAGTTATCTTCTTCGACGATGAAATCTTCAGCTGAGTATTCGACGTCGTCCTCGTCGGGCTCAATGGCAGTCCGGCGGCCGTCGGCCTTCGCGCTCCCGTAGGTTTTTTGGATGTCCACAATTTCGTCGCGGACCAGCGTCCAGCGAGCTTCTTCGTCCTTTAGTAAGCCACCGATTTTTCGCGCCCGTCGTTTCTTGGCTGAGAGTTCTTCTCGAATTTGAAGAATTTCCAGTCGTGCTAGCCGATAGATCTTTAGTTCAAGGACTGCATCGGTTTGCTCCGCATCGAGCGAGAACCGCTTCATTATTTTCTTTGCGGCATCGGCTTTTCCGTCGGAGCCACGTATCAATTTGATGATGGCGTCGAGGGCGTCGAAGACTTTCGCAAAGCCTTCGAGAATGTGTATCCGTCGTTTGAGCGCTGCCAACTCGTGCTCGAGCCGACGGGTGACCACAACCAACCGGAACTTTAGGAAGTTAAACAACGCTTCATGCAGGTCGAGCTGATAGGGCCGGCCAACCTCTCGACCGTCTGGGAGTTCTTCTGGCACAAGGCACGTTAGGTTGACGGTGATGCTCGTTTGTAACGGCGTATGCTTGAAGAGATAGGCCAACACCATCTTCTCGTCTGCTTCTCGCTTGAGTTCTAGCGCAATACAGATTTCGTCGGTCGAGAGGTCCCTGACATCGAGCAACGGCGGCAGCTTGCGACTTAACGCCACGGCGGCGATTCGCTCGATGAGTTGCGCTTTGTTTACGGTGTAGGGCACGCTCGTGATGTAGACGAGCTTGCCACTGCGCGTAGTGGGTCCAGTTTTCCAGGTAGCGCGCAGACGGATAACACCCGAGCCAGTTTTGTAGATACTCTTTAGTTCTTTGGGCGAGTTCAAGATCTGACCCCCGGTCGGGAAGTCAGGGCCTTTAACCCACTGGCATAGTCGGACCGAGCTCAGCTCGAAATCACTGTCGAGAAGCTTGAGTAGCGCGGTACAGACTTCGCCAAGGTTGTGCGGTGGGATATTGGTTGCCATGCCGACCGCGATACCGGTCGCGCCATTAATGAGCAAGTTGGGGAGACGCGAGGGAAGAACCGTCGGCTCTTGGCGGCTACCGTCGTAGTTGGGTTGGAAACTCACCGTTCCCTGATCGATTTCGGTAAGAATATCGTCCGCCACTCGTGCGAGACGACATTCGGTGTACCGCATCGCTGCTGCGCGGTCGCCATCGAGTGACCCGAAGTTGCCCGAGCCGTCGATGAGGGGGTAACGCAATGAGAACGGCTGTGCCATGCGCACTAGGGAATCGTAGAGGGCCGTGTCGCCGTGCGGGTGGTAATTTCCCATAACGTCGCCGACCACCTTGGCGCACTTGCGATGCTTAACATCAGCTGTGAGACGCTGGTCCCACATCGTGTAGAGGATGCGACGCTGCACAGGTTTGAGCCCGTCGCGAACGTCAGGTAGCGCGCGGGAGGTGATAACCGAAAGAGCGTAATTAAGATAGCGCGCTTCCGCAGCTTCATGCAGAGAGACGCTGGGCTCTTCGGGCACGCTGCTGCCCTTCCGCTTTCCGCGCGACAGTGAATCGTCGCCTTCGGTGAGATCGAGCAGTGCTCCCCTTTTTTTCTTGGACTTTCGACGAGCCAAACTGCGAGTACCTCCTTAGCCGCTGGGGAGTGGTGGTTTACCTACGAGAGGGAGACAACCCAGGGACTCTTCCCTTGTTTCGGTCGTTCGGTGTGGATCGTTAGGTGGCCCGACGGATCAGGTCCACGGGTCGGGTTCGTAGCCGAGCAGGTGAAGAAACTCGGCGATTATCATCGCTGTTGCACCCCACACCCGTATCCCCGAGAGATCGAAGTACGGAACGTCGATATCAATGCCGTCGCGTGTCTGGTGACGGCGCCCAAGACAACCCGGCTCAAGGAGCACTTGGACCGCAGCTTCCAAGACCCGGGTGACTTCACTAGAGTTGGGTCGAAATTCGGGCCGCTCCGATATGGCACCGACGATAGGATATAGAAGAAAGCTACTGACCGGGATTTGAATCGGGGTGAGTGTACCCAACACGCGTACGGTATCAGGTTGCACACCACATTCTTCGAATGCTTCTCGTAACGCCGTAGCCTCGATAGTCTCGGAAGGCTCAAGGGTGCCGCCAGGTAACGAGACTTGCCCACCATGCCGAGGCAGCGTGCCAGCTCGCTCAGTTAAGAGCATGTGGGGCTTTCCGTCGAGAGGATATAGAAGAAGGAGGCCGGCCGCTTTACGTAACGAAGTCTTATCCTTGTGTAGCGGCCGGCGTGGGCGGGGCGCCATATCAAGGTGGGCCGCCTCGCCGGGTTTTTCCCGGTACAGGGCCGCACGAACGTGGTTTTCAAAAGCGCCGAACGAAAAAAACAGTCGAGAAATGGACTTATCCATTGGCAACAGCAGCGATACGACGCGGCAGCGGGTGGGGCAGCCCTGGGCGTCGCGTGTTGCGGTGCCCAGGGCAGGAAGTGACTACTGAAGACGGATGGCGTTGATTACGATCGGCGTTGACGGCACATCCCGATAGGGTCCGCTCGTCCCAGTGGCTGCATTCTCAATTTGATCAACCACGTTCATCCCGTCAGTAACCTTGCCGAAGACCGCGTAGCCGTATTGAGCAGGGTCGGTACCTCGGTTATTTAGAGCACGATTGTTTACGGTATTAATAAAGAACTGCGCCGTTGCACTGTCAACTTCGCCGGTACGTGCCATCGCCAAGGTGCCCCGCTCGTTTCCCACGCCGTTAGTCGCTTCGTTCTTGATCGACGCGTTGGTCTCCTTCCGCATCATTTCTTGGGTGAAGCCGCCACCCTGAATCATGAAGCCCTTGATCACTCGGTGGAAGATCGTGCCGCCAAAAAACCCAGACTCCACATAGCCAAGAAAGTTCTCAACGCTAATCGGCGCCTTGTCTCGATAGAGCTCGGCTGTAATGTTCCCAACACTGGTTTCAATGACGACGACCGGGTTTTGGGCCGAGGCGGGGACGGCAGCAAACAGGACACTGAGACACGCAGTTCCGATAACAGCACGCAGGGGCATGAGGGACTCCTTAATTTAACGAGATGAACATCACTGGGCGCCTGAACTCATATATTTTGGATTGCGATCCGAAACCTCTGATTCCACAGGGGTCGGGATCAGGCTAGGCTGACGGAGCCGACAGTCCACAACCCGACCTCGAGTATGCATAATTATCGGCGAACCTGTCTAGTCGCCTGGCGTAGCCCGGCTTACTTAGACCAGTGGCGCGAGTTCGTCGGGGTTTTGTAAACTATGGACACGTGGCATATTAACGCTGACACGAATTGATGAGCATCCTCGATAAGATCCGGCCTAACCCAGAGTGGAAGCACGAAGACCCAGCGGTTCGCGTTGCGGCTGTGCGGCAGCTTGCTGATGATGAGGATACGGACGAAATCCTGCTTGAAATTTTGAGAAGCGATGTCGACGCGAAAGTGCGTCAGGTAGCAGTTGAGCGTCTGGACGATCTCGAGGCGCTGACGGCGATTGTGCGTGAAGAAGCGGATGAAATGGTGCGCGCGACGGCAGCCGCTATATTGGTCGATCTAGTAACAACCACCAACGATGTCGCGATTGGCGTTACTGCACTCAGGGCGCTTACCGATCAACGGGACCTTGCTGATGTGGCACGTGCCGCCGACCATGAGTCGATTGCCACCGAAGCTTTGACACGGGTGACCGAAGTTAAATTGCTCGGTGGGTTGGCGCGCCGCGCTGGCTATAACGGCGTACGCCTTGAAGCGCTTTCAAGGCTTAGCACCGATGAGACCGGTGAACTTATCGCGGTGGCAATAAAGAGCGATCACAAGGATGTTGCCCTTACTGCGTTTAGCCGATTGGCTGAAGCGCCGCCGTCAAACACAGATGCAGCTCGTGGTTTAGCTGCAATCGCCTTGCGTGCCAAGAATAAGATTGTGGCCCGGCGAGCAAGAGCAGTGGTCAAGGAACGAGAAATAGTAGCCGGTGCTGATGCTGACAGCGAAGCCAAGCGTGTGGAACTCTGTGAACGGGTTGAAGGTCTGAGTGGTTCTGAAGACTGGTCGGTTGTTATCGATGGACTGCGCGAAGCGGAGAGCGCCTGGTCTAATCTAGGCGGAGGCGATCAATCCGAAGACGGTTGCTCGAATCGATTCGTGACCGCGGTGACCGTACTAAGAAAACGTATTGACGAGCATCATCGGTCTCAGGCGGATGAGGCTCTGCGACGCAAGAAGCGGGCCGAGCAGGCTGCGCCACGGGTCACCCTATGCGAGTGTGTCGAGCGCGCTGAGGGTAAAGATGTGCCGGCGGAGGTGGAGTCGGCAAAGACGGCTTGGGATGTGTTACCGGCTGCAGAGTTGTTAAGCGTCGAGGAAAGCTCTGGACTGACGAGACGGTTCGACGATGGATGTGCCTCAGCGCTCAGGCGTCATGAAATGTTCAGTGAGATTCTCTCCTGGCGACACCAGGTCGAAAAGGATCTCGAATCGATAGAAGCGAAGGTTGCCGCGGGCGCTCTTGACGAGGTCTCATCGACCTGGCCGTCTTTAAAGAAGGGATGGCCGAGGCTTGAAGGTTCTTGGACAGAGGGGCTCCGAGGTCGGGTCCATGCGATCAACGATGCGTTGCGCACGAAGAAAGAAGCTATACGCGCTTCAGAAACTGAACGGCGTCGGATTAATCTCTCGCGGTTGACGCAGCGTTGCGATCAGCTTGAGGCGCTCACCGTTTCGCCTGTGATGACATTGAAGCAGGTGGAGCGCGGCTACCGAGACGTCCGCAAGGCACTCGAGCATACACCGGCCTTGCCAACAAAACACGACCGTACTTCATTTGAGGCGCGGTTGAAAGCATTGCAGAAGATGCTCCATCCGAAGCTGTATGAGCTTCGTGAGATCGAGTCCTGGAGGCGCTGGGCAAATGTAAATGTCCAAGAAGAACTTTGTCAACGTGTTGAGGCGTTAGCCGACCGTGAAGACTTGGCTGAGGTAGCACGTGAGTTGCGTGAGGTCGTTGCCCAGTGGAAAACCGTTGCGACGGTGCCTCGTGAGCGAGCTGCTGAGCTTTGGCAGCGCTTCAAGACTGCCCATGATCAGGCTTATGCGAGGTGCGCAACATATTTTGCAGAGCAAGCCAAAGCTAGGAAGGCAAATCTAATAAAGAAGATAGCGCTGTGTGAGCAGGTTGAAGCATTGGTGACATCGACCGATTGGCTCAAGACGGCGGCGCGTATCGTGGAGTTACAGGCCGTATGGAAGGCCATCGGTGGAGTGCCAAGGAAGCACTCACAAGCGACCTGGAAGCGGTTTCGTGGAGCTTGCGACCAGTTTTTTGAACGACGTAAAGCAAATCTCAATCAACAGAAGGAGGTCTGGGCAAAGAACTACTCCCATAAGGAAGCGCTCTGCAAACAAGCTGAAGCGTTAGCCGATTCGGCTGATGCTGAAGCAGTAAAAACGGTTAGACGGCTTGAGATGGAATGGCGGAGGATTGGGCCCGTCAAGCGAAGCAAGTCGGATGCAATCTGGCAACGGTTTCGAGTTGCCTGCACGAAAGTTTCGGAAAGGTTGACCGAGCAGGAAGAAGCGCGGCTGGCTGACCAGATTGCTGCTCGTGAGACGTTGTGCGCAAGGCTTGAAGCACTTCTTCCTCTCGAATCAGTTGCCAAAGGCGAGGCGTCGCCAACCCCACCGGAGGATATGGCAGACCAAGTGTCAGCCGTTCGTCGTCAGTGGGGGCAGGCTGATGGATTGCCGGAACAGCGTGCCCGGCAGCTCAACTCCAGATTCCATGATTCGATCGGTAGGCTCGTCGAGAGGTTTCCCGAGGCATTTCATGATACGGACCTCGATCCGGAGGTGAGCCGACAGAGGATGGAGCTGCTGTGTGAACGGATTGAGAGTCTGCTCGTGTCGGACAAGGTGGATACTAAGACCGAATTATCTCCAGCCGAGCTTCTAGCCAGCAGTTGGCGTGAGACGCTAGCTGCCAATACGATGGGTGCCAAGGTCGATCCTGCGGCCGAGCGTCGTGCGAGCGTGGAAGAAGCCAAGCGGGTTCAGCTAGAGTGGAAGCGGCTCCCACCGCCATACGGTGAGGAGGGAAAACGTATAACCAAGCGGTTCACACAAGCCTGTGATCGGTTCTTCGCTCAGAGTAAGCGTAAGCCTACCAAGCCGTCACGTCAGGCGGGTTAAGTGCTCCATATCCAGGTTATCTAGATGGCCAGGTCTGGCTCCGATAGGCTGCGTCCCAGAACAGCCACTCGTAACTGCTGCTACGGCGGAAGTGTTCGTGCATCCGTTCCCGGGTCGTTGCATCGGCGGTCGCGGCCACTGAGTCGACCATTTGGATGACGGCGGTAACGGTGTCCGCGTATCCAGGCGCAATATAGGTGTCGATCCAGGCTTGGTAGAGTGGGTTCGGCGAACCACTGGATTGGAGCGCTTTCCCAACCTCCCAGTAAATCCAATAGCACGGCAATAAGGCTGCGATCACTTCTGCAAATGGGCGGTGGTCAGCGGTGACGATGAGGAAGTTAGCGTAAGCAAAAGCGTTTGGCGTCGAATCAATCTTCGCAGCCTCCGCCTCACTTATACCGAGACTCGCAAAGACCTCTCTATGTAACCGACGCTCTTCTTCAAGGCTATCCTGTGCATCGGCAGCTAACTGTTTGGCCCATGCCCGGTCGGGAGCCTTGGTGGCCGCAGTTGTTAGTGCGTCCGCGAAAGCTTGCAAATAAAGGGTGTCCTGAACGACGTAGGAGGCGAAGATATCAGGAGGAAGTGACCCATCCTGCATTCCGGTCAAAAACGGGTGTTCGAGGATCGCATCGTACACATTCTGGTTAGCATTCCACAGCTCGTCGGAAAATGTTTGGGCTGCCAAAGGTTGTGTGGCCGAGCACATTGCAATCATGGCGGCAGAAAGTAACCGACTCTCCCACATCTTGCTTATCCAGAATTTCATTAGGAATCTCGCTATCTCCCATCCAGGTGTTCGATAAGCGTTGGTGATGGCGGTCGTGTACGTTGGAGACGTTCGGCGACCGCTTCGGCTTCACGCATCACCCGTAGCACGTTTACGCCGAGAATGCCCATCACGTGCTCATCAGTGTAACCTCTCCGTAGCAGTTCGGCCGTCAGGGACGGGTAGGTCGACACATCCTCTAAACCTACCGGCACACTTGAGATTCCGTCGAAATCACTGCCGATACCGATGTGCTCGAGCCCTGCGATGTCGCGGACGTGATCGATGTGGTCGGCGACCTGGCTGAGCGTTGCGCGCGGCGTCGGATTCGCTTCTAGCCAGGTTTGCATTCCGGCTTCGATGGCGTTCGCGTTGCCAGGATACGCGGCTTCCAATCTTAACTCCTCCACCTCGGCTGCTCGGCCATGGCCCGCGACGTCAGGCGAGATAAACTGCGGCACGAAGGTCACCATTACGACACCGCCATTCTCGGCTACCAGGCGAAGCACGTCATCTGGCACGTTACGCGGCACGTCAGTCAACGCGCGCGCGGAGGAATGCGAAAAGATGACCGGGGCTTCAGTTATTCGGAGGGCGTCCCGCATCGTATCAGGCGAGACATGGCTCAGGTCGATGAGCATGCCGAGCCAATTCATCTCACGGATGACCTCCTCGCCGAATCGCGATAGTCCACCAAGTACCGGTTCGTCGGTGCTGGAATCAGCCCATGGGACATTACTGCCATGGGTCAGTGTCATGTAGCGGACACCGAGCCGGTAGAACATGCGAAGCGTTGCTAGCGAAGAATCGATTGAATGGCCGCCTTCCATGCCCATCATTGAAGCGACTTTACCGCCACGAAAGATTCGTTCAACATCGTCAGCCGTGAGTGCCAGTTCGAACGCTTCGGGATAGCGGCGCATCATCTGGTGCACGGTGTCGACTTCTTCGAGTGTCGCCGTGACCGCATCAGCTCCGACGAAGCTAGCTGGAACATAGACCGACCAAAACTGGGCACCGACCCCACCTTCACGCAATCGTGGAATGTCGGTGTGGATTGACGGCTGTGCAACACGAATATCCAACCGATTCAAATCTCGTTCAACGTTCTGCCGTAAGGCCCACGGGAAGTCATTATGGCCGTCGATTAGCGGTGTCTCTTTCTGCAACGCGCGCGCTCTCTCGTCCAGGTTTTGTTGAGCGACGGGGTGAGCCGTGACCGACGTAACCATGAGAGGCAGGGCAACGCAGCAGAATACGAGATGAATAGTGGTAGATCGTAAAGACATTGTTGGCCTCACGCGTATAGATGTGGTTTCGCTCTATACAACTTTAACTTGGCACCTCAACTTGGGCAACGATCACAGTTGACCGATTCTCGTCCTTGACAGTAGACTTACCAGTTAATACTGAGACTGAATCTCATTTTATTGGTGCATTTGGTAGTGGGAAAGCCGTGAGGACTCATGCTGCAAGCCTTCGTTATCACGCTCAGGGAAGGGCTCGAAGCGTTTCTTATTATCGCCATTAGCTTGGCCTACCTGCGAAAAAGTGGCCGGGCGCAGCTTATTCCGGCCATTTATTGGGGCATCGTTGTTTCGATCGCCCTGAGTATTTTGGCCGGTATTGCCTTCCAACGGGCTTCCAATCAGGCTTTGTGGGAGGGTGTATTGGCAATTGCCGCAGGTGTGATGGTGGCTTCGCTAACATTCCATATGTTGCGTGTCGCGAAGAAGCTGAAGGGTGAAATTGAAGAGCGATTGCGGGAGTCGAGCCAAAGACCTGGCGTGTGGGCTTTCCTTGGAGTTTTTGGCTTCACACTGCTAATGATCACACGGGAAGGGATGGAGGCAGCGCTTTTGATGAACGCGCTGCTGTTTCAAGTGCGGTCAGCACAACTCGTTGTGGGGGCGACAGCTGGCATTCTGAGCGCCGCGTTTGTGGCTTGGCTCTGGTCTCGCTATGGCCATCGGGTGAATCTGACGAGGTTCTTCCAAGTCACCGCAATCTTTCTGATGGTTTTCGTTGTACAGCTATTCATTTACGGATTTCACGAGTTGACCGAGGCCAACATTTTTCCCTATAGCGAACCGCTCCACTGGGCGACTGAGCCCTATGGCCCAGACGGCAGGTATGGGCAGTATTTGACTTACCTATTGGTGCTATTACCGGTCAGTTGGTTGGCGTATACATCGTGGCGAGTGCGCGGCGTTGAGACCGCTGTTAGACGCTAGGCCACTGGCAAGAAGAGGTTACCAGCACCTCTTCTGGTCACGCTCGTTGAGAATTGCCTTTGCGAGCACTAGTGATGCGCCGAGCCTCAAGCGTCCTGCAAATCTTTCTGTTCCTCATCAGCATCAGCCTCGAGTTCGGCAAATGCCTCGGCCTGCCAATCGGGCATCGGCTGTGGGCCGGCTATGATGCCAGCAAGATCTGGATCAGCATCTCTAGAACGTTCGGGCGCGTTAGCACGGCGCTCTTTGGCAGCTTCCTTCCGCGCCATCCGATCCTTTTGTCGCTCGACTCGAGCGCGTTCTTTCTGGCGTTTCTGGAGCGTCGGTCGTCCTCGTTGGGCCATAAGCCTTCCCCCTTAAGTGTTCGACTTGAGTCCCTCCAACTCCACCATTCTTTCGCTCGCTACGGACAGAGTAGGGCGGGGTTTCTGAACGGCAGCCATCCGTCGCAGCCAAGAGGCACCTACGCTCAGCGCCCTACACACGGATGTGACTCAGTAGGTTTTCGACGCGGCGGCCAAATCCCGCGAAGTGCTTGCTACTCTACCAGATACCGGCTTGTGGCGCAATTCACGAGCGAAGTTAACTATCGTGACTCTTCAATGAAACCGCGATACACCTGGCGAGCCTGTTCGAATTGCTCGAAGACGTGCGACCGCTCCCGAACTGAACGCCAGCCGGGCCAAGCTTCAGCCATTCCTTGTAGCTTATCGATCCAGCGCAAGGAGTAGGCAGCAGACTCTTGCGACCGAACCGGGTGATCGCCAACGGTTATCCAGACGGGGTTGGTGAATGCCTGCGCAAAATCAGCGTCAAGAGGAAAACGTTCATCGGAGCGGCCCTCAACACGTAAGTGATACCATCCGCTGCCGGATACCGACAGCGTGCGTGACATTTCGGCCTCGTGCCGGTTTCCCTCTAAAAGCACCTCTTCAATAACATCACCGTTCCAAACGAGTATTAGGCGTTCGATTGGGGTGATCGACCTGACCCAGGCTCGAAGTTCTACAGTGCCGCCTTGCTCGGGCAGGTTCACCGTCTCGCCGGGGATGGCTCCATCAACGGTGAACTCAACGAGTGGACCGGTTGACACGAATGCGTGACCAGCTCGAAGTCCCTCGAACCAAGCGTCCATTGTTAGGCCGCGTTCACCGGTATGGATGTAAGTGCGCACCGACCCAACCAGTTTACTCGCGTGCAAATTACTAATGGAATCCTCGCCACCAACGGCTGTGACACGGAGACCGTTGTTCCACGCAGCGTATACGGGAAAGAATCCTGCTCGCCCTGCGCCAGACCACTCAACGGCGTCAGTTGTACCCAACGCCGCATCTACCATGAAACCCTTAGCACCGCCGAGTGCCCCTTCGAGGGGGTCACTGTTTCCGAAGAAGGCGTGAACGTAACCGACCGTGGCACCTTGCGCTTTGGCCTTAAGGAACATATCGGTGTTGCTCGGGTACAGGCTCTCGATCGCCGTGCCTTCATAGCCGGTTGTGAACGGCGAAATTAAATGATCTTCGAGACCGAACATAAAGACATGGCCATAGAAAGGCGGCCGGTATTCCTGTCCAACTACCAGGATGCGCTCTGGTGTGGATATCGGATGTGCACCACCGCCGGGAACGAAAACGTGATGGTCCAAAATGCGATTGTCTTTGTTGGCGATCTGCTCATTGACGATGTCCTGGTCCTCGGCGGCAGACATCATCATCAGGTTGTCGAGTGTGTTGTGTAGGTTCCCGGCATAATTCATGTGAACATGGGTCGAACCGCTGTACCAGCCTTTGGCAGCCATGTCGGTCAACGGGTCGACTCCGACCGTAAGGTTTGTGACCTCCCCGGCCGTGATTTCTGCCGTTAGCTCTTCCGGGGAAAATTCGAACCCCTTTACCACGGTCAGATTCACCGTGCCGACTGGCAGTTCGACCCTAGCGGTCCCGCGGGAGTGAAAAATCCTGTCGCCTTCGCCGGTTACCCTCGCGTAAGCGTTTGTCGGGGCGTAAAATTTACCGTCACTGGCTGTTAAGTGAACGCGTACCGCGGTTGCTTCACCGGTAGCACCGTCGTGAGTGTTTAACGACAGGATGCCCATCGGTCGCTTCCAACGACGGTCAGAAATCTCGAGCCTTCGCTGTGCACCGCCATACGTCTCGAGTAGGGCCAACTGCGGTAGGCCATTGGCGTTGGAAACATAGGCGACCCACTCACCATCGGGTGACCATCTCGGGTGGAACGCGTCGTGGTTGAAGAAGGTCATCTTGTACGGCTCACCTCCAGAAGTCGGTTGCACGTAAAGATTCGAGAATTGGTCAGCTGTGCCAGAGGTAGACGAGTAGACCAACCGCTTGCCATCGATCGAGACATCTGGGCGCGTTCGGTAGAGTGTCTGCTCGCCTAGAATCGTCTCTGCTTCCTCGATACCTAATGGAATAACTGGTAACCGAATGACATTGCCCGATCCCAACGGAACATCACGATTTGAGACAAGCAGCAACTCTCTTCCGTTCGGCATCCAAGCTGGCATTAGGTGCATGTCCCACTCTCCGAAGTACAGACGGTCGCGGCCGAACGAATTGTCCTTGGTGATGGCAATTTCGTCTCCGGCCCACTGCCCGTCGTGGATCGGCCTGACATAGACATTGAAGTGGCCGTTCGGCTTAGTCGACACGTAGGCGAGTTGGAAGCCGTCAGGAGAAAAGACGGGGTCGGTGTAGATGAACTCATCACTTGTCAGTGTGTGGACTCTCTGGGTGTTGACGTTCACGACTTCAAGCTGAATGGTCGTGCCGCCGTCATCCGCGGTGTAGGCGATCCAGTGACCATCAGGTGACCAGTCAGGTGCTGAGTGATATTTTTTGTTGTAGCTGAGCTCGTGCGCGAGCCCGGTCTCGGGATCGACTTTCCAAATTGACCCGTTCATGGCGACCGCAATCCAGCGGCCGTCAGGCGACCAACTCGGAGCCCAGGGGGTAGAGCTTGGCGCCGGTGAAAAGTAGTAGTTGTGCATGTAGTTCCCACCGTGCTGTGCCGATGGATACGGCCTGCTGGAAGGCTGCCCTAGCACAGGCGTTGAACCCAGAACCGCAGCACAGACTAGGGTAAGGAACATCGTGCCGAATCGCTGTGAGCTATCCCAATGGCCCCATTTTGGGCACCGAATACGGCCGATTCTGGAGTACATAGGTCCTAACTCCTTGTCGTAATGAGGTTGAGCAGTGAAAAAGCCGTTGAGTCCCGCATGATAAGCCGTTATTATACGCGTCTTTAGCGACCCACATGGGGTAGGTCGTTAGCCCGCTGCGCGCGGGGAATCGCTGGCATCTCGTTGGTGCTAGTGGGCCTGAGAGGGGCCTTGCGCACATCATGATTAACGTAGCTGCCATTCGCATGCAGCAGTTCGGGGTGCATTTTTACCAAGCCTCCCTGACAGCCGACGACATTGACCGCCTAGTTAGGTTTGAGGTGCTCGGTTACGGCGAACGGAGCCAGCCACCGGTGCGTGGGGGGAAGCGCCGCAAATCGAAGGTTAATTGGGACTTTCTTGAGCGTCGGATCGCCTCAAGTGAAAGAGCCTACCAGCGAGAAATCATTAAGCGGAAGATTGACGAGCTCGTCCAATACTACGAACAGTGTCGTCAGGCGAGAGACCTGCCATCTATTCCTGGCGCGGTGATCATCTCGTCGGATGAACCGTTGCGGTTTGAAGCTGCACAGGCGGGTTCGAGCCTTGGCATTCTGAAGGTGCCCGAGCGCGAGGGCGTCCTTCGTGCCATAGACGGGCAACACCGTCTACTAGCACTGCACGCCGACATCGAGCGATTCGGCACGGAACTGTTCAGTGTGCCGGCCGTCATTTTTGATCGGCTCCCCGAGGATCACGTGGTCCAGATGTTTGTGACGATCAATGCGAAGCACACCCGGTTGAATGCGTCGCACCTCGTGTCGCTTTCGGGGCGGCAGCTCTATCGCGATGACAATCTGGCTGCCGCCCACGACATCGTCCGTACACTTGCCGAGCGGAGCGATTCCCCACTCTGCGGTGATATCAAGCTATTAGGGGTTGGCAAGGGTCATGTCGCCCAGGCTCCTTTGGCACAGGAACTCAAGAAGCTTTTCGCCACGGAGTCTTTCGGCGGGCCAATAAAATCGGCGTCGTTTCGAAACGACGCTAAGAAGTTCTATGTGAACTACTTCCGGCAAGTCGCTCAGGTATTCGGTGCAGCGTGGAATGGGCGAAAATATAGCATCAAAAAGGCGACCGCCCTGCGTGCCTTCATCAGAGTCTCACCGTCGGTTATCAGCCGGCTTGACCAGGAGCACGCCGACAGGACGGATTTTCGCGCGATTGGCAGGATCATATCGCCTTGGGGCCGGCGGATAGGTGACCTGCGGTTTGAGACTGAGGGTGCATGGAAGCGTAGGGGGGCGACGGTCGAATCGCTCTCGACGGAACTTCGTCTAGCGCTTCAGTACCCCGAGGGAGCTTCCGTTTAGTTCATCTGGCTGCTGAAATCTACCAGCCTGACACGGGAGCTTAGTGGTCAGGCCCCCTTTATTCTAAACGCGTTACGTCATCGCGTCGAAGAACTCAGCGTTTCCATTCATGACGCGTTCCATTTCTGTTTCGCTTGGCTCCAATGTCCAATCGTTCGCCTCTCGGGTACTACCCAAGATGATTCCGTCGCGACGTGGCAACATGTAGAGCCCACCTCCCACGACCGCGTAGTCCACTTCGGGCTGTGGGAGTAATACGGTGAGCTGACCCTTGACAGGGTGTAATTCCTCGTCGCCGAAGAGTGGCTTAGCCCCTAGTCCGGTACAGTTCATTATCACTGGTTCATCAAGCATGAGTAGTTCGTCAAGGTTAGTGAATTCCCTGACGATCACCGACCGAGGGCCAGAGGCGAGTCGGACGTCGCGGAGGAGGGCTTTGAGATAGACGGATGGTTCAAACTGCAGTGTCCAACGCCGTCGCACATAGGGTGTTGGGAACGGATGCTCTGAGGGGTCCAGTTGCGCAGTTTCAGGGTAGAGGTCTTCGATGAGCCGACCAAGGCCGCGCTGAGGGCTCGGTGGGTTCTGGGAGACCAAGTAGTAGGGGACCCATCGGACACCGTATTCGTCGCCAAGATAGTCCTGAAAGTAGCGATGGGAGAGTCGCGTTGCCCGATGCCAAACGTTTTCGTATGCGGAACGATACGCCCCCGTAGGGCCGAAATACGCGGCTGACATGTTTGACGTTGTGCGCGGTGGCAGGTCTTTTGCGTAGACCGTCACTTGATAACCCTTCTGTTGGAGTAGGCGTGCGGTCGATAAGCCGACAACACCAGCTCCGACAACGGCAACCTGGGAGGCGCCAGTCTCAAGTGCCAGTTCCATGGCCAGGTGAGCAGTCCCCCAAGAGAGCGACATGCCACTTCCGCCATGACCGAAATTGTGGATGATCGTTTTGTCACCGAACGTTTCTGAGCGAAGCACGAAGCCAGATGGCCGTGTTGGGCGTAGACCAACCGTCGTTCTGATAATACGGTTGCGCGAGACATGCACCCGCCGTAGCTGGGTTCCATTCGGATTGGGTTCAAGTGGCGAGGCACAGTGAACACCGAGGCCAGCGCCGACCGCTGCGAGCCCTGCCGTTTTCAACCAGTTTCTTCGATCGACCATCTCATGCATCGTTTGCTCCTTATTCACGTCGCGGAACCGGAGGCCCGCCAAATAGACCGTCCGCTCAACTCTCGTCGCATCGCAGAGGCATTGTTTCTGGGCAATTCAAGGCTGTCAATGCACGTCCGGGATAAAACGTGGGGCCTCCCCCCGAAGAGTGGCTGCTTGGACGCCACCCTCGAAAACTGTAATTGGCAGCTACGGGGGTTTTCGTGTAGTTAAAGGTATTGTCTTTTTTTGGAATGGGAGGGGGTAGGAGATGACAGAAGCCATCGATCAACTAGTCGGACAATACGAGTCGCGACAATTGACCCACCGGGCCACACTCATCATTGTTGCATCGGCGTAGACAATTTTGATCTTGATCGTGCGGCGGACACCCTTCGCCGTAACGGTCTTGACCCGTCCTTTAATCGTGGCGTAGAGGTCTATTTTATGGACCCGGACAATACACTCGTGCAATTATCGGCCAACGACTATCGGGGCTAGCGTAGGAGCAAGGAATGAGGAGTCGATTAGGATGCTGAGGGCAGTGGACAGGAGGTTTCGCAAGCGTCTGCCAGTTCTAGTGGGTCTTTGTGTTTTCCTAGCGTGGCCAACGATTAGGGCACAGGTGCGCCAGAATCCATCACCGATGATCGACTCAACCCGCCCTCACCCGCGTATTGAGCCTCCCATCGCGGATGGTCAACGAGAAGACCTATCGGTCGGCACTCTATTCGTTTCCGGTAACTTCGGTGGCAACGAAACCGTACCAGTCATCGTTAACTTTCACCATGAGTTTTGGCTCGGTGAGCATTACGTGTCACAACTGATGCCTGATGCCGCCTTGGTGATGGTGCCCTTGGGCGTTGGTTCAAAGGTCTACAACGATGCGTTTGTCGACCCAGGCACATTTAGCTCAATGATCAACGACATTGAGTTAGCACTTGGCTGGGTGTCTGGCGGAGAGACGAAGGTTGGGAAAATCCTGCTCAGTTCGTTTAGTGCGGGCTATGGCGCGACGCGGGCCATTCTCCGTCACTCAGAGCACTACGAACGGGTCGATGGTGTCCTGCTAGCTGACGGTCTACATGCGACCTATCTGGAAGGTGAGACTCCACCACGTGTAGCCGGTCTGTCACCACCAGTGGTGGTTGAAGACCTTGACGTATTTGTCCGTTTTGCCGCCGATGCTGTAGCCGGGGAGAAGCAGATGTGGGTCACACACTCTGAAGTCTTTCCTGGCACCTATGCGAGTACGACGGAAACCGCCGATTATCTACTTGCCCAACTCGGGTTGACGCGCACAGTTGTTCTTCGAGAGGGACCGATCGGAATGCAGCAACTCAGCGAGGTCGAACAAGGCGGTTTCCATCTTGCCGGTTTTGCAGGAAATTCCGCACCCGATCACCTTGACCATCAATATGCGCTCGGGGGTTGGATCCGTCGGGTTCGCCGCTGGCTATCACGGTAAGTCTGTGTGGGTGTCAGCGACGGAGCACGCAGGTGTCAATGCTCCTGAATGAAAAGTGTTTCTATTGGTGGGCCAGCGGTAGGCGTCTGGGTTCGAAAGTCGAAGCCCAAAAAGTGGGCGAGCGTCGCCGCAACCTGATTCTGCCCGATCGGTTCATGGTCGCTCCATTCCCCACGCAGTGATACGGTCGGGCTGACGAAGGCCATCCAGATGTACTGTGCACCCTCGGTCGCATTACCGTGGTCAGTCCAGTCGGCAGCGGTATTTCCTCGACCGTGATCGACCGTAATGATGATCCCTGTCCGGTTGCGGTATTGGCTGTCAGCTTCGAGCCACTCCCACAATTCCTGTAGATAGTCGTCGAACTGGTTGAGCGCTTGGAGTGTCCTGTCGTATCTCCCGTCGTGGGCCCAGTCGTCAGTCTCTCCGAGGGCCAGATACAGCACTCGTGGCTTGTAGGCGGCGAGGTGTGCCATCGCCAGGCGGAACGTATAAAAGTCGTGCCTGACGCTGTCCCACGGTGTCAATGTCTCGAACTGCTGGTTAGTTAGAGTCCGAATCGTCGGATTGGGATCGTCCGAAGACTGATATCCAGCATTGACGGTGAAGGTATCCACCTTGTTCGAAACAATCCAGCGGAAGGTTTCCCACGCGGCGAATACCGCGACTCGCTCACGGTCGAGCCTCAGTTCAGTTCTTAGGAAATCAAGAACCGTTGGAAATGAGTAGCGGCGATTCTCGTTGCTCGTGATGACGTCATCGTGTGACTCGCCCGTAAGTATTTCAGAATAACCAGGGTAGGAGAATCTCTGGGTGTTTGTGAGTTCAACAACACTTCCCCGCGTACGATTGCCGGCAATCGACCCGTAATCGGCCATCAGCGTTCCCCAGAAGAACGGCATCAATTGTCTGCGTCTGGCCTCGGGGGTTGAGGCCCAGTACTGTTGATAGACCGCGGTGGTCTCGACGGGCACGTCGTTACGGGAGGACTGCAACACATCGATGTCGAGGCCGCTAAAAATCTCTTGGGTTCGGGCCCCGTCAAGCGTGATAAGAATCACATTGTCGACTGTTGGTGGCTGCGCTATTAGCGGAGTGGTTGCAAGGGAAAGATACGCTAGTAAATTCCAGGTCAGGCGTGAGCTTGGGAGATTCATAACAGGTGTTGGGTAAGCAAGTCTTGAGGTAGCGGCGACCGACAGAGGACCTCAAAAAGAGGCATCCTGTTGTTCTGACTTTGTGGTCAATACTCTCCGGCCAACTCGCTTCTAACGCGCTCGAGGAGCGCCTTCGTTGCACGGATACCATCGGGTTCACTGAGTCGTTGACCTTCGTATTCGATACCGACATAGCCACGATATCCAGCGTCGAGGACGATCCGCATCATCCGAGTGAAGTCAATCGTTGTGTGATTTCCCGTTGCATCAAAATCGTGTGACTTGGCGCTAACGGCCTTGGCGTAGGGCATCATTTCAGTCACGCCTTGGTAATTGTCATAAAGCTCACCATCGGCCAAGTTGAAGTTGCCGAAGTCGGGGAGCGTGCCAACTCGCGGATGATTCACTGCCTCCATCACTGTGCTCAGCCACTCCCCGTTACTAGAAAGCCCACCGTGATTCTCAACGATGACGTCAATTCCATGCCCGTCCGCAAAAGTGGCGAGACGTGCGAGACCGTCGGTCGCGAGCTTGACCTGTTCATCCCAGGCACCCTCACTACGCGCATTCACGCGGATCGCATGACAACCGAGAAAAGCCGCGGCCTCGACCCACTTGTGATGGTTCTCGATGGTCGTGGTCCGCGCCGAAGCATCAGGGTCTCCCAAGTTGCCTTCGGCATCGCACATAATAAGCAGGCTGCGCACCCCTTCATCGTCGGCTCGCTGTTTCAGATCTCGAAGATAAGAAGCATTGCGAGCATGGCCGAAAAAGAACTGATTCACGTACTCGATAGCGTCAATGTCGTAGTCTCGCCTGGCCGTCCTTGCGAAATCGAGTGGGTTCAATGTTCCCTGGAGCACTGCGTCAGGGTCGGTGCGCAGAAGCGACATAAAGTTGTCGCCTCGGGGACCGAAAATTGTCCGGTTTAACGACCACTGGGCCAGCGAGATCCTATAGAGCGGCTCGCTTACTGATGGCTGCCCGACGGCCTTGATAGCTCTCGGTGCAAGGCTGGCAGTGGTTACCGCACCGAGAAACTCTCGCCGAGTGAAATCAACTGACATCTTCTCTCTTCCTTCAGCTAGCTGGAGGCGTGCCGAATCAAGTGTCGGCCGCAATCGTAGCAGAAAGTTACCAAGATCCTTGATCAATCAGGAACCAGGGGCTACGCTGGCAAGGCGGCCGGGGATGCCCAGCGCGTGAGTAATGGTTGGCAGCCCCACCGCTGCAAAACTTAAGGAGTGAGGACTTTGTATTGTTGGTGGAGACAACTTGTTCGCACTGCAGCACTGTTCGTGGTGGTTGTGGCTTCCACGGTCCGTACTGGAGCGCAGTCGGTTGAATTACCCGCGTTGACTCTCACGTCGATCTTCGACCAAGGTGTCATTTTTCAAGATCGTAACGCTGATAGCGTCACGGATTTCGTTAACGTCCGCTTTGTTTTAGGTGACTCGCCTAGCGCGTCTGACGTCTCGGCGGCAGCTAACGTCGCGGCGCGTCTCGGTTTCGAGTCAATGGCGATCGGGCTTCCCCTTGCTGACGCGAACCCTGACTCGCCGGTCGTCGCAATCGGCACTGCGGGAATGGCGCGTCTGGGCCTTTCACCATCGGCGATCGGACTGAATGAGCTTGCGATGGGTGAGGGCCTGGTAACGGTGACACGTGTGAGGGAAGTACTCGCGATTGTCCTAGCCGGTCCTGACGATGCTGGAACGCGGGCGGCTGCTGAACTTTTCGCCGGACGGCTACCTAAGGTGTGGGACCCGAAGGGCGCAGCATTGGCTGACGTTGTTGATGCGGCCGGGACTTTCCTGGATGTGCCAGTCGGCAGGATCGCTGTTCCTAATGCGCGTGTTACGGCGGGTGGTGCTGGCATTGACCGCTTGGGGGTCATTGTTCGTTTCGACGCGGTGGACGCACTACGACAGGCAGAAGACTCTCTGAATGAGCTGCTGACCTCTCGGGCGACCAACAATGTTGAACCCGAGAGTGACGACGACCCAACATTGTCCTACCCGGGAGCACTCATGCTTCAATTCAACCTAGTTGCCGAAGGGGTCGTTGTGTCGATTGACCTGCCGCGAGTGCGTGGTCCCGACCCTAAGCCTCTGAGCAGCCGGCCGGGGGCGGCGGCTAAGCGCAGTTTGGACTTGTCCTCGGTGTACGGCATTGACGGCTTTTTTGGCGACTCTAATAGCGATCTGATCCCAGACCGGACGGACATCGTGCTGGTGCCATCGGGCGGAGGCATCATGCGCACAATTGACCTTGCCGCGCGCCTCGGGCTCGAGACCACCGGATTATCAGTGCCATTAGCGCTGCCTACCGAAGCGATTGAGAAACCTGAATCGTTGCCGACGCCGGTGTTGATCGGCATGGATCACCCCCTTATCGATGCATTGATTGAGGACGGGAAGGTGGAATTACCTGACTTGATGCCAGGCCAGGGCCTTGTTCAGGTGGTACGGCCAGCATTTGGGAGTAAGAGCGCGGTCATTGTCACCGGAGGTGACGCCTCCGGTCTTGATCGGGCAATCCTTCAGTTGACCGAGCGGCTTCCTCACATCTGGGAGCGGGGAAAGGATCGCACCACGATAGACACGGTCGAGGACGATGCTCGGAACCTGCTGTCGGGTCGGTCTCCGGCAGGTCAGGCAGTAACGGCGCTGTACAAACTTGAGCAACTGGCCACTGAACTGTCTGATCGTTCTTTAACTTCGGCTGAGGTAACCGTCTTCGTCGAGAAGCCCGAGCAGGGCTTAGAGGTTTTGGTTCGGAGAACGGTCGAAGCATCACTAGCGGTGTCGGACTTGGACGTAACGGTGGAGAGTCTTGATGTCCAGGAGGCTCGGCCCGTCGAAGTAGACGGTGTTGTTATCGGTGATGAGATCGAGATTCCCTCGGAAGTCGATGAGTTCTGGGAACACTTCCGCAACAAGGTTATTCCAACCGTTATGTGGGATGAACCGATCACCGTGACAGCAAGACTCAGCGAGCCGCCAATGATGCGTTCGCGGATTGAGCAGCAGGTGATTCAAGAGCTTGTTGATGCCGGAGCGACACTTTCTGAAGTATCGGTATCGATCCTTTCGGCCTATAAGCAGGGTTACAGTTGGCTCTACGACGCCGTCCGGCCGAGGCTGGCAACTCTGCCGGTGGATCGAGTTGTGATTCGATTCGCCGAAATCGGTCCGCCTCCCGGGTGGCGGCAGCAAGCGATGTACACCCCGACGCGATGGTTGCTTGAACTGCATCCGATCGATGAAGTACTCGCCCGGGAGCTCGACCTTGCACTCGACAAAATCACATTCGAAAAGATGCCGATTGGGTCTCCGACCTACGAGGTGATTGCTTGGGACGCGCGTGGTCGCGAGCGGCTGCGGCAGGTGTTTGAACCTGCGGTAGTGGTGCGGTCGTATTTCGATCAGTTTCCCGATTACGAGAAGGTCCGTGTCACCACCGGTTGGCTCGACGCGCGTGTTGGCGACCGCGAGGTTGCTAACACACGGATCATTACCGACCCCGAGCGCTTTTGGGATTACTTTCAGGGGACCACGCTCCCAGCAATTTATGACTACGTCATGGAGCTTAGTGAGGGTAAACCCCGCGCAGCCGACGCGCCGCACTTTGGTGAGCTTACAGTGGCGGTGACACTGAGCGAGCCCGATTATCAGCTTGGCATCGACCAAGAGCAGATTGCACCAATGGAGGCACTCCACGAGGAGATCTACTTTGGTACGTTGCACTTCTTTGATGTTCTAGGCCGCTATGCTCGTGGGCAAGCGCTCAATTACCCGGGGCGGGTTATTCCGATCGTACAGGCGAAATCGGATGGCACCCCAGGTACTGCCACGATTAGTTTCACCGGCTTTGGCTCACCACGGCCCGCGGTTGTTGTGAGCTATCAAGAAGAGGGGGGCTTGGCTGGGCACCTGCGGCGTGACATTCCCAGGGTAGCCCTGGAACAGCCAGTGACACTAGCCGCTTACGTACGTGATGGTCAGGATGGTATCGAGCGACTCGATTTGCGCGTCAAGGTCGATTCGGAACACGACGAGTGGACGGAACTGGTTAAACGCACACGTGTTGAGCGGGTGGACGAGCAGATTATGTCCGCTACACAGTTGATCTCTCTTGTCGGTAACCTTGAACGGCTACGTGAGGCCGGGCTATATCGGGACGCGCTTGCTTACCACGGTTTGGGAGAAATACGCGTTGCTGCTGGGTGGGAGCACGAGATTGATATTGAGACCCAGCTAACCGCATCGCTTATCCGTGGTAGCCGGCCTGCGCCGTTTCCAGACGTCAGATCGTTGCTGAGCGGCGCGCCGACGCGTGACCCTGACGCTCCGATCGTCCAATGGGAGACCCCGATTCCGCCACCCGAAGCGAACGCTGTTCTTGCCGTCATGGCCGAGTACCCCGAAGCTACAACCTACCGAGTTGGCGGTAGCTATCTCGGCAAGGATGTTTGGGCAATGGATCTCATGTCGCCGATCGAAGCATCGCATTGGTCGCACGCGAAAGCGACAACGTTCAAGCCGACAGTCATCTACTCGGCACGGCAGCATGCGAATGAGGTGTCATCGACCAGCCATGTGCTCAAGTTGGCCGAGTTACTGCTGACTGACGAAGCCTTTAACTCACGGCTAAATAAGGTGAACGTGATCATTCATCCTATTACCAACGCCGACGGTGCACAGCTCGCCTACGATCTTTCTAGGAGCACCCCTAACCATATGTTGCATGCAGGATATCTTGGCGCCCTAGGTGTTGACGTTGCGTCGGGCCAATGGAACAGTGATCCCCTCTATCCCGAATCGACGATTCGCGTTGACTTGTGGCGCAGTTGGCTACCCGACATTTTTCTTAACCCTCATGGGTATCCATCACACGAATGGGTCCAACTCTTTTCGGAGTACGCCGGGTGGGTTCGGAACCGGGTGACGCAATCACGTGGTTGGTGGGGGATGCGGGGCTGGTTCATTCCGGGGTTTAGCTATCTCGACGATCCGCGCTATCCACGCCATAAGGAGGCAGCTTTCGCTATTCGAGACCTCATTACCGAGTACATCAACGCTGCGCCTGATGTCCGTGCGCTCAACGAAAGAGCCTATGCTCGCTACGCTCGATATGGATTTGATCACGACAACGAAAATTTTAAGCTTGATTTCTCTGATGATGTCCTGATCTACACGGCACTCAAGGGGTCGCGGGCTAGCGCGGGGAGTCGGAGCTTCATGGCACGTAACCCACGTGTCACTATTTGGAGTGGCAGCACTGAAGCGCCAGATGAAACTGCTCATGGTGCCTGGATGGATCTTGTTGCAACTGCTGGCTTGCAGTGGGACAAGGCAATTCTCCAATATCTCGCCGACGGCAAGCACGAGGTCGAGCGTGATGGTAGCGAGTTCTTCGAGGGTGTGCGACTGACGATGCACCGGCCGAGGCCGCCAAAAGAGAAGAACAACGAGGAATGACTGTCTGGTTCTTGAGTGCCTGCTCAAACCATCGGTAGCTGAGTCGTGGCCACTTCTTCTGGCAAACCATCGAACCTCCTGAGCTTACATTGGTGGCGAGAGTCATCCCCAATTGCGAGGCGTGCGTTGGTCGCCGCGTCAATGGGATGGCTACTGGACTCCTTTGACGTCATGCTTTACGCGCTCGTGCTCGCCGCGCTCATGGCTGATTTGAATATGAGCACCGCAACGGGTGGTTCACTGGCCTCTCTGACGTTGGCGGCTTCCGCGGTTGGCGGGATCCTGTTCGGTGTGTTCGCCGATCGTTTCGGCCGTGTTCGCGCACTCATCTGGAGCATCCTCACCTACTCCGTGTTCACAGCAGCCTGTGGTTTTGCACAGTCGGTGCGCCAGCTCGCTGTGTTCCGTGTCTTCTTGGGCATCGGCATGGGCGGTGAATGGGCGAGCGGTGCAGCGCTCATCTCAGAGACGTGGCCAGCTGAGCATCGAGGCAAGGCGCTTGGCCTCATGCAAAGTTCCTGGGCTCTTGGATACGCTGCTGCAGCCATCGTGACTGCACTCGTATTACCAAGCTTGGGCTGGCGGGCAGTGTTCTTCGTTGGCATTTTTCCAGCCCTGTTCACGGTCTGGATTAGACGGCGGCTTGAAGAGCCTCAAATCTGGCAGGCCAGTGCACGCAGCAGTAAATCTTTAGGCCGTTTCAGTTCAATGTTCCGGCGTGAACTGCGCAGCCTAACAGTTGCAGTGACCCTGATGAATGCCTGCATCATGTTTGCGTGGTGGGGCTTCAACCTGTGGATTCCAGCCTACCTCTCGCTATCGGTAGCGGATGGGGGCATTGGATTGAGTGCATATGCGATGTCCGCACTAATCATCGCAATGCAAATTGGGATGTGGCTTGGCTACGTAATGTTCGGTTTCGTGAGTGATCGCGTTGGAAGGAAGCGTACTTACATAGTTTACGTACTGATTGCGGCTGCGCTTATTCTTGCCTACACCTCTACCCGTAACCCGATAGCGCTACTCGTGTTGGGCCCGTTTGTTGCGTTCTTCGGAACCGGATCGTTTAGCGGATTCGGAGCGGTGACTGCGGAGATATATCCAACTGAAATCCGCGCTACGGCCCAGGGATTTACCTACAACATTGGTCGTTTGGCTAGCGCTGCAGCTCCATGGATTGTCGGGTCACTTGCTGAGACCCATGGTTTTGCTCCGGCACTTTCGATTACGTCTGCAGCCTTCATTGTGGCTGCCATTTTCTGGATTTGGATTCCGGAGACACGGGGCAGGGAACTGCGTTGAACAGAGCGGGATTCAAAGGATAGAAGTCAACGGGAACAAGGCCGGGGAAGCGGGACCGACGACTTTTCCTTCCCCGCAATTTTTGTTTTTGGCTTCCACCATCCATTTTCTCTGTTCTTTCTCTGATATCCTGCTCACCGTACTCGTTATCAAAGGAGACCCATGAGTCCTCGCGTGTGTATCACTGTTCTATTAGTTGTCATTGGCGTGATGGTAGGAGCCGACCGGTCGGTGAGTGCGCAAGTTCGCCCCTTTGAAGCCGCCGATCTCTATCGGCAGCAGGCCGTTGGCGACGTTCAACTTTCACCTGACGGGGAGCGAGTTGCCTACAGCGTTAGAAAAAGCGATCGACCTGGGCGTTCCTATTCAGAAGTCTGGGTAATGGAGATCGCAAGCGGCGAAGTGTCGAAACTCGGTGGTGAAGGTGGCTTTGCCTCGGGGCCTCGCTGGTCACCTAACGGTCTAGAGATTGCTTACTTCGGCGTGGTGGAAGGTCAGGCAGGACTCGTAGTAGCGCGCGCGGATGGCTCGGCCGAAAAATTTCTTACGCCAATTACAGGTACAAATCATCCACTGCCGTCAGCTGGCGAGCGAATTGCGTGGGCCCCCGATGGCAACCGCATTGCTTTCGTGTCGGCGACCGGTGAGGCAGAGGATGCGGCAGCGGGTGACCCGATGGTCATCACCCGTTATCTCTACAAGCCAACGGCTTCAGAGGGGATGACTCGGTTTAACGACAATCGTCGAGTGCATATATTCATATTTGACCGAATTACTAATCGCGTAAATCAACTTACCAGCGGAATCTATTACGAGCACTCTATCGATTGGTCACCGCAAGGCGATGAGATTGTGTTTATTTCGAATCGCGAGCCGGACCCGGACCGTGTTTTTAATTACGATATATATGCAGTGCGTGTTGCAAACGGCGCGATTCGTAGGGTGACTGATACGGCGAGTGCGGAGTACCAACCGACATGGTCACCCGACGGTCGCCTGATCGCCTATTTAGGATCTCGACGGTCGTTAACTTCATCCGAGACGACGATGGAGGACACCCACGTGTGGGTTCTCGACGCTGATGGGCGTAACCGCCAGGAGCTCGGCGGCAGCATTGATAATCGTCAACGGAGCGTGCGGTGGGCTTCTGATGGTCAGTCGCTTTACTTCACGGTTCAGGCACGTGGCAATGTCCATCTGTTTCAGCTGCCCACCTCTGGTGGTTCACCCCGCATGACTGTTATTGATCGAGGACGGGTCGGCGCTTGGTCGGTGGCGGACAATGGCGCGATCGCTTACACATTCACTGCGCCGAGCGGCCCTGCTGAACTCTATATGCGACACGACGGTTCGTCGGAACCATTGACGTCGCTAAATGCCGAGCTTCTTGCCGAGCGTGTGACGGCTGAGGTAGAAGCGTTCACGTTTTCGAGTTTCGATGGCCGACCTATCGAGGCATTCCTTACTAAACCCGTTGATCTTGATTCAGCAAATCGTCATTCACTGGTGGTCATGATCCATGGTGGTCCCCACGGTCAGCAAGGGGCGGCGTTCAATCTAACTGCACAGGTCTATGCGGGACTCGGCTGGGCAACACTCATGGTGAATTACCGAGGGTCGACTGGCTATGGGCAGGAGCTGACCGACGCCATTTTTATGGATCAAAACGGTGGCGAAGCGAAAGATGTAATGGCTGGTGTTGATGCAGCGCTCGACAGGTACCGGTGGCTTGACGGTGGTCGGTTGGTGATCGAGGGCGGGAGCTATGGTGGGCAGCTCACGAATTGGATTATTACGCAGACAGAGCGCTTTAGGGCAGCGATTCCGCGAGCGAGCATTTCAAATCTCATCAGCTTCAACTACATGGCTTACTATCATGATTATCTCGCCGTAGAATTTGGTGCTTACCCCCACGAAAATGGCATCATTGATTTGCTTTGGGAACGGTCACCCATTCGTTACGCACACAGCGTGACGACTCCAACAATGCTTGTGCACGGCGAGAACGATAATGATGTACCGATTGCTGAAGCCGAACAGTTTTATATCGCACTCAAAGACGTCGGCGTGGAGGTGGTGATGGTACGCTACCCACGCGAGGGTCACGGCATTCGCGAGGCGGCCCACCAAGTAGACCTACTTGAACGTTCAATTGCTTGGTACGAGCGGCATTTCTAGGACACCACTGTGGCCGTCACCTCGACGCGATGAGCGATTCGGCCCCACCCGGTCCAACCTTGCATGCCCGGTCTCATCGGGCTAGACTCGGCCTTTCCGTGTAGGTTTGCTTTTCTGAGACGGTCAGCGTTCCGTTCCCGGTGGTGAATATGAGACCTTCGGCGTTCGGCGTCATACTCTTTGGTTTTCCTAGAACCGGCCCAGGTCCAGAGTCTACTGGCTTGTCGTTCCGTTTCCTAAGGCCGTTGTGTCAGTTCGGCTCATACAACTTGATTCCCCGGTCGGCCATTAGTCTTCTATAGATTCTTTGGAGGGTAAGACTATGAAGAAGTGCGGAGATGTTCATAAGATTGCGGCCGCGGCGGTCATTTTAGGCATCATGGTGGTTGTGACGGCGTGCGGATCAGGTAGGGAATACGATTCGCCGACCGGAGGGCCGATCGAAATCGAACGATCGCAACTCAACATAAGCGTAAGTAATCACTCCGGTACCGGGCTGAACGACCTCAAACTGGAAGTGTTTCCTGTCGGACGACAGATGGTCTTTTCGGCGACGATATACCGCTTGGAGTCTGAGGCTACAAACCGCTTCTCGTTGGGTGAACTTCGCGGAAGCGACGGCACGCCGTTTAACCAACGGGTGCATCGGCCTGAGAGCATACGCGTGACTGCTACGGGGACGGGGGGCGACGACACGTATGAAATTGAGGTTGCGTGGGAATGAGCGCTGAACTGAGCGCTCGCAGTATTTTTTCAATTTTTTTTTCGGATGAGACGTCACTCTCACAGTAGAGTGACGCGATGGGCATAGAGTCGGTTCTCCAGCTTGCTACCCTCCTCGTGACCGGAGCGGCGGCGTTTGGCTACCTGAACCACCGGTGGCTGAAGTTGCCCCATAGCATCGGCCTTGTTGTCATTGCTCTTTTAACCTCGCTCGCCGCACTGGCGGTCGATAGCCTCATCCCTTCACTTGGTTTCCGCGCGGCCGTCCACGGTGTATTACTTGAAATCGGCCTGTACGAAACCCTGATGAAAGGCATGTTGGGCTTTCTGCTTTTCGCGGGCGCCTTACATGTTGACTTGGCCGATCTATTGAATCGCCGCTGGGCGATCTCGATGCTAGCAACGGTTGGCACCCTCGCGTCAACACTGATTGTCGGAGCGTTGACCTACGTAGGTTGGCACGCGCTCGGGTTCGACGTTTCATGGTTACAGTGCCTTGTCTTCGGCGCGCTCATTTCACCTACTGACCCGATCGCTGTGCTCAGCATTCTAAAGACGATTGCTGTGCCGAAAGCACTCCAAGCCAAGATCGCTGGCGAAAGTCTTTTCAACGATGGTGTGGGCGTGGTCATTTTTTCAGTTTTGGTTGGGTTGGGGCTTGACGCCACTTCACCAGGTAATGTGTCAGTTCTGATGGTGGTAAAGCTACTGTTGACCGAGGCGGTCGGCGGTATTGCACTCGGCTTATTGACGGGATACCTCACCTTTCGCGTTATGCGCCAAGTGGACGAGCATAACCTTGAGATACTGATGACGCTCTCTCTCGTGATGACGATCTCAGTTATCGCGATTCAGTTACACGTGTCAGGGCCACTTGCAGTTGTTGTCGCAGGACTCTTCATTGGCAATCACGGCACGCGATTCGCGATGAGTGTAAACACACGAAAACATATCGAAACGTTCTGGTCGTTACTCGACGAGATTCTAAACTCAGTTCTGTTTCTCATCATCGGTTTTGAGGTCGTAGCGCTCTCCTTGAACGGTAAGATTGGCCTTGCCGTAGGCTTGGCGATTCCCGTGGTTTTGGTGGCTCGTTTCGTAAGTGTGGCGGGTTCAATCACGCTTCTGGGCTTGATGCGAACGTTTACACGAGGCGCGATTCCCGTACTTACGTGGGGCGGATTGCGGGGAGGCATCTCCGTTGCGCTAGCGTTGTCGCTGCCACCGTCACCGGTCAAGGAGTTGTTGCTTGCGGCGACCTACGGTGTTGTTATTTTTTCGATCATCATTCAAGGTTTAACAATCGAAGGCGTTGTCCGCCGGACGGTGCTGCCGGAGGAAGGTTGACGTTTCTAGCTGTTAGAGTTCTTAGTCTGGGCCAACGACTGGCGACTTACGGAGTCTGTGCCACCCAATCAATAGAGCCGGCAGGACCGCGAACGTTGCGCCGACGAAGCTCAGCTTGGGGAAACCACCGCTTGCTAGGAGCACACCGGACGCAAGGCTAGCCACTGCCCCGGTCACCCAGGTAACCGAATCACCGAAGCCCTGTACATGGAGGCGGTCAATGTCAGGCACGCTGTCGGTCAGCAGAGCACTGCCGGCAACGAACCCGAGATTCCATCCGAGACCCAGCAGGAGTAACGCGACTGTCAACCGCATGGTTTCGTGTCCGGGAGTGTTGGCGGCCAAGAACGCTGAACCCACCAGCATGGCCATACCGAGCAGAATGACGGGGACACGTCCCAGTCGATCGCTCAGTATCCCTGTAAGCGGAGAAAGTGCGTACATGCCAAAAGCGTGAGCACCGATGACCAATCCGATCGAACCAAGCCCATCACCCGCGCCTCGAATGTGGACTGGTGTCATGGTCATTAGGAGCACCATTACCCCTTGGGAAATGACTAATGCCATTAGCGCGATCTGCATTTCGGGTACCCCGAGCAACCGACTGATGCTGGAATACTGAGCCTTTGAGCTGGTCGACGCGTTGAATGAAGCGAGCCGCGGCATTTTTGCCCGCAAAACCCCGATCGCGCTTAGGGCTCCAACAATGGTAACCAAATAGGCGCCAGACGTTTCGACAGTGCCGAGCCACATCGCAAATACGCGCGCTGGTTCGAGAAGCGCTGGGCCGACCACTGACCCTATCGTGCCGGCCCAGATCACCCAGCCGATTGCCGCTCCGCGTTGTTTCGATTCATACAGGTCTGACGCCGCATAGCGCGTGAGCCGATTTGCACTGTGGCCAGCACCCAGGACGAACATGGCGAATGAGAACAGGGTGAAGGACGCGAGATTTGTTGCAATCACGGCTAGGGCTGCTGCTACCGCCACGACTGTGTAGCCCAGAACCAGGCCGCTACGTCGTCCAGACTTGGCCATCCTAGTTGACAGCACCGTTGAGCCAATGGCCATACCAACGACAGTAAAGGCTGACGGCAGACCACTCAGCATAGCGTTACCGAGCAGGTCTTCGGCGATGAGAGGAGCCACGATAATTGCGGCGATGTATCCGCTTGAAGACAGGCCGGCACTCATGAAAAGTGCCGTCATCGCCGCGCGCCTGGTGCGGATGGAAACGTCTGGTTGCATCACATACGGAGGGGTGTCTACCAACGAGTGAAGCACTCGACTAAATGGTGAGAGTAGGCCAGCCGATGCCTACTAACCAACCCACAGGTCCTCGACGTTTCAAGTAACAAATACGTTTTGACCAAGAAAAATCCTACCGCTTGACGTGTCCGACGGCACGTTCAGTGCACGGTGTAGGGTTCTGTCAGAGCGAATGGAGCGATCTCGACCTCGAAATTGTCACCGTCGGCCGTGAGCATCTGGTAGGTCCCTTTCATCATGCCGAAAGGCGTGGTGAGTGGACAGCCGGACGTGTACTCAAATGATTCACCAGGTGCCAGCACCGGTTGTTTGCCGATGACACCTTGACCCTGAACCTCCTCAACCTGGTTCTCAGCGTTGGTGATGACCCAGTGACGGCTAACGAGTTGCACCGTATCGGTACTCTCGTTCGAAATCTTGATCGTATAAAGAAAGAACCACAGATTCTGCGGCTGAGAGTTTTCAGCGGAGTAATGAGAGGTCACGTGGACCCGGATCCCTTTAGTTACCACTTCGGATTCGTTCATGGCAAAACGCTTCGTGCGACGTGTGGAACGACTCGTCCATCATTTCATTGTATGCAGACTAACCCCAGAGGGAACCAATGCCCAGCTACGACTGATGAACCACTATATATTACTAGACGGATTATGATTTCGCTCCCGGTCCTGCTAACGGCCTACCGTTCGGGTTTGTTCCCAATGCCCGGGCCATCTGGAACCATGGTGTGGCACGCGCCCGACCCGCGTGGAATCCTACCGATAGGTCGGTTTCGTGTCTCGCGTCGCCTGGCACGTGTCCTGCGGAGTCACAAGTTCGACATAACATTCGATCGCGCGTTTCATCAGGTAATTATTGGCTGCGCGTCTCGCGGGGTTGAGGGTGACTGGATCAATGGCGAAATTATCGAAACATATTCGGCGCTCTACGAAGCGGGTTTCGCACACTCGGTCGAGGTGTGGTGTGGTAGAGAATTGGCTGGTGGACTCTATGGCGTTGCCTTGGGGGGAGCGTTCTTTGGCGAGTCGATGTTCTATCGTGTGACCGACGCGTCGAAGGTAGCACTTTCGGCCTTGACAGACCACCTGCGGACCCGCGAGTTCCGCTTACTCGACGTCCAATGGCTCACACCGCACTTGGCACGTCTAGGTGCGGTGGGGGTGCCCCGCGTCCATTACCTAGAGTTGTTGGAGGATGCTATGCAGGTCGACCCAGGGTTCGTTACAGGGCAGGGCGTTTGTGATGAGCGAGGAGCGCCCAGTAAACAAGGGCGCTTTATGTCCAAGGTCGGTTCTAAATCATCTCAACCGGCGAAGTAATCCGGTGCGTTGTTTGGTTTCCACTTGATGTTGCAGCCAAGGCTTGGTGTTTGAGGTCCAGGGACCGGTGAGCCGGCGAGGATGGCGTCCACTGCCGTTCGTAAGGACTCGCCGGTAACGGGTAGGCCATTGTTCGGTCGACTGTTATCGAACTGTCCTCGGTACACAAGCCGCCGACCCACGTTGAACAAAAAGAAGTCCGGTGTGCAGGCCGCGCCATATGCTTTGGCTATCTCCTGTGTTCCATCCACGAGATACGGAAAGCGGTAATCAAACGCTTCGATGTCCTCTACCATTCGTTCAGGGGCATCTTCGGGGAACTCAGCTGTGTCATTTGAATTGATCCCAACCACCGCGACATGCTTCGGGAGGTAGTCGCGGGCGAACACGGCTAGTGCCGGCTTCAGATGTTTCACGTAGGGGCAATGGTTGCACATGAAAATGACCACGAGTGCTGGTGCATCGGAAAAACGAGACAGCGAGACGACGTCTCCACGCGGGTCGGGCAACACGAAATCTGGCGCTGGTGTCTCCAGAGGCAACATCGTGGAGGCAGTGCGGGTCATACCGGCACAAGAATACAGGAGTTGGGAGTAAAAAGTGAGGTAGATGTTGGACTAGGGACGCTGCGTGCGTGCAGTTTATAGTGTATTACTACCGTGCTTTCGTCTTGAGAGGATAGCTACAGTGACAGGGAGTGTGGTGTGAATTACCATGCGGTCAGTCAAATCGTGGCGGCGCAGGACACATCGGACGGAGCGTTTAATGGTTAGATACCAAAGTTCCCGCGATTCTGGGCGAGCGCGATAATATGGTGAGGGCGGGCTCTGACGGCCAGAGAGTTAAGGATGATGTGGAATATGACAAACGTTGGGACACGGATGTGCAGGGTAGTAATTGTGGCGGCGGTGCTGGTTCTAGGGCTGTCGGGGACCTTCGTTGCTAGTCAGAATGACGATGGTTACTCTGAATCTGACTTCGTGACGCGTATCCGGCAGCTGACCATCACAGGCAAGCGGGCTGGAGAGGGCTATTTTCGACCAGACGGTGGCATGCTTGTTTTTCAAAGTGAACGAGAGCCCGAGAACCCCTTCTATCAGATTTACGTTCTTGATATGGAGACGGGTGACTCGCGCCGGATTTCACCAGGTCATGGTAAGACGACCTGCGCTTTTTTCCAGCCTGGCAGCGCGCTCATCATGTATGCCTCAACTCAGCACGATTCCGAATCCGAGGCGTTACAGGCTGCCGAGATGGCTTTTCGCGAATCTGGGCAAGAACGACGATACGCGTGGGACTACGACCCGGAGATGGAGATTTATACATTCGACCAGGACACTGGTGAATATGCGCGATTGACAGATGTCTACGGGTACGACGCTGAAGGGGGCTATTCACCAGATGGAGAATGGATCGCGTTTACGTCGATGCGTGACGCCTACAACCGAGAATTGAGTCAGGATGAGCGGAAGCAACTAGAACTAGACCCGTCGTACTTTGCTGAAATCTACATTATGCGTGCTGATGGATCAGGGCAGCGACGGCTTACCGATGTTTTGGGGTACGACGGCGGTCCGTTCTTCTCCCCCGACGGTTCAAAAATCGTTTGGCGGCGCTTTGACGAGGCAGGTTTGACCGCCGATGTTTGGACGATGAATCTCGACGGCACCGAGCAGCAGCAGATCACTGACTTTAACTCGTTGAGTTGGGCGCCGTACTACCATCCATCAGGCGAATACATCTTCTTTGCATCGAACAAACTGGGCTTCACGAATTTTGAGGTGTACATTGTCGATGCCGATGGTCGAAAGGAACCGATACGTATCACTTACACCGATGGGTTCGATGGACTGCCTGTACCGTCACCAAATGGCGAGGTTCTAACATGGACGTCAAATCGCGCTGGTGGTCAAGCCGGACAGATTTTTCTTGGACAGTGGAATCATGCCAAGGCGCTCGAAGCGCTTGAAGCCGCTGGGCCAAGAGATTCTGGCGGGACCAGCGAGGCGGGTGGTGATGAGTAACGATATGACGAAGCGATATCGCGTTCAATTCTCCGTGGCAGTTTTCGTCGTGGGAGTGAGTGCATTCGTAGGTCCGGTTGTTGCCCAAGAAGGATGGCGCACACAATCGCATGTTGAGGCGCTGGCGGCAGATGCATTGGGGGGACGCCTGACTGGGTCTGAAGGAGCCCAGGGTGCAGCAGACTACATTGTCGGGCAACTTCGCACGATCGGAGCGACAGTCCTTCCAGGCCAATCAGATTTCCGGCTACCTTTCGAGTTCACGGCCGGTGTCAACGATGCTGGCACGTCACTGACACTCAACCTTGATACCAGCTGGAATAGCAGTGACGACGTGCAAGCGCTGTCGTTTTCTGATTCGACCGAAGTCGAAGGTGAGGTGGTGTTCGCTGGTTACGGCCTAGTCGTGCCAGACTCGCAAGACTTCGGCTATGACAGCTATGCAACCCTCGACGTCACCGACAAGATTGTTGTGGTGCTTCGCTATTTTCCAGAGGATGTAGATCAGGAACTACGTAACATCCTCGCGCGGTATTCAGGCCTCCGCTATAAGGCAATGGCTGCCCGCCAACGTGGGGCAAAGGCATTGCTCGTGTTAACTGGCCCGCGCTCACCGAACGCTGGCCTGACGATTCCGATGACCTTTGATACGGCCATTTCCGGGTCGGGGATTGTCGCCGCGACCATGAGTGCAGCTGTGGGGGATTCACTGTTTGAGTATGTGCCGAACCGGACTGTCGAGGAAATTCAGGCTGAACTGGACACCGGTAACCCTCACGTGGCGGGATTTTCTATCGACGACGTACGACTGACACTCGATGTCAGGGTGACTAGGGAGCAGCGTACCGGCTTCAATGTTGTCGGATATTTGCCGCCGTTGGCCATGCCTTCGGTCACTGCAGACCAAAAGCCGTATGTGTTACTGGGTGCGCACTATGACCACTTGGGCCTCGGCCTCCAAGGCAATTCTTTAGCACGTGATAACGAGCGTGGTGAAATTCATAACGGTGCTGACGATAACGCATCTGGTGTGGCGGCGGTCATTGAAATCGGCCGTGCACTTGCTGGCACTGACCGTCGGAGAGGCGTCATCCTGGCGTTTTGGTCAGGTGAAGAGTTGGGTCTCCTTGGGTCTGCGAACTTTGCTGATACAGAACCAGTACCGATGCCGGACATCTCGGGTTATTTAAACTTTGACATGGTCGGACGCGCACGTGACAACAGGCTTGCGTTGCAGGCGGTGGGTTCTAGCACGGCATGGGAGGGGCTGATCGAGCAGGCGAACGTACCTGTTGGTTTCAACGTGCAGATCCAACACGATCCGTATTTGCCGACCGATGTGATGAGTTTTAACGGTGCGGAGGTTCCGAGCCTAAATTTCTTCACAGGTAGCCATTCGGACTACCATCGGCCGAGTGATGATACTTCGGCTGTTAACTACGAGGATCTTGACCGAGTGGTCAGGTTAGGTACGATCATCGCGCGTAACGTTTCCAATCGAAACACTCCATTGGACTTTGTACGGGTCGAGCAGGTAGAGCAGCAGGGCCAACGTGCGAGCTTGCGGGCGTTCACTGGAACGATTCCTGACTATACTGCTGAGGTCGAGGGTCTATTACTAGGTGGTGTTATCGAAGGTGGTCCGGCGGCGAAGGCTGGCCTCCAAGAGGGCGATGTGCTCATTGAGTTTGCAGGTCAATTGATTGCCAACATCTATGACTACACTTACGCGTTGGATGCCGTGAAGGTTGATGAGGTCATTACTGTGGTGTTTTTACGCGACGGCGAACGTCACGAGATCACCATGACTCCCACCGCTCGTCGCTAGTAGCTACGCACAGGCGGAGGCTGACCCCTGACGTGCCGAGCTCGCCTCCGTCAGGACTGTGGAACCCGAGTGATTTACCTAACGGAGGAGTTCAATGGCGACAGTCGTAGCAGTCTTTGGCCTGTTTATGATTGTCCTTGGTAGTGTTGTCATGGTGGTTCCCTGGGGCGTGACACGGCTGGCGTTGTTGCATCAGGGCAGGCTGCATTTTGCCATCGCTGCGGTTCGGCTTGTCGTTGGGCTAGTTCTGCTAATGGTGGCAGCAGAAACACGACTACCGATGTTCCTCCGGTTCTTCGGTACGCTGGTGCTCTTTTCGGGGGTCATGATGTTACTGGTCGGCCGCGAACGGATTCGGTCGTTCTCGCAGTGGTTAAGTCATCGGCCACACGCTCTCGTCCGACTCGCCGGACTTTTCGTCGTGGTGATCGGTGCGACACTGTTCTACGCGGTAACATAGACCGGCACCGGGGTCGGGTAGCTCACCGTGCGTTCGCAATCCTTGATGCAAGTTTCGTGATGGTAGGTGTAGCAGAACTCTAACGTTTGGCGGTTTACGATGGGTGGTGTGCATTGATGTCTGACTTACTTAACACACTGGGTATTGCACCAATTAATTCTGGGGGGTTTGGTGGCGACTGGGTCGGTTCAGGGCCGGAGGTTGAAGTGGTCACACCGATCGATGGCTCCCGTATCGCGTCGGTTAAGACAGTAACTGAGGACGAATACGAACAGATCGTTGGTCAGGCGGTGCACGCGTTCAATGCGTGGCGTAACGTGCCGGCTCCTCAGCGCGGTGAGGTGGTGCGTCAGTTGGGCGATCGCTTGCGCGCTGCCAAACGGGATCTCGGTGCGCTTGTAACGCTTGAGGTGGGCAAGATTGCGGCTGAAGGTGAGGGCGAGGTGCAGGAGATGATCGACATCTGCGACTTCGCGTGTGGGCTATCACGGCAGCTTTATGGCTTAACGATGCCGTCCGAGCGAGTCGACCATCGGATGTACGAGCAGTGGCACCCATTAGGAGTTGTTGGTGTGGTGTCCGCGTTTAATTTTCCGGTTGCAGTGTGGAGTTGGAACGCGGCGCTCGGTGCAGTGTGTGGTAACAGCACAGTGTGGAAGCCGGCGAGCCGAACCCCGTTAACCGCGATTGCTGTTACCCGGCTCGCCGAAGAGGTCTGCCGTGCTAACAACGTGGACCCGGCCGTCTTTTCACTGACCATTGGCGGTGGCTCGACAATCGGCGAGCGATTAGTTCAAGACCGCCGAGTCGGTCTCATTTCCGTAACCGGTAGTTGCGAGGTTGGGCACCACGTGGCCGGAGTCGTCGGCCAACGCCTTGGTCGTACGATCCTTGAGCTGGGCGGTAACAACGCAATTGTTGTCACAGCCCACGCCAATCTTGATGTGGCCCTGCCGGCCATTCTGTTCGGTGCGATTGGGACGGCTGGGCAGCGGTGTACCAGTACACGCCGGATTATCTGTCACCGTTCGGTACGTAGTGAACTAGTAAATCGATTGAAGCGTGCCTACGCCGGTGTGCGGATCGGCGACCCTCGGCAGCCGGAAACGTTGATGGGACCGTTGGCCACTCTGGATGCCGTCGAGAATCTGATGCAGGCAGTAGCGCGGGTCAAGGCAGAAGGTGGTGAGGTTCTTTGTGGTGGTGATCGGCTGGAGGATGAGGCCCACCCTGGTGGACACTACGTCACACCATGTCTGGCTACTGCGACAAACGACTTGGCCATCGTACAGGAAGAAACCTTCGGACCGATACTCTACATCATCGATTATGGTTCAGCTGATGCGATATTAGCGCAGTCGGTCGAGGAGGTCGAGGAAGCGGTGACCCTTCACAACGCCGTGCCTCAGGGACTGTCGTCGGCCATTTTTACCGAGCATCTTCGAGAAGCGGAATATTTCGTGTCGGCGTGTGGCAGTGATTGCGGGATCGCTAACGTCAACATCGGCACCAGCGGAGCTGAGATTGGTGGAGCTTTCGGTGGAGAGAAGGAAACGGGTGGTGGGCGAGAGTCAGGAACGGACGCCTGGCGAGCCTACATGCGCCGCCAAACCAACACGATCAACCGAAGCACTGAACTTCCGCTTGCGCAAGGGATCAAGTTTGGTGATTGACATTGGAGCCCGAACTACCCGGTTCTTGGTCAATCTGCACTAGGAATGCCAGCAACAGCGGTCTGTAGGAGAACGTTTGCGCCGTTAATGCAGTCCTCCCACTCTGTGAATTCGCGCGCTGAGTGACTACACCCGTCGACTGAAGGGACGAAGATCATTCCTGCGGGACAGATCTTCGCCATCACCTGAGCGTCGTGGCCCGCTCCAGAGGCCATTCGTCTGTGGCTGAGGCCAAGTTGCTCAGCGGCGGCAACGAACGCCGCTTGCACCTGCCCGTTCATTTGTACGGGCTGGATGCCGTCAACTTCCTCAATGGTGACATCTAACTCCCGTTCACGCGCCTCGGCATACACCAGTTGTTGCAGAGCCACGCCTAACTGCTCGAGGTCATGCGGTTTCGGGGCACGGAATTCAAGGGTCAGCTGTGCACGCTGAGGGACGATGTTCATTGCGCCTGGCGAGAATTCGATAGCACCAGTGTTCACCACGCTCTCTGGGAACTCTTTCATCACTAGGCGACGTGAGGAGAGCATGAGTGCTGCGGCACCCTGTCCAGCGTCGCGCCGCTCCTTCATGGAGATCGTGCCGGCGTGATCAGCGCGACCGATATAGGTGACCTTCTGTCGCCTTAGACCAACAATCGATGTGACGACGGCGATATCATCTGCCGAAGTGTTTAATCGATTGCCTTGCTCAATGTGTAATTCTAGATAGCCGGCTATGGTCGAGGGGGCACGCCTCGCGTTGAGGATTGAGTTCTCGGTCAAACCGGCTTTAGCGAGTGCCTTCTGAAATACCCCTAGGTCGCTCCCGGGGTGACGTAATTCTTGAGGAGTGATCGCTCCCGCCAAAGCCAGACTACCGAGGAACCCAAGATGTGTTCCCTCTTCGTCTGTGAAGTCTATGGCTTCGAGATTGGTCTCAAGGGCAACACCGGCTTCCTTGACGACCTGTAGTATTTCAAGGGCAGCGAGCACACCGAGCGCACCATCGAACCGTCCACCGTATCTCACCGAATCGAGATGCGACCCCAATAGGAGGACGGGCGCACCAGCTGGCCCGCAGGACAAGGCGGCTGAGTGATTACCCGCACCATCAACATGGGTCGTTAATCCTGCGGCCGTGGCTTCCATTAAAAACCACTCTCTGGCGCGGAGGTGCTCAGGGCCAAGCGCCGGCCGATGTACTCCCCCGTCGGTGGTTGCACCGATGTTTGCAAGTGCGTCGAATCTCTTGCGAAATCGGTCAGCATTGATTCGTAGCGTGTTCTGTCGGTCATTCATGATGCGCTCGCTCTCTCCGCCTTTTCCAGTTTCGTCACTTCTGGACGAGTTGCTCGATTATAATTGGTGCCGCCAAGTATCCGATTTTGCTGGCTGAGAGCGCTAGCGCATGGCGTATTGTTGGGAAACGGTCGTAGCACGAATCGAAGCGGTTAGCCTTGTAGCGATTGGCACTCAGCAGAGGCTTTCTTTCACAACGATTTCTAATGACGAAATCGCCTGAGCCTTCAAGGGAGGACACGATGACGACACGCGTTTGCTTCGCCACATTATTCCCAATGAGCCCAACAAGCAGCACATTCATGCGCTGGTGAGAACGCCGAACGGCAATGACTATGGTAAGGATTTGCTGCGGCAGCATTACGAGACCCACCCCCACGACACGCAACGCTGATTAACTCTGTCGAAAGAACGATGCTCTGTTCTAAAGTCTGGCAGGTTCTTTTGAGTATCGCCTCGGTAGCTGCCACCACCATTTCAGCTCAAGATTTTCGAGATTCCATTACGTTCGAGCAACGATTAGGCGGTTCTGGCCTGGATGTTGCCAATGCGGTCATTGAGCTGGAAGATGGGGGCTATGCCGTTGCGGGATACACCAGTGCTGGTGTGGAGAACGGAATCGATGTTTACGTGGTGAAACTCGATTCCATGGGGTTAGTCCTCTGGGCGAACGCCTATGGGCAATCGGGAAACGACTACGGTTGGGACCTCATGGAGAATGACTTCGGTGAGATCGTCGTTGTTGGGTATACGACCTCGACCCCGACTGGCGATGAAGATGTTCTCTTGCTTGCCATTGACCCCAGCGGTCACCTCCGGTGGCGCCGGCGGTTTGGAGGTGATCGGAACGAACGGGCTTGGAGTCTCGAACGGGCTCCCGACGGAGGCATGGTTATCGCCGGGCAGACGCAAAGTGTCGGGAAGCCGGACTGGGATGTTTACATGCTACGTCTGGGTCCGGGCGGCAACCAAATGTGGGCTCAGGTCCTTGGTGCCGATGGTGTCGACCGCGCGTTTGACGTTGCTGTGGCTGATGATGGGGGGTTCGTCTTCGTCGGGACGACGACGTCCGAGCTTGAAGCCCCTCGCGATCTCTATTTCATCCGAGTAGATTCCCTAGGGATGCCGGTGTGGCAGCGTGCATACGGTGGTGATTCGGATGACGTTGCTCGAGGCATCGTGTCTGTTGGTGACGGTGGCTTTGTAGTTACAGGTTATGGCAGTTCATTTGGGACAGGCGGCAACGACGCATATCTTATCTATCTCGCAGACGATGGAGTCATCGAGTGGCGGACTGAGGTTGGTCACCCTGGTGATGACCGTGCAACGATGACCGTCCAACGTGTCGGTAGTGGCTTTCTCACGATTGGGTCCACGGATGTGGATGGCGATTGGAACCTCTTACTAATTGAGACCGACGCGACCGGGGGCCGGCTATCTGAGCGCACACTGAACGCCCCTGGAGAGGACCGGGGAATTGGCATTCTGCGGGCCTCGGACGGCGGGTATTTACTGGTTGGGGCCTTCGGGGCAAGCAGCGGGGCTTCCGATTTTGGCATCCTAAAATTACGACCTTGATGGACTATACAGCGAGCAGCGGAAACGGATTCAATTGAGACGGTAAGGCGAAACTCTAGTTGTCAACCAACGAAAGAGGTTCGTGCTAGCACGGTGCCCTTTACCCGAGTGAGTTTTACCTGTATTCGGTGCTCACCAGGCGAGATCGGGGGACGTTCCACTAACAGTACGTAATGGCCTGTGAGGGCGCCTTCTAGGCGTTCGAGTGGACGCGCTGTGAAGACATTGGTTCGTGCGAAAAACCCGCCGGTTTCATCAGACACGTTCTGTAAACCCACCTCGAGCGCGTGGAAATCGGCGTCGGTGATGTCCAGTGAGAAGACCGAAGCGCGGGCGGCTTGGAGCATCTTACTCGTGTTGTCGTAACGGTTTACCATCAACACGCCATGGCGGGTTAAGAAGCCAAAGCCGTGCCCAACGAGGACGATGGCCTTTGAACCCGGTAATGGTTCTAGCGCCTCGCCGAGGAGGTAGAGCGCTTTTTCCACGCTGTAAGTGCGTTGCGTACGGGCGAGGTCCAAGTGCGCGAGTAGTGATGGGAAAGTGCCCTGCTGCATTGGTTCGGGACTGTGAAATAGGACGCCATCCTTGAGCACGGCACGAATGTCATCGAAGTTATTGGTGAAGTCGCTCCACACTTTCAGATGGGTATCAAATGAGAGGACCGCGATCCGATCATTGGATGTGAATGTGTCGAGAAACTTCCGCAGTTCGACAAGTAACCGGACGAGCCCACGAATACGTCCCTGTTCCATATCTTTTTGAATAAAGAAGATGATCAACCGGCCTTGTGGCAGCGGGCCGGGGTCGTTTACCGCTGAACGTCTAAAGGCGTCTTCCGGAGTGCCGATGTGACCCGAAACCCAAGATACCGACTCGACGGGTGCAAATTTTCCACCGATTTTGACCTCAAAGTCGTCAGTGCCAAGATCGAGGACTGGTGTTCCTGCATCGTTAATCACCCGTGCGTCAATCAGAATACGCGTGACTTGGACCTGCTCGGTAAAGCGCGGTAGTTGTTGTGCCTGGAGTAGCGGAGTGAACCAAAGGACGGTGTACGCTCCGAACACCAATCGCCATATGTTGCCTTGACGAGGGCTCATCATGTTGTCCTGATTCAAAGCCTGCTTCACAAATTGTTGTTACGGCTGTCCCTGTTCCTCTGTGTAAGGGATCGGGTCTGATTTCAAAAACCGAATCAGTGCAGGATGAAATTGTTCGGGTGCCTCTAGGTGTGGAATGTGTCCAACATTGTCAATTAGTATCAACTCAGCATTCGGAATTGTGTCGGCAACATTTTTCGCCAAGGCGGGAAAGTTTGGTCCATCTTCGGCTCCACCGATGACCAGCGTCTTAGCTCTAATGTGGGGCCAGTCATAGACGACCGGATCAGCGTAGAACACCTGTGAGATTCTACTGCGCACCATCGCGAACTGCGGCCAGTCACCACTTTGCGTCCAGCCGTATTGCAAACGAATGAAATACTCATATTCCGAACTCCAGGTGACAAAGTACCTCTCGATTCCACGTCGGATCGACTCGTAGTTTCGATTTAAGGTGCCCTGGTACTGTTCTTCGGGATCACGCCATGGACGACCCAGACGCGGGTCGGTTAGTCCGACCTGGTTGACCATCACCGCATGAGTTGTCATTTCAGGATACGAAAACGCGAAACGCGACGTTACCATTCCGCCCATCGAGTGCCCCACAATGGCAGCTTCGGGGATGCCCTTCTCATCAAGCAGCATCTTGATGTGGAGAGCCATGTCGTGCAGCGTGTAAGGGACGAGCGGTTTTGACGAGCGCCCGTAACCAATCCGGTCAGTTGCTAGGATGCGAAACCCCTCATGTCGCAACACCTCAATGGTGCCCTTCCAATATTCTGCAAAGAAGTTTCCACCATGGAGGAGCACAACCGTCTGTCCATTCGCCGCGGTGGCTGGTGAGACGTCCATGTAGGCCATTCGGACGTCTTGGCCGTACATCCTAAACGACAGATACGACACCGGATGCGGATACGGTACGTCCTCCATAGACGGGCTCATCGGGCCCCAACTTGCGGGTTGGGCTTCTATCGAGCCAGGCACCGCTAGCAGTGCCAAGAAGGTCATCGAAATGCAGACGCGGTGTAGACGAAACCCAAAGCTATTCATACATCCCTCCTAGTAGCGGTCATCATATGCCAAGATCGGGCATAGTTAGGAAGTCGTGCGATAGCGGGGTTATTCTGAGTAGCGGTTTACGTTTGACAGGCCACAGGTCTGCGGCTAAGGATGGTTACGGATTTTGATCAGCGTCATTTCACGTGTTGTCTTGGAGGTCACGATGTTGTCACGATGGTTCCCGCTCCCGTCTCTCGCTGGTGTTGCTGCGGTGCTTCTCTTGACCGCGAGTTGTTCATCGGAAGGCCCTCGTCCGGACGCTTCAGGATCTCGTGCGGAAGTACCCAGTAGTACTAGTTACGAGGATCTCCTCACACTCTTTGAGGATTGGCGGGCCTTTGCGGTTCCTGAGGCCCCCGACTACTCGGCTGAGGCCATGACCGCCCAGTTTGCGGAACTTGCGAGGTATCAGCAGCGCCTTGAGGCCATCGATTCAAGCGGTTGGCCGGTCGCGCAACGGGTCGACCATCTTCTCGTGAAAGCCGAAATGAATGGGCTCGACTTTGACCACCGCATTCGTCGACCTTGGGCTAGCATTCCGGCGTTCTACGCGACAGTCTTCGCAGCACAGAGTGATACACCCGCACGCGAGGGCCCGGGTGCCGACGGTTGGATGATCAATCTTTGGACTTATGATTACCCGTTGGCCGACGGCGATGCGGAACGCCTCGAGGCTCAATTACAGACGGTTCCACTGCTGCTTCTGCAGGCTCAATCGAATTTGGTCGAGGATGCTCGAGACCTGTGGGTTGGTGGGATCAGGGACATGCGGGTACAAGCCTCGACTCTTGAAGCATTCGCTGAACGCGTTTCCGGCACGAGCGCGGGGTTAGATGCAGCCATTCGCGAAGCGCACGACGCCACTGTTCAGTTTACGGCTTGGCTCGAGGACGAGTTGCCCACCAAGCATGGCCCGTCGGGTGTTGGGAAAGAGAACCTCAACTGGTATCTCCAGAATGTGCATCTCGTGAACTACACCTGGGACGAGGAAGTAGCGCTCATGGAACATGAACTGGCGCGGTCTCATACGACGCTGCGCTTGATAGAACACCGGAACCGCGACCTGCCGCCACTGCCTGTTGTGGCCTCTGCTGAGGAATACGATCGGCGGTTCAACGCCTCAGTTGATGAGTTCGTGTCGTTTCTTGATGATGAAGAGGTCATTTCCGTGCGTGACTACATGGCCCCAGCGCTCCGGGCCAAGATAGGGAGTTTTTCCCCAGTGCCAGCCGTTGGGCCACGCGGATTTTTTAGCGAAGTGTCCTATCGGGACCCAGTGGCCATGCGGACCCACAGTTTTCACTGGACCGAGATCGCTCGGATGGAACATGAGCCGCATTCAAGTCCAATCCGCCGTGGTCCGTCTCTGTCTAATATCTGGGGCCAGCGGTCCGAGGGACTCGCAACCGGCATGGAGGAGTGGATGATGCATGCTGGTCTATTTGCGAACCGACCTCGTGGCATGGAGATCATACAAATCATGCTCGCACAAAGAGCGGCGCGGGCACTCGGTGGACTGATGATGCATGGCGAAGGCTTTACGATCGAAGAGGCCTCGGAGTTTGCCGCCAAGTGGACACCACGGGGATGGATGCCGGCCGATAGTGACACTGTTCTCACGGAACAGCATCTCTACCTCCAGCAACCCGGATACGGGACCAGCTACATCATAGGGAAAATCGAGATTGAAAAGCTCATGGCGGAACGTGCTCGAGAGTTAGGCGACGAGTTCACCGTCAAGGGTTTCATGGACGAGTTAAGTGCTGCTGGTGTCATACCAGTCTCGCTCGTTTGGTGGGAACTGACCGGTGACGACAGCCAAATCCCTCGGATGGTGCCGCTGGAGCGTTTCCTAAACGAATGATGTAGGTTGACCGACGACGGAGGTTGAACATGGCAGTGTCCAGACGACGTTTCTTGGGAAGAGTCGCGGGCGGGTCTCTGGTGTTAGCGTCTCCGGACCGTGTTGCGGGGACCTCACAATCATCGCGTGACGTGTTTACGCATGGTGTGGCGAGCGGCGATCCACTGGAAGACCGGGTCATATTGTGGACCCGCGTATCGGGCGGTCGCGGGGATGTTGAGGTGCACTGGTGGGTCGCGACCGAACCGGAGATGCGGACAGTCATTGGGCGCGGGTCGGTTGTGACGAATGCTGCCCGCGACTTTACGGTGAAGATCGATGCGTCCGGCCTACGCCCGGGCACGACCTACTACTACCAATTCTCGGGGCTCGATGTTCCATCACCAATCGGGCGTACCAAGACCCTTCCGGTGGGTGACGTCGACCGTGTCCGCCTGGCGGCAGTGTCGTGCTCAAACCTACCATTCGGGTATTTCAACGTGTACCGATGTCTTGCCCAACGTCCGGATCTCGATGCGGTGCTGCATCTTGGTGACTACCTCTATGAATACCGGAACGGTCAGTATGGTGATGGTCGGGCACTCGACCGAGTCCCTCTACCAGACAAGGAAATGGTGACGCTTGAGGACTACCGGATCCGGCATGCGCAGTACAAAGCTGATATTGATTCTCAAGCGATGTTGCAACAACACCCACTCATTGCTGTGTGGGACGATCACGAAAGTTCCAATAACTCGTGGATGGAGGGTGCTGAGAACCACGACCCCGACGAAGGGGAGGGTGACTGGCCCACGCGTCGCGCCGCGTCGGTGAAGGCCTACTACGAGTGGATGCCGATTCGCGAGAACCGGTCAGCGCGTCAACTCCAAATCTATCGCAGCTTTCGGTATGGAAACCTCGTTGATCTCATCATGCTTGATACTCGGCTCACCGGACGGGATGAACAGGTGGACCCGGGAGACAGCGCTGCTGTGCACGCTCCCGAACGCTCACTGCTCGGTGGCTCGCAGGAGGCTTGGTTGTTCGGGGAGCTCAAGGAATCGATTGATGATGGCACGCGCTGGCGGGTGCTCGGCCAACAGGTCTTTTTTAGTGCGCAGGCTCCGAGTGATGCGATCAGAAACTCCGATGTCTGGGATGGCTATCAAGCGAATCGGAGTAGAATTTTTGACTTTCTCGAGACGCACGCGATTAATAACGTTGTCGTACTCACTGGTGACATTCACAGCTCCTGGGCGCTTGACGTTCCGCGCGACCCATGGTCCGGCTACGATTCGGCAAACGGTCGAGGTTCTCTGGCAGTAGAGTATGTAACACCGGCCGTGACCTCGCCGAGTCAGTTCACTGATCGTCCGGATGAGGCTGACGCGGCGCGCGCGGCGCGGATGACGTCGAGTCCTCACCTTAAGTTCGTCGATCAGGTTCACCGAGGGTATTTCATTCTAGATATCACAGCTGAACGGGCACAGGCTGACTGGTTCTTTGTCGATACGATCTCCCAGCGGTCAACCCGTGAGCGCTTCAGTGCTGGGTATTACACGCGTGATGGCGAGAACCATTTGATTGAGGCCGATGGACCTGTGGCAACGCGGCAATTTCCAGCCAGACTCGCTCCGCAGGCGAATCGCGGCGTTGGTGCTAAGGAAGGGGTTGCTACTGCAATCGTGAGTACATGAGCAAGCCTCGAGTTCTCGTTGTTGGTGGTGGTGTCATCGGGGTCTGCTGCGCTTACTATCTATCGAAGCAGAACGTCGACGTCATCGTTCTTGAGCGCGACGCCATTGGGAAGGGCGCTTCTTACGGGAGCGCTGGTGTCATCGCCGCTGGGCATCCGCCGATGAACAAGCCGGACCGGGTGAGGCAGGCATTGAAGAAGGTCCTTGACTCGACGACACCGCTCTACATCGCGCCCCGATTCGACCCCGCGCTCGCCGCGTGGCTCTGGCGCTTCAGTGCTAACTGCACTGATCGAAAGCTCACAGCGAACATGAACGTAGTGGGGCCGTTAGGTCATGCAACGCTTCAACTCTTTGCGCAATTGATCGCGGAAGAGGAGATCGCCTGCGACTATGAGGCGTCCGGTTACTACGAGGTCTGTCGGACTGAGCAGGGTACAGCGCAAGCCGGTCGAGACGTTGCGCTGATGCGCGCCCACGGGTTCGATGCCGAAGTGCTCACCGGTGAAGAAATCGGAGCCCGGATGACATCTCTCAAGAACGACGTTAGGGGTGGAGCCTACTTTCCGGATTCGGCAACTTGTGATCCCTATCGCTTCGTAATTGAGATGGCGGGGCGTGTACGTCGCGCCGGGGGGCGTACCGAGGCCGGACAGGTCGTGACCAAGGTCGAAGGAGGCGCTCATCCTGCGGTGCGCTTGGCAACGGGCGAGCGGTTCGAAGCTGACGCTGTTGTACTTGCAACGGGCGCGTACAGTCTGCAACTCGCGCGGGAACTCGGTTGTCGGTTACCGATTCAGCCAGGGAAGGGCTATCACCGTGACCTTGAGTTCGGAGAAGGTAGCAGGCCGCCACTTGAGGCCGCTTGCGTCTTAGGCGAGACGTCCGTGTTTTGTACGCCGATGTCAGGTCGGCTTCGCTTGGCGGGTACAATGGAATTTTCTGGGTTGAACCACCGGATACGTCCATCGCGCTTGGCGCAACTCACGGCCTCTGCTGAGCAGTATCTCAGCGGTATCGGCCCGAGCCGCGTAACCTCCGAATGGTGCGGGCTGAGACCCTGCACGCCTGATGGTTTGCCGGTGGTAGGGCGGCTACCGGGTCAGACTAAGGTGTTTGCCGCAACGGGCCACGCGATGACGGGGCTGACGCTGGGGCCGGTTACTGGCTCCCTGATGGCAGACCTCGTCACTGGCGCAACACCCTTTCCTGAAGTTACGGCCCTGGCACCGGCACGCTTTTGAGCACGCGCATGGGTCGGCTCCCTATTGTTGCTGTCATCGGATCGGGAGTTGATGAACACGATGAGCTTGCCCGGCCACTCGGCCGATGGCTCGCCGGGCAAGGCCTACACCTGCTTACTGGAGGTGGAAGTGGTGTGATGGAGTCTGTTAGCCGTGCGTTTCACTCGGTATCCGATCGGCGCGGTTTCGTGATTGGCGTGTTACCTGGCGAGGCGGGTCGACCACCCGAAGGCTATCCCAATCCTTGGGTGGAAATTCCGATCGCGACGCACCTTCCCTTTTCTGGCGAGCGGGGCACGGAAGTGCGCTCGCGGAATCACATCAACGTACTCAGTGCCGACGCGATCATCGTACTGCCGGGAGGCGCCGGTACGGCGAGCGAAGTACACCTTGCCATCGAATACCAGAAACCACTGGCCGCATTCGCAACCGAACTAGGTGACCTTCCTAAGCTGCCGCCTGATGTATCCGTGTATCAGACGCTCGACGAGGTCAAGGCGTTCGTTAGTGTGTCACTCAAGACTAGAGCGAAGCTCTAATTCGAGTACAAGGTTCTCAGTAAACTCGATGCCGACGGCAGCACGGCCCTCTGTCTGAACGCGGATTACCCAGAGCGACTGTCTTAGCGCCCGTTATTCCACCACCAGACCGAGCAAACTGGGTCAGGGACCAAATAGGCCATTCCCGTGTCACCGATCGGTGCACCCGGTGGTTCTTGGGGCACCGATGGCTGGCCAAATGCTTCGGCCGGCCTCTCGAGGAACCGCGTGATATCCCGGGCTAAAAGCGTGTTATGCGCTTGGTCATCAAGATCACCGGTGCCGGCCTCTCGTTCAAGCCGACCCGCGAGTTGCTTGAGTTCCAGTGACGCCACAGCACGCACCTGCGGCATCGTGGCTGAACCGGCTAGTCGGGTGATGCGGTCGACCACCACTCGTTCGACCGCACGTCCAATCTCTGCCTCATAACTGCTTTCGGGAGTGCGGTCAAAGCTAGCGGCAACGAGTGTATCGAGCACTTCGTCGAGACTTGGCAGTGCTGAATTCACTGCATGCTGCGTGACCATGCGCGCAGCACGGTCGCTACGAAGGATCATCCCCACGGTGTGGTCGGCTGCCACGACCGCTGGCGAGATCGGATCAAACATCAAGCCCGTATAGCGTGGGAAGAGCTCCCGGTGACGTCCGAAGCCGGCCGGACGCGGTGGCAGTCTGTAGAGAACATCATCAGGCACTGCTAGTTCCCTTGGGCTGATTGTCCTCATGAGTGCGTCAAGCGCGGCACGTTGCTCAGCGGCTGACACGGCCTCGACCGGCTCTCGACCGTCGCCCCGCATCGCATAGATGTAGTGCATCCCGCCAATTGCCGAAGCCGCTGCGTCGATCTGGAAACGGTGGTGAAGATAGAGCGGTACAAATGCCTCCTCCATTGTCGCTAGCGGCATGTCGCGGCGGATTGCCGCTTCCCCAAAGTCGTCCAACGCCGCCCGCCGAACGTTGAGCATACGTTCGAGCTCAACGGCCGGGTCGACGCCATTTGCCCATTGATGGACTCGGGGGTTAGCGTCCAGGTCCTGATTGGTCAAGTAGAGAAGGTCGCGCTCCCACGCCTGGTCCAAGATCTGCTCGAGTACCGTCGGCTCGTCTGTGCCCTGCGGAAAGTCTTGGTAGCCATACCTGATTGCCACCTTGTCCCACTCGCCGATGCCGACATCGTAGGCATCGGACAGGTCAAGGTCGCCGTCATCGTCAATTGTGATCAATGGGTGCGGATAATCGAGCACAGAGATCCGCCCCATAGTGCTCGCATAGTAGTTGTGTCCAAGCCCGAGTGTGTGACCGACCTCGTGCGCCGAGAGTTGTCGGATACGCGCCAGTGCCATCTCGGACAGCGCCGATGGCATCTCATCACCGCCTTCGTAAGGCGAGAGCAGCCCCTCGGCGATCAAAAAATCCTGCCGTACACGGAGCGAGCCCAGGGTCACAACGCCCTTCATGATCTCCCCGGTTCTAGGGTCGGTGATCGAGCCGCCGCTGCTCCAACCGCGCGTCGATCGATGTACCCAATTAATCATGTTGTAGCGAATGTCAAAATTGTCTGCTCCCTCGGGCAGTAACTCAACGCGAAACGCATCGCGGAAGCCGGCGGCTTCGAATGCCTGATTCCACCAGCGTGCCCCCTCCAGCAGGGCTGACTGGATTGGTTCAGGTGTGCCACGGTCGAGGTAGTACACAATCGGCTCGATGGCCTCACTCACCGAGGCTGAAGGGTCGCGCTTCTGGAGCCGATGCCGGCGGATGAGCCGCTTGGTCATTGAGTCACCGAGCGGTGTTGAGTAATCCTGCCACGCCACGCTCCCGAACCCCGACCGTGGGTCGTAGGCACGTGGCTCATAACCGGGATCCGGCAGCTGCACCAGCGAGTGGTGCTGTCGCAAGGTCACGGCATCAGCCGCTGGTGTCACGTCAGCGACGCCGTGGCGCCGTTCGTCTCGGGCACCAAACCCGCGAGGTTGAGGTTCACTCGTAAAGGTGACGGTGACATCGATTTCTGTGTTCTTTGGAAAACCCTTTGTACGAGGTAGGTAGACCGCGCTCCGCGACTGGTCCACCCGATATTGGCCGTCTTGTCGTAACCTGGGGATCACACCGTGGGCGTCACGCAGTAAGAAGTCGGTTGTGTTCACCAGCACCCGAGCGGCAGTTTCGGCAGCGACCGTGAATCCCCAGAGAATTGATTTGGCGAATGCGTCTTCGACCGCGCGTCGCTCATCAGGGTTATCACTCTCAGTGCGGAACTGGTAGTTCCGCTGCACCATAAAGACCTTTGGGCCAACTCGCTCGAAGACGACTAACCGAGACCGCGTCTGCCCGCGGTCAAGGCCGATGTCATTCGACCCCAGTCCGGCGGAGAGGCCTGACAAATAGAGTTCCTCGGTATCGAAACGAGAAATCTCCAACCACAACACCCCGGTGCTTTCGTCCCAATACATCGGGAAATGGCCCTCAATTGCTTGCATACCAGCTGTTTTTTCTTCGACTGTTGGCAAACCTTGCGCCACCGAAACAATAGGTATGAGTAGAAACGCCGTGAACACAATGGCGTCGAGGATGAAACCGAAGGTTTGTCTAAGCACGGACCCCTCCAAGGTTGACGAGTGAAGAAAGTTTACCTGCCTACTGCCCAGCTTTAGTCATTTGATCACGTGTTGTCCCATATTTTTCGAACCAATGACGAAGGTACAGCTGGGTGCGCATAAAGTTTGATGGCCGTGAACCAGTACCGTGTGATTGGTTCTTGTAACGCAAGAGCGCTGTTGGCACTCTCCGGAAGTTCAGCGCTCGATAAAATTGTTCTGCCTGCGCAATCGGTGTTCTCAGATCTTCTTCACCGGTAATTAGCATCGTCGGCGTGTTGACATTACCAACGTGAAAGATCGAAGAGTGCTTGATCCACAGGGTCGGGTCCTCCCAAGGCAGTTGTGGAAAACGATAGTAGGGGAGGATGTCGGTGGTGCCGGTTGTACTTAACCAGTCAACGATCGTGCAATTTGAGGATGCCGCCGCGAATCGATCGGTTTTCGTAACGATCCACGCCGTGAGGATGCCGCCACCGCTGCAGCCAGTCACAAATAAATTCTGCCGATCGATGAAACCCTTCGCGATCATGGTATCGACGCCAGCCATCAGGTCGTCATAATCCGGACCCGGATATGCGTCAGCGATCATATTGCCGAACGCACTGCCGTATCCGGTGCTGCCACGCGGATTTGTGAAGAGCACGATGTAGTTGTTAGCCACGTGTTCTTGCCAGCCGAAATTAAACCGGGCGCCGTACATGCTGTGCGGACCACCGTGGATGTGTAACTGGAGAGGATACGTCTGGGACTCATCGAAGTCCGGTGGTGTCATGTACCAACCTTGGACTCGCACGCCATCGGGTGCGTTATACCAAATCTCCTTTACTTGACCGAGGGTAATGCCGTTCAGAATGTCGTCGTTGACATGTGTCAGTTGATCCATTACTAACGAAGAGCCGATATCGAAGGCGACTACGTCGGTGGGTTTATAGAAGTCAGTTAAGGTGCCAACGGCCTGTCCTTCGCTATTAATGTCCGTTACAGTCAGAGTGTGTACGCCCTCCGTTACTGACGAAACACGGCCTGCAGTCGCACCTTCAACCGACAGCGCGTAAAGATTCTGCGTGCCCTCATTCTGTGCCGTGAAGTACACCGTTAAACTGTCTGCACTCCAGGTTAACCCGCGTGGCGAGCGATCCCAGTCGCTGGAAACTAGGCGCGAGTTTGAACCGTCGATATTCATGACGTAGAGCTTACTGTCGATCCATGAGTCGCGCGTCCAGTCGTAACCGGTGTACGCGATTTTGTTGCCATCTGGTGATACCTTGGGCTGTTGATCGGGGCCGTGGCGGTGGGTAAGTTGCGTGACAGCTCCGCTGGCAATGTCGATCGAGTAGATCTCAGACTCGCGGAAATGGTGCTCGGCGTCCTCAAGCCGTAATCCACTGAAGACGAGTTGGCTACCATCGGGTACCCACTCAACGTTGGTGTGATTGTAGTTACCGTTGGTGATTTGCTTCGCTGTGCCTCCTTCAGTCGGCACAACGAAGAGGTGTTGCCACCCTTCATCGATATAACCGACGCGATCCTGTCGATACCGAAGTCGTTCCACGATTTTTGGTGATTCAGTCCATTTTGCCCCTTCTGGTCCACTCGGCAGATCAATGGGCCAGCGGTTCTTTTGGTCAACCATCATGCTAAAGGCGATCCGGGAACCTTCGGGTGACCAGGTGATGTTTGCCGGCGCGTTTTCCACTCGCGTGATTTGAGTCACGGCTCCCTCATCATCCATCCAGCGCACGAAGATTTGTCGCCCTTCGGGTTCTCCTGAACTTATAAACGCGATCCGGTCACCTTCCGGCGACCATTTCGGACTAGAACCGTCGACTAGGAAGCGGTTGCGGCTTCCGTCACGGTTGACTATCCAGAGAGACGATTTACGCAAGTCGTTTATCTTGTCGAACCACTGCCGTGTGTAGACAACTTGGCTTCCGTCAGGTGACAGCTTGGGATCAGCGACCGATTCCAACTCGAGATAGGTTGCCAGTTCTAATTTGCGAATCTCTGGTTGTGCCCCACTGGTAGTCGGCCAGATGACGACGAACGTTAGTGCCCACGGAATCAGACTTTTGGCCATAAATCCCCTCCTCGAAGTCTCCTTTTTATCACCTCTAGCTCCCTACGTGCGGTATAACCACTTTCTGACGGGGTGATGCCATCCCCTCACCGTTAACCTCCTGACTGGGGAGTGCCATGCTGCTTGGGAAACAACTCGGCTGTTTTCTGCTGTCATCACTGATCTTATCGTTACTCAGTTGGCCTCTTAGCGCCCAGCAATTTGACTTTCTCATTCTGAACGGCCGCGTTCTCGACGGGTCGGGCAGCCCAGAGTTCCGGGCCGATGTCGGTATTCGTGGGCAGACTGTCGTTGCTGTTGGGAGACTGTCTGGCGCGTCGGCCGATCGCGTGATCGATGCTGCTGGGCAACTGATCGTGCCCGGTTTCATCGACATGCATTCGCATGCCGACAGGGTGCTCGTGTCCAACAATCGGCGGGGCCGTGAGGCGCGAAATCTTGTCCTCCAAGGGGTCACTACTGTGGTCGTTGGGCCAGACGGGCGAAATCCAATTTGGCCCGTCGCTGACGAGATTGCCGCCTATCGCAGTGGAGGAACCGCGGTGAACGTAGTACCGATGGTGGGACACGGCACGGTCCGCGGGGAGGTGATGGGAGATGGCTACGAGCGACCCGCGACCGCCGAGGAAATTGCACAGATGCAGATGCTCGTTCGTGAGGGGATGGAGGCGGGAGCATGGGGCCTCGGGGCTGGGCCGGAGTATCGCCCGGGGCGGTTTAGTACCACTGATGAGTTAATCGCCTTGGCGAAGGTCGTGGCCGACTATAACGGATTTTACTACGCGCATCAGCGCAGTCAGTCGCCGCTGCCGCGCTGGCAGACCCCAAGTATCGCTGAGGGCTGGCGGTTGACTGGGACCGACGGAATGAAGGAGACCATTGCGATTGGGCGTGAGTCGGGCATCCGAGTTGTTGGAAGTCATATCAAAGCGAAGGGGCCATCGACGTGGGGCCACTCGTCAGTGGACGTTCTGCTTATAGAGCGCGCTCGAGCGGAAGGCGTGCAGGTTTATCTGGATCAGTATCCATACGAGACCTTTGGTGGTGGCGCGGTCGGCGTTATCCCGCCTTGGGGGTTTGCGCCACCAGGCACGGATCGAACCGGCGGTAACGACGCACCACTCTGGCGTCGAGCGGGATTACTGGGCAACAATAATCTCCGCGAAAATCTCGACCATGAGGAATACGGCCCACTGCTCATTACCGATATTGAGTTTATGCTCGACCTCCAGGGTGGGGCCGACCGACACATTATTGTGCACGCACCTCGTGACCCAAGCCTTGTGGGTAAGACGTTGACAGAAGTGGCCGATGGAAACGGTCGAACACCGGTGGAACAACTCGTCGATTTCGCCATGACCGGAGATGACTCGCTTCGGTCAGGCGTTCTATTCCGACCCGTAGCTGGTCACCAGTTTGATGTTGAGAACTACATGAGGCAGGAGTACACCGCGACCGGAACAGACGGCGGTGTGACTCTGAGTCCTGTGCCAGGGCAGCATCCTCGCTATTTCGGCACCTATGCTCGAAAGCTTGCCCATTATGTGAAGGTGCGCGGCGCAATTTCATTGCCGTTCGCTATCCGTTCGTCGACTGGGCTGCCGGCTCAGATTATTGGCCTGCCTGACCGCGGCTACGTGCGCGCCGGTCAGAAAGCTGACTTGATTGTGCTGGACTTCGACCGGCTTGAAGATCGCGCCACGATTCTTGACCCGGCTCGGTCTCCTGTCGGGTTTGGTTACGTGATGGTGAACGGCACATTGACTGTTGATGACGGTCAGCCGACTGGTGCACTGCCTGGTGCAGTCATAGACCGTAACGAAGTCTGGCCTTGAGTTGTGTCCTCAAGACCGGAGCCCTCAACGCCAACTCGTGACGTCTGCGCCGACAGGTGCCGTTTCGAGAATGTGCTCTAGCATTCGTGGGAGCACCCTCTGATAGGACGTCTGTCCAGGAAACTCTGGCATGCCGGAGTAGCAGTGCGGCTGCCGGACGCCCCAATCGAAGGAGCCTTCGTAGTAGGGGGCGGTCGTCTGTTCGAGGAATGCTTCCATGAGTCGTGTCGCTTCTTCGAGGAAATAGGTATCCGTGTCGCCCATAAAAAAATGTAACTTCCCGACCAACTTCGGCCCGAGAGTTTCCCAATCGCGCTCGAGAATGTGTCGGAGGTCGTAATTGTCACGCCAGTACTCGACGATGCTCTTATCAATTTCTCCGGTCCGCTTGTCATAGAGCAGCTTTGGATACCCGTCATCACCCACAGGGCCGTAGACGTTCATGAAGATGTCCATCTGGTCGCCGGAGCGACCGCGGGAACCGAGGACTGATTCGAGGTGACTCGCGTCGCGCTGGCTGAACCGTACTTGGTCGTCGGTTCCGCGCTGCCACGGGCGGACAGCGCTTGTTTTCCATGTTGAGTTGGGATGAAAAGCATTGTCGTCTTCATAGATATTGACTAGCTGGAAGTATCGAAAATCGACGGGGTCTGGGCAGAACGTCCACACCCCATTAAACATGTCGGGATAGAACACCTGCCAGGCTAGTGACTCCCATCCCCCGGTGGATCCGCCTGAGAGTGTACGCGCCCACGGTTCACCGATCGCTCGGAACTGTTCCTCGACCCGAGGCATCAACTCCTGTGTGAGGGCGTCTCCATAGGGGCCGTTATTCGCGGAGTTAACAGCATATGAGTCGTCATAGAACGGTGTGGGATGCTGCATGAGAACGATCAAGAAACGTGGGAGCTTACCCGAGACCCAGTCTTGAAAGAAAGAGTGGCGTCCTTCAGCACGTTCACGCGCCGCACTAGTCAATTCCTGACTGGGTGGTTCTTCCTGGAACCCGGTGAAGGTACGCGGAAAATGGCCGTGCCAATACACAACGGGGTAACGTGCCTGTGGGTTTTCGTCAAAGCCCTCAGGCAGCACGACGACTGCACCGAGGTCAATGTCGTGGCCCCACCAGTTACTCAAAATGTCGCTCTTGAATTTGATGTGTTTGACGTAATTCGTATCCTCGACCGGCTCAAGTGGTGGAATGGTTTCAGTGAGCGCGATCGAAACGGTACCACCTGAGAACGGAGCGATGGTGACCGATTTTACCGAACTGTATAAATTTCCCGGTGAGCGGTTCCACTGTTGACCTTCCCAATGGTCCATGTGTGCTTTGACCGTGTGGCCATCCGCTCGGTTAAATGTCGTGTAGATGTTTAAGACCGCCTGGACGAAGTACTCTCCTGGTGGGATCTCCGAAATTGATTCGATCGGGAATCCCAGTAAATTGACATCCAGTACCGTCGGTTCACCGGGAATTAAGTTCTCGACGTCACTGCCAAAGATAAGCGGTGTTTCGAGGCTCCGGAGACGTTGGAAGCGAGGTTCTGGTTCATCAGTGTTGGATACGAGTAGCAGGATCCGTCCGTCCAGTGGGCCCTCCGCTACCTCCGGCGGCACGACGATCTCAAAATGAAATGCTGCCGGGCCAATATTGCACGTCCACGATGAGACCGTAACTAGAGCAATCAGTCCACTTAACCTTAGACGACGACATACCATGCGGGGCTCCTTTGCCTACAAGAATATTACCTTGAGTGGACCATGCACTACACCTACCGGTAACGTTTGCGATTCGACAGTCCGAAACTGAGGTCCAAATTGACGATAGACTAGGCCAGTTCTGTGAAGACTACCTTAATTTATTGGCGGTCGTAGACCGGCTTTGGTTGGAAGAGCGGAGGTGGTTATGTGGCGATGGTGCACGGTGTTCGCGGTGGCGATTCTCATGTCAGACGGGGCGACGGCCCAGAGTGACAACGGGCTCGGGAACGCACGAGCATACTTGCGAATCTCAACTCAGCTTGGCACGGCCGGACAAATTACGTACGACGAAGTAGCAGCAGTAAAAGCTGCCGGTTATGACGTCGTTGTTAACTTAGCACCGGCTCATGAAGAACGAAACGCGCTCGAAGGTTTCCATGTTGCCCAGGAGGAGATGACGTATGTTCAAATACCGGTTTCCTGGCAGGAGCCTAGTCAACGCGATTTGGAGCTCTTTTTTGACGTGATGAAAGCTAACGAAGATCGGAGCGTCCTTGTGCACTGCTTCGCGAACATGCGTGCATCAGCCTTCGTATATCTATACCGCACGATAGTCGAAGGTGTCCCGAAGGATGACGCCCGTTCTGACATGGCTAAGATTTGGGACCCCGCGACGCAACCGCAGTGGGCGTCTTTCATCGATGAGGCAGAGCGGCAGGCGGGGAGCCAGTAGGGTTCTATGCCCGACACCGATCCAGTCTCTCTTACGTGCGACCTGCTTCGATATAACACGGTCAACCCGCCCGGCGAAGAGCGCGCCTGTGCGAAACGACTCGGTCGGGTATTGGAGGATGTTGGTTTCCGTATCTCGTACTACGAATTCGCAGAGAAGCGGACAAGTCTAGTTGCGACACTGGCTGGCTCTGATAATGGTCTGCCGATCTGTTTCACCGGCCATATGGACGTTGTGCCGCTAGGGATGAACCCGTGGCGGCGCGATCCGTTTGCCGGTGAACGCGACGGTGATCGGCTTTACGGACGTGGATCCACGGACATGAAGGGCGCGCTAGCGGCGATTGTGCTTGCAGCCCGGCACTTTGCCACGTTACCCAAACGGAAAGCTGGCCTAGTGCTTGTTTTTACTGCGGGTGAGGAAACTCGCTGTGAGGGTTCTCATTACCTAGCCGCGCAACCCGACGCACTCGGCTCAGCAGGTGCCATCGTTGTGGGTGAACCGACTGCAAATCAGCCACTGGTGGGACACAAGGGACTCGTCAGATATCACATTAAGACGACTGGCGTCACAGCGCACGCCTCAATGCCCGAGCAGGGAGATAACGCGATTCATAAAATCGCCAATGTGGTTAGACAGTTGACCCACTTCAATTTTGGGGTTGAGCCGCATCCCCTAATGGGTTTACCCACTCTTAACGTTGGGACAATTACTGGCGGACTCAATATCAACTCGGTGCCTGACGAGGCGGAGATTGGCATCGACATCAGAACAATTCCTGGGCAAACGGCTGAAAGTATTCAGAAACAGTTGCAGGGGGCGCTTGGCAGTGAAGTCGATGTGATGAACATCGCCAGCGAAAATAGCGTCCTCACAGATTCTCGGAACGAGTGGGTGCAGCAGGTCTATGAGGTGATGGAGACGCGTCTTGGGCGACGACCGGAGCCGGGCACTGCCGTCTACTTCACCGATGGATCAGTAATGAAGCCGGCCTATGGCGACCCGCCGACTGTGATTCTCGGTCCTGGTGAACCAAAGTGTGCCCACAAAACCGATGAATACTGCTCAATTGAAAATTTGGCAATGGTGACTGATGCTTATCTGGAAATCATGTGCCGTTGGTGTATGAGTTCATAGCGACTACGCGAGTGAGCAGCGCGATAAATAATATCCAAAAGGACTTCCGATTGCTCCGGGGTAACCTGCTACCGCTGCAGTAACGCACCCGCACCAGCCCTGATCAGTCCAGCTTCTCCAGAAGCCTGGAAGAAGCTAAATCCTTCTCGGTCACGCCAGCCGAACGGACCACCGAGTTTCTTGCCGGCGCCGAGCGTATCGTTACGAATCTTATCGATGAGGACTTGGTACTGCGGGTCGTCCTGCGTATAGCCTGTGAAACTACCAATATCACCGCTTGCGGCAAACACAACATCTATGCCAGGCACTGAAGCGATCTGATCGGCAATCTCGATTCCGTCTGGCGATTCAATCATCACAATCAACAGGATGTTGTCATTCGCGGTTTCACGGTAGTCTTGGCCCCATAGTGCACCGTACTGTCCGCCACCGCGACTACGCCGTCCTTCAGGCGGATACTTCGCGTAGCGAACGGCAGCTTCGGCTTCCTCTACCGTTGCGACCATCGGCACAATGATTCCAAGTGCACCAATATCTGTTGCCTTCTGGATGTCGCCCTCGGTGGCGTCCGGCACTCGAATGACCGGTATCGCGGGTGCGTCTTTGCAGGCCCAAATCATTCTGGCAACTTCCGAATAAGTCAGTGGACTATGCTGCATCTCGATCCAAAGGAAATCAAAACCAGCGTGAGCCATGGCACAATAGATGTTCGGATCCGAGGTTGAGACCGTGCCACCAACTACCTGCTCGCCGTTCAGCAGCTTTTGTTTTGCCGTGTTATACATTCGATCCGACTGAGTTCCAGCTCTTGGCACGGCAAGTAGACACACCACTACCGCTAATACAGCGCCACGAATGATCGATGGTCGTAAGGCCATGATTAAGTTTCCTTCCAAGGGTTGCTATCGACTACTACCTGAGGACTCCAAGGCAGCGATCATTGACTGATTCTCGTACCACTTTAGATTCGCGGTGCCTGATCCAATGCAGGCAATATCCAACAAGTCATCTAGATTCAGATCGGCAAGGGTGCACCCTGCTGCAGCCATGTCGCCATTGTCAATCACCTGTTTCGTCCACCTGGTTTCTGAGAACTGGTAGAGCATGACCTGCGCGCCTCGGCGTGCGCCAGCTATGATTTCGTCGTTCCCGTTCCCGTTGAGGTCGCCGACAACGAGTGTGTGCCCGTCTTCAAGAGTATCGTCGATCACGGTACGCACCCAGGTTCCATCGGCTTGAGTGTAGACAACCACCTCATGGCCATGCCATGGATCAATCGTGGCAACATAGTGCTGACCATCCACGTTTCCAAGGTCGACTTCGCTCGAACCGCTGACTGGCCAGTCGGATGGGTTGCCAGCGTGGATCAGAGAACGGCTCCATGACCCATTGTCATACCGATGCAAATGCACACCGAGGAAGCTCGCGCTTAACAGTGATTGTTGAGAGGATGTTCCACCCCATTCAACGGGTTGAATGCCGTGGACGACACCGCCGTCGTTCGCGATTAGTGTTCGATTCCAGTTGTCCGGGTCGTAGGCGTATAAAGGGGTACTACCGCGATACTCTGGCGGCTGTGAGGTTTTACCAGCGAGCGGGGCATTGACGAGCCAGACATCGTTATCGAGATTGATCCAGCGCAGTCGGTGCGAAGTTGGAACACGGTCGATCTCTTGGATGGACCATGGTGCTTTTGGGTCACCAGTATGTCCGAGAATTGAGACAATCCCGGCACTTCGGTCCGGACTTGTAGAAAAGCCTTCTGCCAACGCGATCTCGGGGATGCCATCGCCGGTGAGATCATGCACCGCAAGATTAATCATGCCAGCACGGTCTGCTGCGATGACGTTTCGCTGCCAGCCAGGGTTTTCGAACCAGATGAGCTCGCTCAACCTGCTGGCGAGGGCAATGAGGTCCGTTCGTCCGTCTGCATTCAAATCAGCGGCTATGACCTGGTAGCCTCCACTGAGACCGGTAGCGATCGTGTGCTCAGTAAAAGCTAACTGTGCCCTGGTGGTTCTTGGTGCTAAGGCGAACACGCCAATGACGAAGGTGACAAATATGAGTTTTCGCATGGGCTGGAACCTAACATTTGGAGAACTTAGCCTTGTAGGAGGCCTCGTTGTGGTTACTGTCCACGGTGATCAATCTAGTCGACGGTCGGTGATTTCGGTAAAAGAGTTCCGGTCAACATATCCGGCGTCAACCATCAACTGCTCGATAATGTACCGGGCCCCGAGGATGATACAGTAATCGACCGTGCCTGCCGCAGCACGTGGCTGCTGTACGTGAGTAGGGGACGCGGATTCCATCTCCGCTAGTTGGGAGGGAGTGCTGGTCATGCTTCGCACCAAACTTGTGATCGTGGTTCTGTTAGCGCTTTTTTTCTCGGGCGCGAGATCTTCTAACGCCCAGTTGATGACGAGTACGGCGTCGACATTCAGGGCCGAGTTGTTCGCCGGGCTTAAGTATCGCACGGTCGGGCCATCTCGTGGCGGTCGTGTAACGGCTGTCGCTGGTCATCGGGCACAGCCCTCGACTTTTTATATGGGCGCGACTGGTGGCGGTGTGTGGAAGACTACCGACTACGGGAAGTCTTGGCACAACATTTCTGATGGGTACTTTGCCACGGGCTCGATCGGGGCGATCCGTGTGGCTGAATCCGATCCGAACGTAATTTATGTAAGCACCGGCTCTGATGGGTTACGCAGTAACGTGATCATTGGAAAAGGGGTATACAAGTCGGTTGATGCCGGCGTGACTTGGGAACACCTGGGTCTTGAGAACACGGGTAATTCTGGGGCAGTGCTTATTCACCCTACCAATCCTGACTTGGTGTACGTGGCGGCTATCGGCAACCCTTTTGCGCCTAATCCTGAGCGTGGTGTTTATCGCTCGGCCGACGGCGGCCAAACCTGGGACCTAGTTCTTTTCGTGTCGGAGAGCACAGGTGCCGTTGATCTGGAGTTCACTCCGGACAATCCTGAGGAAATCTACGCCACGATGTGGCTCGCCGAGCGTAAGCCTTGGACAATCATCAGTGGTGGCTTTGAGGGTGGGGTGTACAAGACGGTGGATGGCGGCGATACCTGGGCGCACCTCACGAATGGATTGCCGAACGGTTTGCGTGGAAAAGCCGACCTAGCTGTTTCAAACGGTGATCCGAACCGGGTCTACGTCTTGATTGAAGCCCCAGGTAATGAGGGCGGTGTCTATCGCTCCGATGACCGAGGTGAGACTTGGCGACAGGTCTCGGACTTTGCGTCAATTCGTAACCGTTCGTTCTATTACTGTAATCTTGAAGCCCACCCGACCAATCCTGACGTTCTGTGGGGAATGGCTGAAGGACAGTGGATGTCTCAGAACGGTGGCGAGTTATGGACGCGTGTTTCGACCCCCCACGGAGACAATCATGATATGTGGATCAATCCTGACCAACCGGAGTTAATGATCCAATCAAACGATGGGGGTGCGAATGTATCTCTCGATGGTGGAGTAACTTGGTCGACGCAGAACAATCAACCGACGGCTGAACTCTATCAAGTGGATGTTAGTGACGAGTTTCCCTACCGGCTATTTGCAGGCCAGCAGGATAACTCCACAATCTCGGTGCCGAGTTTGGTAACGCAACGGAGACCGGGAGGCCACGTTGCGCTCTGGGAGTCACATGGAGGGTGCGAGACGGGTCCAGTCGTTCCCAAACCCGGCGACCCTGCCATCGTTTATGCCAATTGCAAAGGCCGGTTTGGCCTTTACAATCGGCGAACTGGTCAGGAACAGCAGTACTACGTGGGTTTTTGGAATATTTACGGTCACAATCCGAGAGACCTTGCGTTCCGTTTCCAGCGAGTCGCACCGATCCATGTGTCGCCCCACAATCCGAACCGGGTCTACCATACCTCGCAGTTCGTACATGTGACAGAGAACGGTGGCGAGACGTGGGACACCATTTCGCCCGACCTGACTGCGTTCTCACCAGAGACCCAGGTTGTGTCAGGCTCTCCGATCACCATTGATGTAACGGGTGAAGAGCATTTCGCCGTGATCTACGACATCCAAGAGTCGCCCCATGAAGCCGGTGTGATCTGGGTCGGTGCCAACGATGGACCGATTCATGTGACTCGCGACAATGGTGCGACTTGGACCGATGTGACCCCTCCGAATATTGGTCCACATGGGCGCGTACAAAACGTTGAGGTGTCCCCCCACGATCCGGCGAAGGCATACGCGACGATCCTCCGGTACCAACTTGGGGATTTCGCACCCTACGCTTTCAGGACTGAGGATTACGGTCAGAGTTGGGTGCGGATTACGACTGGAGAGAATGGTGTGCCGGCTGACCATCCGGTGCGTGTTGTGCGAGAGGACCCGGACCGCCAAGGTTTGCTATACGCAGGCACCGAATTCGGCCTGTTCGTCTCATTTGATGATGGTGTCCGGTGGCAGCCGTTGCAGCTTAATTTACCGGTCACTCCTGTAAGCGATATCAAGGTGGTTAATCAAGACTTGATTCTTTCCACGATGGGACGTGGATTCTGGATTTTGGACGATCTGACACCGCTACACGAGTTATCACGGCAGGTTGCGTTGTCGGACACACATCTCTTCGCGGTCCGTGATACTTACCGGCTCTACGGTGTCCGTCGCTTCGGGGGTGACCCCAGTCCCGATGAGCCGAAGTATCCAGACCCAGGTGCGAACATTGACTATTATCTGGCGTCTGATGCCGCCGGCGAAGTACGACTCGAGATTCTTGATGACACAGGAAGGCTTGTGCGTAGTTTTTCTAGCGAGTCAGTACCCAAGCAGTCGTTGCCGTCTTCAGTGCGGATGAATGAATGGCACCTTGAAGCTGTGGGCACGGCGCAGCTTCCGAAGACGGCTGGCATACACCGGTTTGTCTGGGATTTGCGGCATGCCGGACCTTGGGATCCCTTAGATTCGCGCTCTGGCCGGAATGGTCCGATGGTTGTGCCTGGCATTTTCCAGGCGCGACTCACCCTCGGTGGATGGAGCAATACACAGAATTTCGAGGTGATGGTTGATCCCCGTGTTGTAGATGAAGGGACTGCATCCCAGGCCAACCTCGAGGCGCAGGTCCGTCTGGGTCTTGAGGTGCGAGATGCTCTTAGTGATGCGCGTTTCGCTGCCATGAAGCTGGATGAGGCGCGGGATGGGGCTCCCGACCAGCTACTCGCTCTTCTGAAGGAAATTAAAGAAGCCCTGGTGACCGCGCCGGTCCGTTACTCCCGACCGGTCATCATTGACCAGCTGAGTTATCTCTACAGTAACCTGATCCGGGCTGACCAACAGCCAGGAGAGGATGCCTTCAATCGGTATCAAGAACTGAACAGCATGTTGAGCGACCACATAGGCCGGTTGGAACAACTGCTGCAGACCAACAACTTCCGTGGCGAAAACTAGAATTAGTTCTTTCGTGCGACATTGGAGCTTGGCAGCCGCCATTGGGGGTTTCGGCGTTGTAGCCTTGGCCTGGTCAACGAACGGCTCTACGGCCGAAACGATTTGGGAGTACGAGATTATCGGCGAATACCCTCACGATCAGAATGCATTTACGCAGGGCCTGTATTTTGAAGGTGGGCATTTGTTTGAAGGTACCGGTCGCCGTGGCGAATCCGCACTACGGAAAATAGAGGTGAGTACGGGGCGAGTTCTCCAGCAGGCTGATTTACAGCCATTTTTTTTCGGTGAAGGAATTGCCCCATGGGTCGATCGGATCTACCAGCTGACTTGGGTTGCCGGTGTGGGGGTCATCTACGACAAGGAAAGTTTTGAACCTGTGGGACAGTTTCGATACGACACTGAGGGATGGGGTCTCACGCATGATGGACAGGCCTTCATCATGAGCGATGGATCGGCTGATTTGTCCTTCCGGCATCCGATCAGCTTCCGTGAACTCCGACGGTTGCGTGTTTCTGATGCAAGCGGGCCGGTGACTGCGCTGAATGAGCTCGAGTACATCGACGGAAACATCTGGGCCAACATCTGGCACCGAGATGAGCTGGTATCGATTGACCCTGAAACCGGTTCCGTTAATGGGCGACTCGATCTATCCGGTCTACTGGCCGGTGCACGTCCTCTGGATGAGGAAGGGGTACTCAACGGCATAGCTCATGACCCGTCGACCGGACATCTTTTTGTTACAGGCAAGCTATGGTCCCGAGTGTTTGAGATTCGCATAAGCGAGTCTAGCTAGCCTATGCCGACTCTTCTGAAGGAGCCCAGTGTTGTGAGTGCTGTGGAAAATCTTCCGAAACAGATTGAGGAATTTGTTGGAGCTGTCAACTCGGGTGACTTAAATGTCAGTGTTGCGCGCATGTGTTCTCCCGAGGGATGGTGTGAACCCGGGCAGCGGCCAGCGTTTCAGGAGATAACATTAGTACTCGATGGTATGGTTCGAGTTGAGTATGAGGGCGGAATAATCGATGTCTGTGCCGGCCAGGCGGTCGTGGCTAGGCGTGGTGAGTGGGTGCGCTACAGTAGTCCAGGGCCCGGTGGGGCCGAGTACGTAGCCGTATGCACACCGGAGTTTTCTCTCGAGAAGGTCAACCGCGACGCCGAATAGAAACATTTGGTGAAAGATAGAACCGATGTTGTGGCATGCATTCGGCTGATTGTGGAATGCCTCTGCTGCTATGGCTGTCGGGCCTTGTCGTTCTCGCCTTCGGCACATCGGTGGCAAGAATGGAAGCGACGCCATCCTCCCAGTTTAGTCCGTGTCCAGAAACCGTCAATTGCGTGTCGAGTGACGCGCGGGATATGTTGCACCGTGTGCCAGCATTCGACTTAGCCGCCGACGCTGACCTCGTGTGGGCTGGTGTTCGTTCAGCGGTTCAGGAAATGCCACGCGTCAGGATCGTGACCCTGACTGATAATCACCTGCATGCGGAGTGCCGGAGTGCGTTGTTCCGGTTTGTGGATGACCTAGAGCTTGAGCTGCGTGCCGAAAGCCGTCAGATCGCGGTGCGCTCAGCCTCGCGTACTGGCTCTTGGGACCTCGGTGTTAACCGCCGTAGAGTCGAGCGCCTGCGCGCTACTCTCAGAAATCAGCGACTCATTCGCTGACTGGCTCAGTGTTTTGTGTCCCTCGCATTGGAGCCTGTCTCTACCGTAGACTGAAGTGGGACGTTGGAAATTGCTTACCATTCCCAAGGGGCAATACTGAGGGCCACCGGAGTGAAACAGATGAATCAGAGCACGCGAGGAGCTTGGATTGCAGCGTTACTCTTTTGGGCTGCTACTACGACAGCAGCCCAGGATGTGTCGCCACTGACACGTGCTGAGGCTACTGGATTCATGGAAACGACCCGTTATGCTGAGGCTGAGGCATTTCTGCACGAGGTGGCTGACCGTTCCCCAGATATCACAGTGACCAGTTTCGGTTATTCAATGGAAGGCCGCACGTTGTGGTTGGCTGTAGTTGGCGACACGGACGGGTCGGCGGAGAGTGTACGCCGAACTGGAAAGACCCGTGTGTACATCCAAGCCAATATTCACGCTGGCGAGGTAGAGGGTAAAGAAGCGATGCTTTCTCTTCTACGAGAAATTGCCGACGGCACCTATGGCGACTGGCGTGAATCGATGGTCCTCCTCATTGCACCGATCTACAACGCTGACGGCAACGAGCGAATCGCGCTTACGAACAGACGCTTCCAACACGGACCGACCGGAGGCATGGGACAACGTCCCAACGCACAGGGCTATGACCTCAATCGAGATCATATGAAGCTTGAATCGCCTGAGGCGAGATCGTTAGCGCGGATGTTGCGTGACTACGACCCTCATGTGCTGATTGATTTACACGCAACGAATGGAACTCATCATGGCTACCATCTGACCTATTCACCACCATTGCACCCGAACACCGTTGAGCCAATTGTGAGCCTGCTTCGAAATCGTCTATTGCCGAGTGTGACGAAAGCCATTAAGGATCGTGATGGTTGGGATTTCTATTACTACGGGAATCTGCCGCGGGAGGGTTCGAGTCGGCAGCTCGGGTGGTACACGTTCGATCATCGGCCCCGGTTCGGAAATAACTACGCAGGCTTACGTAACCGTATCGGTATTTTAAGTGAGGTTTACGCGTATCTTCCTTTCGAAAAAAGAATTGCCGTAACGCGCCGGTTCGTTGAGGAACTCCTCTCCTACATCCACACTGATGGCCCGGAGATTCGTCAGATTGTCGCGGATGCTGACACCACGCCGCTCATTGGACAACAGTTGGCGGTACGAGTCGAATTCGAGCGGTCGGATACTCGCAAGGACATCCTTCTGGGTGAGGTTGCAACTGAACGGCATCCACTTACCGGCCGGCCGATGCTTCGGCGAATTGAACGACAGATTCCGACTCGGATGTACGAGTTTGGAACGTTTGCCCCAACGGAGACGGAACGGGTGCCGAGCGCGTACTATATACCTGGAACGCTCACCGATGTAATCGACCGTCTTCAGGCACACGGTGTCGTCATGACACAATTCGGCGTTCCGATTACGCGTGAGGTCGAGCGCTTCAAGATCGAGTCGTCGACTTTTGCCGAGCGCGAGTTTCAGGGCCATCGGGAACGAACACTCGAAGGCTTCTACCAGTTAGCAGAGGTTACGATGATGGCTGGCACTCGGATTATTCATCTCGATCAGCCGCTGGGTCGACTGATTTTTTCCTTACTCGAACCTCGCTCTGACGACGGCTTTGTTAATTGGAATGTGCTCGACGAGGCACTTAGTGATGCAGACCTATATCCAATCATGCGCTCGGTCCCGTGAGTGGTGGTAGAGGTTGTGAGTGGATAGGACGCGATGGTAATTGGGGAAGGTCAGCAGTGGAATCCTGATGAGTACGACCGAACCGCTCGGTTTGTGTCAGACCTTGGCGAAGACGCTTTGGCTCTTCTTAACCCTTCACCGGGTGAGCAGATACTCGATCTCGGCTGTGGCGATGGGGTTCTCACTGAACGTATCATCAAGGCTGGCAGCCGAGTGGTGGCACTTGACAGCAGTGCCGACCAAGTGTCGGCTGCTTGCAAGCGTGGTGTAGACGCACGGGTTGGTGATGCTACCTCCCTTGAGTTTAGAGACGAATTTGATGCTGTTTTTAGTAACGCTGCTCTGCACTGGATCAGGAACCACGATACGGTGTTGGCCGGTGTTTACCGGGCGCTACGGCCGGCCGGCAGGTTTGTTGCAGAGTTCGGGGGAGCGGGGAACATCGAGACCGTTCGTCTGGCACTTGTTGCCGCCCTTAATCGGCGCGGTTTCGACGGTCTCTCTTACGATCCTTGGTACTTTCCCAGTGTGTTGGAGTACTCGGAGTGTCTCGAGGGGCACGGTTTCACTGTCGACACTGCTGAACTCTTTGACAGGCCCACACGGATTACTGGAGACATAGGGGACTGGTTGGCGCTTTTTGGGCAGCATTTTTTCGCTGCGGTCGACGGTGATGATCGTGCCGCGGCTCTCAGCGAGGTCCGTGAGGCCTTACGCTCCCGTTTACAGGGAAGTGATGGTATCTGGACAGTCGACTACGTTCGCCTTCGCATCAAGGCCGTTAAAACTATCGACAGCACCAATTCAGTCGAACACCAGGAGTGAATTTGGCCGAAGTGGATTAACGCCTGAGTAGATCTTCAGAGATGACACAAATAGTTAAGACCTCGTTCCGCGTGGTAATTGCAATGACATTGGTGGTGTTCATCGGGGGCATGTGGCTGGCGCGTCGTGAGGCGAAAGAATTAGTCACGAGTTCTTTTGATAACCGGCGGCCGATTCTTGAGAAGCCATCTGATGTGGGCATAGACTACCGCGACGTGGAAGTCACCACTCAGGATGGGTTGCATTTAGCTGGATGGTGGATTTCATCGCAGAATGGCGCGGCACTTATTGTCCAACACGGCTACAAGATGAACCGTTCGGCTGAACTGCTCGGGATTGCAGCGTTACTGGCGAAACGTGGCTACGGTGTTTTACTTTCTTCCGTTAGAGCGCATGACGTTAATGGTGGCGAGGTGATTTCGTTCGGCCTTGAAGAGATGCAGGATTTAACGGCTTGGATCGAGTTTGTGCAGCAAGTTGACGGCGTGGATCCAGAGCGGATCGGTATATTTGGAAACTCCATGGGCGGGTCCCTTGCCATCCAAGCCGCCGCGCAGTCCACCGCGCTCAAGGCAGTGGTCGCGCACAGTGCGGTCGCTTCCATTCGTAGCACGGTCGAAACAAGCGTTCGTCACTTTACAGGACTGCCGCCTTTTCCATTTGCGCCAATGATCATGTTCTGGGTCGAGCGTGATTGGAACATCAACCCTAGCGTTCTTGATTTTACCCAGTGGATTGATGACCTTAGCCCGAGGCCGGTACTGCTGATGCAGGGTGGAGCCGATGTTGTGATCGAACCATCAAGTGGGCAGCTTCTTTACGATGCGGCACGTGAGCCCAAAGAGATCTGGTTTGAACCAACCCTCGACCATGTTGCGTTCTATGACGAGCGGCCAGAGGAGTTCGAGCGGAGGGTTGTCGGCTTTTTTGACCGTTACCTTCTCAGTCCCTCGGCTGAGTCCCTGATTCATTGAAGTTCCGTTAATACCAGACGCTAGGTGGACACTCTGTTCGCCTTTATGGTCCCATCGGGTCGGTAAAGTTAGGACTGGCTAAGGTCTCTTAATCGGGTTGTCGACTTGGCCTCCCAGAACCCGTGTGGTCGGCGAGGATCCTCTTCACTTCATCCGCGACATGTTGGACGCAGGTGTCGATCTGTTCCTGCCTGGTGCGGAAGCTAAGTACGCAGACTCGTGCTAAGAATCGGCCACCAGCGGTGCAGCCAGTCATCAGGATTTTTCCTCGATCTCGAACACGATCGAGGAGAACAGTCGTCGCCACATTCTGTTCGTCCAGCGTTGACCCGGGCCATTCTAGGTGAAAGGCGAACAACGATAACTGCGGCGGCGCATCCATGACGATGCCAGGAAGATGACCAATCCGACTAGCTGCCTTCAAGGCCAGCTCGCGTTTCTCGGACACTGCGGCGCGAAGCTTCTCGGTGCCGTAGAGTTGCACGGAGAGCCAAACTCGTAGACCGGGAAAACCACGCGACAGGTCTGGGCCGTGTTGACTTGGGTCGTAACAATTATCCGGATCGTCTGGCATTGCCGGCATGTAGTCGCCAGTGGCCGTGTGAACGCGGCGCAGAGCGGCGCCGTCGCGTACCAGTAAGGCGCCCGTCCCATAGGGTAAGAAAAGACCCTTGTGCGGGTCGAGCGTCAACGAGTCCGCGCGCTCGAGACCAGTAAGCAGTGGCCGAAGTTGCGGGCACATGTAAAAGAATCCCCCGTAGGCGCCGTCGACATGATGCCAGAGCCCCTCTTGGGCGCAATAATTCGCGATTACCTCGAGTGGGTCGACCGCACCCGTGTTGGTTGTACCGGCCGAAGAGACTACGAGGAATGGGTTGAGCCCTGCACGACGATCTGCCTCGATTGCTCGAGCCATTAGGTCAGTGCGCATTCGGAACTGTTCATCGACTTCGATGCGGTGTACCCGATCGGGCATGATACCCGCTAGGTTTGCGGACTTGGCCACTGAATGGTGAACTTGTGCCGACGTATAAATGACGCCGGGTCTGATATCCGCTCCGAGGTGCTTCTCTCTCGCGCACAGAATGGCGTTGAAGGTCGCCATGGAGCCGCCGGTTGTGAATAGTCCACCTGCTGATTCGGGAAATTGCATCCATTCCCGAATCCAACCGAGTGCGTTGGCTTCCAATTGAACAAGCGCTGGAGCGCTCCGCCAAATACCGGTGTACCGATTCGTGGTGTTCTGGATGAAATCGGCGATAGCAGCTGGATACAGGCCACCGCCAGGGATGTAACCCAAAAAGCCCGGGCCCGGGGTCGTCAAGGACTTGGGAATCCACTCGCGGAACAACTGTTCGAGAATTGGTTCAAACGCACTACCTTTCTCGGGTGCTGGTTCGAGTAACGTCCGGCAATAGGTATCCACGTCGACTTCACCAGATACAGGTTGCGATGCCAGACTCGTGATGTGCTCGACGGCACGCGCCAGCGTGGCATCACCCATCTGCCGCATCTCATCGGCCGAGTACTCAAGGTTGGCTAGATCCGTGTCGCCCTGGACATCAGTAGATGTAGAAGACATCGTCATCAGCGGTGGCCGCATCGTGAGAGGGTCATATTGGTAAACGGTTCCGGAAGCACCTCAAGATGGTTTTCAAGGAGTTCTTGCTGCGTAGCGCGGACGTGAGGGATTCTGTGCGATATTCCAGGCGACTTGGTGCACGAGTCTAGCGATGGTTTCGAGTTTCTGGTAGTTAATTTTTTCAGGCCGGTCGTAGGGTGTGTGGTAGTCGGGATGGAGTCCCGTGTGGAAAAAAATCGCCGGGACCCCATTCTGTAAAAATGGCCATTGGTCGCTGCGGCGCAACAAATTTGAGGCATTGTTGTCATACTCCATCTTCAATCTGAGTCCGTAAGCTTCGTTTGCTTCCTGTACTTCGGTTTGTAAGTCAGGGCTATAGGTGTAGCCCATGATGTTGACGGAATTCTCATTGGACTCGGCTGTTTGAATTTCTAGTCCATTGAAACGTCGACCGCCACCGACAGGCACCTCCTCGTTGCGCCCCACCATATCCATATTTAAGACTGCAGCGGTTTGGTCGAGCGGTACAATCGGTTGTTCAGTGTAAGCCCAGGCGCCAAGCAAGCCACGCTCTTCAGAATTCCAAGCCGCAAAGAGCACCGACCTTCGTGGCCGCATACCGTCAGCAGCAGCTCGCGCGAATGCCTCGGCGATTTCTAATAGTGCAACCGTGCCAGACCCATCGTCATCGGCACCATTAAAAACCTGCCCATTAGCGACTCCGTCGTGGTCGTAGTGTGCGCAGATAATGATCAACTCGTCGGACAGCTCCGGGTCAGAACCCTCAAGCATTGCGACTACGTTACGGTCCGGGATCACGCGGCGGTCCACGGTGGCAGTTATCTCTACCGTTCGCTCGGTCATTAGAATCGGTGTCACTCCGCCGTCGATTTCTGCTACCTCGCTCAGTTTCTCGAGGGTGTAGCCAGAGCTATGAATCAGTGTTGAGGCCACGGCAGGAGAAATCTGCGCGACCGGAATACGGACTTGGTCCGTCCAGGCCGACAACGTGTAGCGTGGTACTCGCCGCGGATTCACCGGCCAAGTGGAGTTAGCCTGTCTTTGGAAATTGTCAGGACCAGTGTGATTGTGTACGTCGGAGACGATCAGTAGAGCCACGGCACCTTGCTCCTGAGCGAAAAGTGCCTTCCGCAAGTTACGAGCCACTTCCGACCTGACGACACCGTCGAACACGCTGTTTTGGTCGCGCTCACCAGGCTCATGGTCAAAGACGAGGACGACTTTGCCGGCGATCGTGCCACCACTGTAGTCGTCGTGCCCGCGCTCTGGAGACACGATACCGAATCCAGCGAAAGCCAAATCACCCCGTGCTCGGCCACTCGCACTGAAGTTGAGTGGATAGTAGTCTTGGAGCAGTCGAAGACTGCGTTCGGAGTTGGCGTTATCGGCCGCGACCAGCAACTGGTTATTATCTGCGAGCGATGCTGTTGTCAGGTTGTACTCGTGGAAGAAGGAGCCATTTTGGCCAACCGGGGTCAGTCCCAGACGGTCGAACCGCGACTTAATGAACTCTGCCGCCAACCGGTTTTCCGCCGTGGCGGCGAGCCGTCCCTGCATGCTGTCTGAGGCTAGAAAGAACAAGTCAGCTCGCAGTTCGGATTGACGAATCGAATCGTTCTGAGGGGCCTCCTGTTGAGCTAGGAGCACCGGAATCGCCAGTAAGGTCAACACAGCGAGAATTGGTTTCATCTCGTCTCCTTCCGGAAGGCTCAAAGTATACCCCGACCGTTTAGGCTGAGACCTTACTGAACCGCCTGGAATAGTTCGCTTACGGTGAGGCTTTCCTGGCCCTACGTATGCATTCTTACTTGGTCAAAGGAAGTGGAGCGCTCCTGCAAAACCATGATTCTAGGGCTTTTCGTGCTAGCATCAAGGCCCTGCAGGAACATTGTGACGATACGAATCTCCCACGTGTTTCCGCTGTTCAAGCTGCTGCTCGTAGTCTGGTTTCTTCTGCTCGGTGGGTCAGGATGTTCAGAGAATCCGCCGCTGGAGTTGTTTGATGTCACCGAGAAGTCGATTGAGGAGCTCCAGGTGGCAATGGAGACCGGGGCCGTGACGTCAGAGAAACTCGTCGAAATGTATTTGGCGCGAATTGAGGCATACGATCAACGCGGCCCAGCGATCAACAGCATCATTGTCCTAAATCCTGAAGCTGCCGAGACAGCACGCGCGCTCGACGAAGAACGGCAGGTCTCTGGCATCCGTAGCCCCCTCCACGGAATTCCGGTGTTAATCAAGGACAACTACGACATGGCGGGTCTACCGACAACGAACGGCTCGATTGCAATGGCCAGCGTGAAACCGCCCGACGATGCTTTCCAGGTGCGCCGATTGCGGGAGGCCGGTGCGGTGATTCTTGGCAAGACCAATCTCCACGAGTTCGCGCGTGGAATCACAACTGTCAGTTCACTTGGGGGACAAACTCGGAATCCATATGACACGTCCCGAAATCCAGGTGGTTCGAGCGGTGGCACGGGTGCGGCCATAGCCGCAAGCTTCTCAGCAGCGGGCATGGGCAGTGATACCTGCGGGTCCATTCGTATTCCATCGATGCATAACAATCTTGTTGGACTTCGAGGGACCGAGGGTCTGTCGAGTCGCGATGGCGTTGTTCCCCTCTCGCACACTCAAGACATCGCTGGCCCCCTCACGCGTACCATTGCCGACCTTGCCATTATGCTGGATGCAACTGTGGGAACTGATCCTGCCGACTTGATCACCCTTGATGCTGACAGCCAGATCCCCTCCACCTACACCTCCTCGCTCAACGCTGATGGCCTAGACGGTGCCCGGCTTGGGTTATTAACGACGCTTGTTGTACAGGAGCCTGCGGACCAAACCGTAGCGGACGTCATTACCTCGGCCGTCATCGACCTCGAGCGGCTTGGCGCGACTGTGATTGAGGTAGATATTGATGGTCTAACCGATCTTCTTGACACCTATGTGGTGTTAAGTCACGAATTCAAGTTTGGCCTTGAGGCCTATCTCGCGGCAATCCCTGACTCGCCAGTCAGTTCACTGACGCAAATCCTCACCGATCAACTCCATCATCCATCCGTTCGCGAACGGCTTGAACAGTCGAACGCCGTTGAGTCGCTTGACACCGATGAATATCGGGAGGCGCTAAGTCGGAGGGAAGTCCTTCGTCTCGCCGTGTTTACCGCCATGGACGAATTTGAGATCGATGCACTGGTCTATCCTACGCTGCGCCAACAGGCGGCGCGCATCGGTGAGCGGCAGGGCGGGGACAACTGCCGATTGAGTGCGCAATCCGGTCTCCCAGCGATTACAGTGCCTGCTGGGTTCACTACTGACGACATGCCAGTGGGATTGGAAATGCTTAGCCGCCGATTTACCGAACCGAAACTTATCGAATTCGCTTACGCCTTCGAACAGGGCACGAAACATCGACGACCACCATCGTCGACACCACCACTCCCCTAGGTCTCAATTTTTTCGCTAAATTCAACAACTGAGCCACATCATTGCATTTCTAAATCCTTTATGATTACTAATTAGAATAGATTGTGTTTGGCGAGACGCGCGGATTCCCTAGCTCGGTCGATATCAATTAACATTGAACGGCGGCTCTTTGTAGTGTGCGTGGGAGAGTGTGTCGGTAAGGAGAGGTGCTCGTGGGCAGAGCGTGAACAAACCCGAAAAAGGAAAAGGAAGTTGAAGACGGCGATGGAACGGTTGGCAGCGGTTTTGTTGGTAGTAGTCACGGGAATTGGCTTAGAGGTATCGGTCGCAGCACAACCATTTCAGGGTGGCAATGGCAACGGGAAGGAGGCTTTGTCCGATGCAATCGCCGAATCGATTGACGACGGACCAGTGATCGATGGCCAGGTCCTCGAAGATCCAATTTGGGTTGCCATCGCGCCGGTCACCGGATTTACCCAAACTACCCCAGAAGAAGGCGCACCAGCATCTGAACGGACTGAAGTCCGCATCGCCTATTCCGCCAACACGCTATTTTTTGGAGTGATCTGTTACGACAGTGATCCGTCGACGATCATTGTTTCGGATAGTCGTCGGGATTCGCCGCTCAGTGAGACCGATAGCTTCCAGATCATTCTCGACACCTACCTCGATCAGCAGAACGGTTTTGTATTTGGCACCAATCCTTCCGGTCTCGAGTACGACGGTCAAGTTACAAACGAAGGTCAGGGCACTGGAAGGTTTGGCGGCGGAAGCGGCGGCGGCGGCGGTCGGCAGCAGCAAGGTTCGGGGCAGGGCCTTAACATCAACTGGGACGGTTCATGGGAAGTTCGTACTCAGGTCACTGACTTCGGTTGGAGTGCCGAATTTGCGATTCCGTTCCGAACACTACGATACCCGCAGGAGGCGCTTCAGACCTGGGGATTAAACTTTCAACGGAACATTAGAAAGCGAAACGAGAGAGTGTTCTGGTCGCCTTTACCTCGCCAGTACAATCTTTACCGTCTGTCTATGGCCGGTAGGTTGACCCAACTGCAGGTGCCGCCCCAACGAAATTTGAACATTGTGCCCTACTTGCTTGGCAACGCCGCTCGCTCGGCTAGTGCTACCAACGGTATGCCAATAGTTGGCGACGTCGGGTTCGATGTGAAATACAGTGTTACCCCAAGTCTAACGCTAGATGCGACCTATAACACCGACTTCGCACAAGTAGAAGTAGACGACCAGCAGGTCAATCTAGACCGGTTCAACTTGTTCTTTCCTGAAAAACGTCCATTCTTTTTAGAGAATGCGGGGTTGTTCGGAGTCGGCAACGCCGGAACGACGGAGTTGTTTTTTAGTCGTCGAATCGGTATTGGTCCGAACGGGATGGTGCTCCCTATTCTTGGTGGTGCACGACTGTCAGGTCAGGTGGGTGGGAACGTGAATGTCGGGCTGCTCAGTATGCAGACCGAAGAAGTTTCTGGTGTCGCACCATCGAACAATTTCACGGTAGCGCGAGTTCGCAAGGACCTACCCAACCGGTCGAATGTCGGAGCTATTTTGGTCAATCGTCAGGCTTCTGGCGATCTGGCCAAATCGGACGATCACAACAGGACTTTCGGTATTGATGGCCGATGGGGGATCGGGCAGAACGCAACCATTAATGGTTTTGCGGCGCGCACAGAAACGCCCGGACTAATTGGGCTTAATCATGCTTATAGCGTGAGATACGCATACAACTCGCAGGCGTGGCAACACGACTACAGGTATGACGAGGTCGGAAAGAATTTTAATCCCGAGGTCGGGTTTCTCAGGCGCACAAACTATCGCAGCTTCAATGGCCGTGTGAATTACACTTTTCGGCTAGGTCCAGACGCACCGTTCAATCTACACGAACTTCGACCGCATGTGAGTTCGAACTTCTTTTGGGACTTCAACGGCTTCTTGGAAAGTAGTCGCACGCACATCGATAATCACTGGGAGTTCAAGAACGGGACTCAAATACACAGCGGTATCAACCTCACGACTGAAGGTGTCACAGAGGCCTTCAAGATTATGCCTAGTGTAATTGTTCCACCGGGAACCTACGATCACCAAGAGATTCAGCTTGTCGTCATGACGAACCAGGGTTCAGCGTTGAGTGGGCAGTTGTATTCATGGGTGGGGGGTGCTTTTGGTGGAGAACGGGTCACGATCCGGCCATCGGTCCGCTATCGGGTAGGCGATTCATTTAATACCGAGTTCAGTCTCAGTCGGAACGCCTACGATCTACCCGGCGGCAAATTTGTGACGAATCTCATAATTGCCCGTACGTCGTACTCGTTCACCCCCCGCGTGTTTATCCAGAGCCTGCTCCAGTACAACGACAAGGCTGATTTGTGGTCAAGCAACCTGCGCCTTGGAATTCTTGGCCAAGCCAACACTGGGTTGTTTCTTGTGTATAACGATACGCATGGTCTCGGTAGTGTAACTTCAGAAGTAGCAGGACGCAGCCTTACCCTGAAGTACAGTCACTTCTTTGATGTATTCCGGTAGTGTGCTGAGGTGCTGATGCGAGTTCAGCGTGGATCCTTGCGTTACACTGCCATGATCACGTACCGTCTGCCGATATGACTGTGAGATCGTCCGGCCCTTGGATTGAAATGCACGATGAAGACATACCTGCCCTCGAACCAGCGCTTCGTGATCTCTATAACAAGTTACGGGATCCACGTGGCCACGTTGACAACATCCTAAAGATTCATAGTCTCCACCCTGCATCATTGCAGGTGCATTATGAGTTCTACAAACTAATGATGCTGGGTTCATCACCGCTCACCAGGATTCAACGGGAGATGATCGCTGTCGTGGTGTCAACCGAAAACGCGTGCCATTATTGAATTCGCCATCACGCAGCGGGTCTGCGTCGGCTCACTCGTGACGACAGCTTGGTCGAACAGTTGACAGACGACTATCGTGAAGCTGACTTGTCCCAAGCTGATCGCGCTATGCTCGACTACTCGGTTGCACTAACCCGCGAGCCATGGGCGGTCCGGAAGGTTGATGTTGAACGTCTGCAAGCTGCTGGGTTTAGTGACCGTGCGGTATTGGACGTCAACTTAGTAACTGGCTACTACGCATTCGTAAACCGACTAGCCGGCGGTTTGGGTGTGCCACTTGAGGAGTTCTGGAATGCCGACAAGACGACGATCGAGAAAACCTAGCCGGCAGTTTCAGGGGCTTGTGCGGCTATTAACCATGGTCGTGCTAACCGCGCATCCGGCAGCCGCTCATTATCAAATTGATACTGGTAGCGACGTCGACCTAGCGGGTGTTTGGCAAGCCGAGAACTATATCCTCATGGATGGCACTGAGCATCCGGTGGTTGGCAAGATCTTCTTCACGGAGGATGACTGGACCGTACTGTTTTTCGTTCTCGACGAGTCCGAAGTACCGAGACGTGGCTCCGGAGAAGGCGGTACGTTCACTTTGACTGGTGACCAATTAGTACTTACACTCCGATACCACCTGTCGGCGGGTGAGGCGATGCCTGGGCTGGCGGCGAGCGAACTAAGGATGGTGGCGCGTGGGCCGGGTATCAGCGCACCTGAGGAACCGTGTCAAGTGATACGCAACGGCAATCGGCTACAGCTGAACTTTCCGAGCGGCAACGCGATGACGTTCAACCGGCCGATGGAAGTCCGCTAGTAGTGTCCCGGTGGTTCGCGGCTGAGTCAGGACTTGAAGAATTCCTTCTTGAGTCTCAGTAATAGCGGAATTGAGAACAGTACTGACACCAGGTTCGGAATAGCCATGAGGCCGTTCAGTGTGTCGGCCACACTCCAGATAAGTTCTAGTGAACCGGTTGCGCCCAGGTAAATAAAGACTAGCCAGAGAATCCGATAAGGTAGGGCGATCTTAGCGCCGAACAGATAGACGATGCCGGTTTCGCCGTAGTAGCTCCATCCTATCACCGTCGAGAAAGCAAACAGCATGATGCTACTGGTAACAATGATGTTGCCGAAGATGCCCGGTAACCCAGAGCGAAACGCCTCGCCCGAAAGTGCAGCGCCAGTCATGCCCTCGATCTGCCAGGTGTCGGTAACCAGAATGGCCAGCCCGGTAATGGTGCAAACGAGGACCGTATCAACGAATACCTCGAAGATGCCGTAGAGTCCTTGTCTCACAGGGTGGTCAGTCTTAGCGGCCGCGTGCACCATCGGAGCGCTACCTAGGCCCGCCTCGTTAGAGAAAAGTCCGCGTGCAATACCAGCCCGCATCCCAGCGCGCACGGTCGCACCGGCAAAACCACCAGTCGCGGCTGCGCCATTGAACGCGCTCTCGAAAACGAGTGCGACAGCACCAGGAAGGTCGGCATAGTGGAGCAGAAGGATCAGTAAACCGCCGCCGAGGTAGAGCAGGCTCATGAATGGCACAAGCACCTGTGTTACCTGGCCGATTCGCTGGATTCCACCAAGGATAACTGCTCCTGTCAGTGCCATGAGGACGATACCGGTAATCCTCTCATCGACACCAAAGCTAGATTGCAGACTGTCGGCCACCGAGTTCGCCTGCACCATATTGCCAATACCGAACGCAGCCATTGAAGTGAGCAGTGCAAAGATTCCGCCCAGCCACGGCAGCCCGAGTCCTTTACGTAGCGTATACATGGCGCCGCCACGCATGGTGCCAGTGGCATCAGGCTCCCGATAGTGCAACGCGATTACAATCTCTGCGAACTTCGTGCACATACCAAGTAAACCGGACAGCCAGAGCCAAAACAGTGCACCGGGACCACCCAATGTCAGAGCGGTAGCTACACCCGCGATGTTGCCAGTACCAACGGTCGACGCCAATGCGGTGGACACCGCTTGGAACGGACTTACGTCACCGGTTCCCGCAGTCCGCTCCGTGAGTTTTCCCAGCACCTCTTTAAGCGCAAAGCCCAAATACCTGAACTGGACGGCTCTTGTTAAAACCGTCAACACTGCGCCCGTACCCATTAGAAGGATGAGCATAGGCGTGCCCCACACATAGCCGTTTAACCAGGTGTTGGATTGTTCGATCGTTTCAAGCATCGTTTAGGGTGTCCTTCCGAAGGGTGAGTATATCCCAGCTCACCTTTCCGGATGACTGTACCGTGTAAGGGCCCGAAGTCGAGGATTACCCGGCCAAGAGCATTGCGAGGAGAGCCTTTTCAGTATGGAGCCGATTCTCAGCCTGGTCAAAAACCACCGACGTTGGCGCCTCGATGACCTCGTCCGTGACTTCTTCGCCGCGATGCGCTGGCAGGCAATGGAGAAAAAGCGCGCCTGGCTTCGCCTTGGCCATCAGTTCAGTGTTCACTTGGTAGGGGAAAAATGTGTTTTGCCGTAAACGAGATTCATTTTCTTGGCCCATCGAAGTCCAAGCATCGGTGTAGACTGCGTCGGCGCCGGAGACTGCCTTGTGTGGGTCGATAAATTGCTCGACCGAAGCCGAGGCGTTACGGCCGATGGCCTCATCAACGACGCGATCAGATAAACCATATCCATCTGGTGATGCGACTCGGATCCGTACACCGAGCATGGCGCTGGCTTGCACTAGTGAAGTGGCGACGTTGTTGCCATCGCCGACAAAGGTCAAGACCCGCCCAGCCAGAGTGCCCCAGTGCTCGCGCAGGGTCATCATGTCAGCAAGTGCTTGGCAGGGATGCTCAGTATCACTGAGCGCGTTGATGATGCGAAGCCGGGTTGTTGCGCGGGCGGCTTCTACAAGGCGTTCCTGCTTAAACGTTCTGATGATTGCCGCGGCTACCCACCGCTCGAGATTTCTCGCCACGTCGGCCATAGTCTCGCGCTTGCCCAGTGTTTCGTCGACGCTGGGATTTATAATTTCTCCGCCTAACTCACGCACCGCGATCTCGAATGTTGTGCGGGTACGGAGTGAGGGCTTGTCGAACAATAACGCGACATGCTGGCCCGCCAGCAGGCTTGCCGTAGGCGCACCCTGCCCCTCCGCACGCCTCCGCTTGAGTTCTGCGGCTACGTCAAGGCAACGCTCCAAGTCGGCGTTGGCCAGGTCAAGAATCGAGAGAAAATCTTTCTTCATCGTCGGATAATCACGTCCGGTATTCTGAATTAATTCGTACGTACTCAGCACTGAGATCACAGGTCCATACAGTCGCTTCGTACGCTCCGACTCCGAGGCCAACCTGAATCTTGATATCTGTCCCACGCAAATATTCAGCAGCCGTGGGCGCAGCTTCGTCGAATGGATGACCATGTTCGAAAAGGATAGTGTCACCGATCTGTACAGTGGCACGCGCTGGATCGAAGGTAACACCCGCTCGCCCTACCGCAGCGACCAAGCGTCCCCAGTTCGGGTCGCCGCCATGTAATGCTGTTTTAACTAGTAGAGAGTTGGCGAGTGTTTTCGCGGCACGTCTAGCCTCGTCAGTTGTTTGTGCACCGTGTGCCCGGATGGTGACTAATTTATTGGCACCTTCGGCACCCCGGACGATCGCCACGGCGAGTTGTCGAGCCACAGTTTTCAGCGCGTCCACAAATATGGGAAAAGAATCTTTGTCAATCTCAATGTTGCCAGCACCACTCGCGAGTGCGAAGACGGAGTCATTGGTCGAACACTCACCATCCACGGTAATGGCGTTAAAAGTGTCTGCGACCGCGTCAGTCAGCGCTTTTTGCAGGTCCGGAGCGGTGATTCGGACATCTGTTGCTAGTACGGCCAGCATAGTCGCCATATTCGGTTCGATCATGCCGGCACCTTTTGCCATGCCGCCGACACGAAACTCACCGGTGTCAAGGTCTACCCTTATGGCCGATTCCTTAGGACCGATGTCCGTCGTCAAAATGGCCCGAGCGGCATCGTCATGACCCTCCCGGCTAAGTGCTGTCGTTGCGTTTGCGATTCCGCTAGCGACCCGGCGGCCATCAAGGTTGACGCCGATAACTCCTGTGGACGCGATGAGAACATCCACCGGATCGCACCCCAAGCACTCCGCGCCCGCGTTGGCCATCGACTGAGCAACCGCCAGCCCGTCTTCACCGGTACACGCGTTCGCACAGCCACTGTTGATGATGACTGCGCGGGCCCTGCCACTACTGGTTCTAAGATGTGATTTGGAAACTAGAACGGGGGCGGCTGCCACGAGATTCGTTGTGAAAACCGCTGCGGCGGACGTCGGGATTCCGGCGTCGACGATTGCAACGTCCAAGCCAACGGGTTTAATGCCACAGGCAACGCCAGCCGCGCGGAATCCGGCTGGTGCAGTGACCCCACCTGCAATCCAATCATTGGTACCCATTACAGAGTTGTTTGAAGGGTCGTCGTTTCAATCATGACGCTCTAGCTTCGGCCTCGGCGACCGCCGCTTCAAGAGTAGCGAGCGCCGTAGAAAGTTCATCTTCGGTAATCGTGAGTGGCGGCAGTAGGCGAATGACGTTTCCCGCAGTCCGATTTATGAGGAGGCAGCGTTTGAGCGCGGCCGTCACAATAGCGGTTGCATCAGTATTGCCGTCAATCTCGATACCCCACATCACGCCCTCACCACGAATGTCGATGATAGAGGGATGCCGGTTAGCTAGCTCTTGTAACTGCTGGTGGGCGAGAGCACCGATCGTTACAATGTGCCCGAGTAAGCCTCGGTCCATCAACTCTTCAAGGAAAACGAGAGCGGCTCGGCAAGCTAGGAGGTTTCCTCCGTAAGTACTCCCATGATCGCCGTAGGCGACTGCTGCCGAAACGCGCTCTCCCACGAGCGCTGCCCCAATAGGAACGCCAGCTCCAAGTGCCTTCCCGACCGAGATTAGATCAGGCCGGAGATCTAACGCCTGGAAGTAAAAGGGCCGGCCGGTTCGGCCAAGACCGCATTGCACCTCGTCGGTAATGAGCAGTGCGCCGGTGTCATCGCAGGCTTTCTGTATGGTACGAGCGATGTTCTTCGAGAGCGGCCGGACCCCTCCTTCACCCTGAAGTGGTTCGACTATGACAACTTGGGTATTGGTCGAGATCGCCTCGGTCAGCGCAGCGGCCTCTCTGGGCACGAACCTAACGCCTGGCACGAGGGGCTCGAACGGCCTTCGATAACTTTTCTCCCACGTAATTGACAGTGCACCAAGTGTTCGTCCGTGGAACGAGTTCTCAAGTGCTACGACCTCGGTCCGCGACACATCACCTTCGGTGTGCCAGTAGCGGCGCGCGAACTTAAGGCATGCTTCTACCGCCTCAGTACCACTGTTGCAGAAGAACGATCGAGGAAGTCCCGAGAGTTCAGTCAACCGTGCTGCCAGCTGTCCCTGAAGTGGATGGTAGTAGAGGTTCGATGTATGGAGTAGCGCCTTGGCTTGTTCGTCGATAGCGGCAGCAAGCCTTGGATGTGCGTGTCCCAGGGAGGCTACTCCGATACCGGACACCAAATCGGTGTACTCCTGACCTTCATCGTCATACAGATGAATACCGCGACCTCGTGAGAACACAATTGGCGTGCGTTTATAAGTTTGTAAAATGTGAGTCGCTTCAGTGTCGAGGACGTTTCTATTCGTCACGACCCGCCCCCTTCTTATTCGTTTTCTTCGTCAAAGCAGAAGCCTGCGGATTCGTGGGCCCATCACCCGCGGTAATCACCGTTCCCGGTAAGAGGTCGAGGTCGTTGGCTCGTCGACCGTCGGCAATGATGACGCTATTGACACCGTTCCGGCTTGCCAGCCGGCATGCGTCAAGTTTAGCCACCATCCCGGCGGTGATGTCACCGCTCGCCACAAGTTGTTCAACGTCGGCATCGTCAAGCCTTATCAATGACTGGCCATTACTATCCAAAACACCAGCCGTTGCACCCAAAATGATGAGCTGGTTCACCTCCAGGTTCACTGCTAGTTGAGCGGCGAGCATGTCGGCGTTCACGTTAAGTAGCTGTCCATCTTGAGTAACGCCAATGCACGCCACGATTGGCGTGTAACCCGCTCGTCGCAATCGGTCCAGCAATCGTGGAGCCTCCGTTGGCAGTGGCTGGCCCACCAAACCAAGGTCTGCGGTATTCCCGTCAAGCGCGCGGTATGGACTCGCGCGGCGGCAAAGACCGATTCGGTCATCTGCTCCGGTTAACCCGACGGCAGGAGCACCGGCTCGGGTAACTGCTGCCACGAGTCGGGTGTTAACCCGACCGGCCAACACACCAACAACGACATCGAGCGTTGCTTGATCCGTAATGCGTAAACCATCCACCACCCGTTTATCAAGGCCCGCCCGTGCAAGCTCAGAGTCGATTTCGCGACCACCGCCGTGTATAACGACTACCGGACGTTGAGCCGCCGCTTGGGCAATCAGAGTGGCTATGCCATCCAGTCCTTCGCTCGTGTCGATCAGCTCTCCACCAAGCTTCAGCACAAGCGGTCCCACGTCGACACCTGAAAGGGACTTGGACACTGTAACCTCGGTTAGAGCAACCCATCGCGCTCGTCGAAGCCGAACGCGAGATTGAAAGCCTGGACGGCCTGGCCAGCTGCACCCTTAACTAGGTTGTCCAAACAGGCTACAAGGACCAGTCGGCCGTCGTCAGAGACTGACCATCCAATGTCACAGAAATTGGTGTGGGCAACATCCTTGATTTCCGGTAAATTCGTGCCGCGAAGTCGGACAAAAGGGCTCTCACGATATGCTTCGTGGAGTGCCAGACCAACCTCATCGGCGCCCAGTCCTGGCCTCAACCGACCGTATATCGTTTCCAGAATGCCCCGGTCTAACGGGACCAGATGGGGTACGAAGGTGACGGTCTTCTGCAGTTCCTGCTCAATCTCGGCAGCGTGGCGATGTGAAAAAATGCCATAACTCGCAACGTTACCGTGGCATTCCGAGAAATGGGTTCGTTCACTCGGTGTTTTGCCGGCACCAGAAAGTCCAGATTTCGCATCAACGACGAGATCGTCAGCCAATAAATCGGCTGTGATCAGTGGGCGGAGCGCCAAAAGAGCCGCTGTCGGGTAACAACCAGGACATGCGATGAGCGTCGCATCACGGAGCGCATTTCCACAATGTTCCGGTAAACCATATACCGCTGTGCTAGCCACGGTATCTGATGCCGCCGGATACCACTTGGCGCGCTGTTCCGAATTACGTAGACGAAACGTACCGGAGAGGTCGAATACTCGTACCCCGCGATCAACTAGTACAGGAACAACTTCAGCGGTGACCGGATCGGGTAGCGCTAGAAAGGCGGCGTTTGTCTTTTCGGCAAGCTGGTCGACCGAAAGAGGGACGAGTTCACCGTCCCAAATGCGTGCCATCTTGGGCAGTGATGTTTGTCCCGTTCCAGAGGACATCGCAGTTGTTAGTGTCACACGTGGGTGTCCAGCTAGAAGTGCGAGTAACTCTTGACCCACGTAGCCGGTGGCGCCAGCCAACCCAACCAGAACTCTTTGCATATTCATCCAAGTAATGTATATTTATACAGACAAGTGTATATGTATACCAAATTGTAGCCGTTACGGTCAATAAAAGCAGCACATTTTTGTTTCTTGTTAACGAATAGCTATGAAGCAATTTCGCCAAGCAGCAATCGTTGAACTCGTGACTGGTGAGGCCATTCACAGTCAAGAACTTCTACGAAAACGTCTCAAGCGACGGGGATTCGATGCTACTCAGGCCACACTTTCACGTGATATTAAGGAGCTTGGACTTGTCAAGCGCGCAGCGGACGGTGCCTATCAGCGAGCCGATGTGGTGCAGATGCAGACCATGGGTCCACGCGCCGATGTACAGCGCGCCGTGGCTGATTATTTGAAGCGTGTTGAACGGGTTGAGCAGATGATCGTCCTTAAGACTGACCCAGGTGAGGCACAGCTGTTGGCATTAGCGATTGATCGGGCTACTTACGACGAGGTGGTGGGTACCGTTGGAGGCGACGACACGATATTAGTGATCGCTCGTCATCGCCGAGCCGCGGCTGAAATGGTTAAGCGATTCGAGACCTGGGCCAAGGCCTGAGGTCGGAAGGAGATGAAGTGACAGAGAGGATCGTACTTGCGTATTCAGGTGGTCTCGACACCTCAGTCGCGATTCCGTGGTTAGCCGAGCACCATGATGCAGAGATCATTGCTGTAACGCTCGACATGGGTCAGGGCAAAGAGCTAGACGACGTGCGTGAGCGCGCGTTAGCAGTCGGGGCGGTCCGCGCGCATGTGATCGACGTGCGTGAAGAGTTTGTCCATGAATATCTACTCCCGGCTCTTCAGGCTGGAGCACTGTACGAGGGGCGATATCCCATGGCAACGTCACTGGGACGACCCTTAATCGCGAAGTGTCTCATCGAGGTCGCGGAGAGCGAGAATGCCGGAGCGATCGCGCACGGTTGCACCGGTAAAGGTAATGATCAGGTCAGAATTGACGTTTCAGCTCGTGCCTTAAATCCCTCAATCCAAGTGATTGCACCCGCCCGTGTCTGGGGGATGAGTCGGCCCGAAGAAATCGCCTACGCCAAGAAACGGGGCATTCCTGTGCCTGCAACGGTTGACAGTCCTTACAGCACCGATTCGAATCTTTGGGGGCGGTCGATTGAGTGTGGCGTACTCGAGGATCCCTGGACAGAACCACCGGAGGACATCTACACCCTCACCCGTCCGTCGGGAGAATGTCCAAATGCGCCAGCCTACGTTGAAATTCAGTTCACTGACGGTGTACCAACTTCGGTGAATGGTGTCAGGATGCCGCTCGTCGAGCTTATTCATAGTTTGAGCACAATTGCCGGCTCCCACGGGGTAGGTCGGATAGATATGTTGGAAAATCGTCTGGTCGGTATCAAATCGCGAGAGATCTATGAGGCCCCCGCTGCGATTGTTTTGCACATGGCACATCACGAGTTAGAAATGATGGTCATTCCTCGTGATCTTGATAGAGTGAAGCGTCATCTAGCTTGCACTTACGCCGACCTCGTCTACGATGGATTGTGGTTTACGCCAACACGTGAAGCGATTGACGCCTTGGTCGCGTACGTCCAGCCGCGTGTGACAGGAACAATCCGGCTCAAGTTGTTCAAAGGTGACTGTAGGGTGGTAGGCCGTCAATCACCTTACGCCCTGTACGATTACGCCTTGGCGACTTACGACGATGAAGATCAGTTTGACCACACTGCTGCAGAAGGCTTTATCAAAATTTTTGGATTGCCGGTTGAGACGGCGGCACGAAAAGGGCCAGCCGCACTGCGACCGAACGTTTCGATGAAATCCAAAGTTAAGAAAGGCGATGCCTGACTCAGCCACAACCACATGACTAAGCATCTCTGGTCAGGGCGTTTCGCCGACGCTCCGGACGCCGACGTCTTCAGGTTTCAGTCGTCGTTCGTCTTTGACCGTCGGCTATTTGAAGACGATGTCAACGGGAGTCTCGCTTGGGCCGAGGCGCTCAGGGCCGTGGGTGTCCTGACCGCCGATGAGTCGGAAGCAGTTTCCACTGCGCTACAGGACATCCTCAAGGAGGGTCAGCTAGATCCCGCCTTCATTTCTGGGCCTGATGAGGACGTGCATGCCTTTGTTGAGCGTAAGCTCGTCGACCGTGTGGGGGAAGCTGGTAAACGGTTACACACCGGGCGGTCGCGCAACGATCAGGTAGCACTTGACCTTCGGCTCTATGTTCGTCGCAGAACCCGAGAGATTCAGCGCAGTCTACTTGGCTTGGTCTCTGTTCTTGCCGAGCAGGCGGCGTCTGCAAATGGGACGCTCATGCCAGCCTACACGCATCTGCGTCGCGCACAACCGATGCTCGTCGCACATTTCTTTCTTGCCCATGCCGAAGGTTTCCGTCGTGACTACGCACGATTCGACAATGTGCGCGACCAAGCCGACGCCATGCCACTTGGTTCTGGCGCTGTTGCTGGTTCAAGCTACCCTGTTGACACTGAGGCTCTGGCGTCACGCTTAGGATTTTCCAAGGTCGTAGCCAATAGTCTTGATGCCACCGCCGACCGTGATTTCGTTGCTGATTTCTTGCATGCGTGTGCGTTAACGATGATTCATTTAAGTCGGTTTGGTGAGGACGTTATTGTTTTCAGTAGCGAGGAGTTTGGATTCTTTGAGCTTTCCGACTCGGTTACCACGGGCAGCAGTCTCATGCCTCAGAAGAAGAACCCCGACCCGCTTGAGCTAGTCCGTGGAAAGAGCGGGCGGGTGATCGGAAGGTCGGCTGGATGGCTCGCGAGCATGAAGGGTTTGCCTAGCGGATACAACAAGGATCTGCAGGAGGATAAGGAGGCGCTGTTTGACGCTGAGGATACCGTTCTGGCTTCGACGGCAGCTGTGACCACCGTCGCGCGAACGCTCGCAGTATTAGGTGCTCGCACTAAGTCAGCTGCGTCTGGGCTGTTACTTGCCACCGAGGTAGCTGATTATCTGGTCTCGCGCGGAATGGCGTTTCGGGATGCACATACCTTGGTCGGTGGAATGGTTCGTGACTTGCTGACATCAGATCGCGACTTTGAATCGCTATCGATGACCGAGTGGAAGGCGTTTAGCGATTTGTTCGAGGATGACATCCAGATTCGGATCACTGCTCAAGCAGCGGTTAATACACGAAAGACAACCCAGTCAACAAACCCAGTTGCTGTTGAAAATGCCCTGTCTTATATAATCGCCTGGCTCGAAGATGCGCGGGTCGAAAGTCTTGACGGTTGATAGCTTGGTAGAGTGCGGTGGTGGCTAGCCACGAGGCGGTTGCGTTTTTGCGGGCTCTTCTGCTAGACTCGTTCCGCCTGCACGAGTACTCCTTTTGAATTCCTTGGTCTTGGTAAGGCTTTGATGCAAGAGCGTCGGCTTCGGCTGGGTGATAGCGTGGATGATTATTGTCCGCGTGAGCGCCGCATCACGGATCACGCCGTTGTGGCTATGGTGTCTGACGAAATCAGACAGACTCGCTGTACAACGTGCGATGCTGAGCATGAGTACAAGGCTGCAAAAATGCCCCGATCCCGAAAACACAAGCTGCCTGCAACAGATGCTGTGCGTTCCAGTGAAACCGAGGTAACAGCCGAAGCTGGTTCAACTCCTGCAAACGTGCTCCATGGGTCTGCTGCTGACAAGACGCCGCTTGTGTCTGAGCCCACATCGAAACGTAGTGCTGGTTCGGTGCACCGGCCTTTAATCCGCGCGACACTGCCACGTGTTGAGGGACAGGTACCGGAGCGGCGTGTTCCTGAGTTTACCGTCCGTCAGTCGAACACGCGAAATGGGAACGGCCGTAGCGATAATGGCAGGGGTCCATCTGGAAAACGTCACTTGGGCAACGGTGGTCGTACGAATGGTAACGGCTTTGAGCAGCGGTCTCGTGAGCAGGATCAATTCCAGGACCGAGCCGAGCCAAGTAACCGCCGTCGAGGGCGGACGTCAGGGCGCTCCAAGTCGCGGGCTTCGCGCTCAGCCCGGCGTGAAAAAAAGTCGTCTTAAAGAACTCCACTGCTCGGCCGAGACGGTAGGTTAGGCGGGCACGCTCGCTAGCGTCCGTTGGAGGTATGTTCAACATGATCGATCTTTCCGGAAAACAGGGTCTAGTTGTTGGCGTCGCGAACAAGCGATCTATTTCTTGGGCGATTACAGAAGCGGCTGATCGAGCTGGCGCACGGCTCGCGTTGACTTATGTCAACGAGCGGTTCGAGCGAAATGTGAGCAAACTTGCGGCGACGCTGACACAACCACCCTTGGTTCTGGAGTGTGACGTCACTCAGGACCAGCAAATCGAGGCAGTAGCTGATCGCTTAGAGCAGGAGTTTGGTGGTCTGGACTTTCTAGTCCACGGCGTGGCCTTCGCCCCACGTGAGGCAATCACTCAACCGTTCCTAGAAACGACCCGAGGGGATTTCCAGGTTGCGCTTGATGTCAGCGCTTATTCATTCGTAGCTCTGGCGCGAGCGGTTGCACCGTTGATGGCACTTAGAGGAGGCGGTAGCCTTCTCACGCTTACCTATCTTGGTAGCGAGCGGGTTTTTCCAAATTACAACGTAATGGGGGTTGCGAAGGCCGCGCTTGAAGCCAGCGTCCGATATCTGTCGAGCGAACTTGGCACTCAGCAAATCCGCGTCAATGCCATTTCTGCTGGGCCGATCAAGACATTAGCCGCAAGTGGCATTTCGGGTTTCTCCAATATTCTGTCAGTCTACCGTGCTCATGCGCCGCTTCGACGTAATATCGATGCTGGTGAAGTGGCAGACGCGGCAATATTTCTCTTGAGTGATGCAGGGCGCGCTGTAACGGGTGAGGTGCTGTTTGTAGACGCTGGCTATCACGCTATGGGTCTTGGGGAGATTCGTAACGAGGGTCAGTAGGCTAGTCCCTTAGGCCGTGGCACAAATGGTCTCGCCTGTCGTCAACGAGAAATATCCATTTGGTATCGTGTCATTCTTGCCCGAGACGTTTGAGGCATGAAATTGCCAGCCATCAGGCGTATGCGGGGAACGTTAATAAGGTTAACACTTGCCCGTCGAATTTCGACTTCGATCGGAGCAGTGCTTGTGTTTCTTACGGTGGTGCTCAGTCTGGCCGACTTTAAGTGGGAGTCGTGGCTCACGGATGGTTTTGCGCTGTTCACGGGTGCATTTGGCGCTGCTTTACTCGTCGTGGGGTTCTCAGGACGCCGTGCCGACTGGGTCGACCCTAGCCGGATCGAAGATTGACCGCATGATACCTCTTCCTTGAGGTTCCAACCCTTAGCTACACAGAGTTAGCGGGTGTGGTCGTCTCACCATCTAGCCTCACCATCGATGCTAGAGGCTGTCCTAACCTGGAGTTCCTACTCAGAACAATTCTCTCGCAGCACTTAATAAAGATCGCGACAATCAGGCGGGAGAAGAGGTGTTAAGCTTACCCGGCCGCCGTCTTTCCCTGGCGGTTTCGTCGGTCCCGGACTGAGTTAAGGTCCGTGGATGTCCTCGTGTATCGGAGGAACCCCATGCCTCATCGCGCTCCTGGTTCGTCAGGTTCTCACGGTCATAACCTCCTCGACGGAGCAGCAATTCGGTACTACCGGCCTAGGGGTAGTGAAGACATCCGTAGGCTGATCGATGATGGATTTCAAGCGTTTAACGCTGGCCGTTTGTCCGAAGCTTGTCACATTTTTTCGGACAAAATGCTTGCGCCGGAGACCGATACGACGATCGGATTGACCGTGGCCGGCGCGTTAACGCCAGCAGGTCTTGGTGGATGCCTAATCGAATTAATGAATCGAGGTCTCGTAGATTTCATCATCAGTACGGGGGCGAACCTCTACCACGACCTGCACTACGCCATGAATTTTACGTTGCACCGAGGCTCGCCGTTTCTTGATGATATCGAGCTTTACGAGCAGGGGATCATCCGCATTTACGATGTGCTATTTCCATCCTCAGTTCTTCTTGAAACAGATTCGTATATCAGGGATTTTCTCGTCCGGCAGCGGCTCCAGGGACCGATGTCGAGTGCCGAGTTTCATCATCGCCTAGGGCAGGATCTGCTTCAGAGGTTTCCAGGGTGCGAAGAGCATTCGGTCGTAGCGTGTGCAGCAGCCGTAGACCTGCCGGTGTACACCTCCTCACCCGGTGACAGTTCCATCGGTATGAACATTGCTTCAAATGCGTTACTCGAAGGCAGCTCCTTCATGATCGATTCGAATCGGGATGTCAATGAAGTTTGTGCGATCATTCTCTCAGGTCATCAAAACGGGTGTGTCATTCTTGGCGGCGGGTCGCCTAAGAACTTCTATCTTCAAGGCCAGCCGACGTTGTGGGAAGTTTACGGCATTCCAAAAGGTGGCAACGACTACTTCATTCAGATCACCACTGATCAGGTTGTGTGGGGCGGACTCTCGGGTGCCACTCCGGCTGAGGCCGTTAGTTGGGGTAAAGTGAATCCAGGTGTCCTGCCCGACACCGTAGTGGCCTACTGCGACTCGACCATAGCGTTTCCACTATTCTGCGAGTATGTGATCGGGTCTGAGCGCGGTCATCGGCCCCGTAAGGGACTGATGCGTCGACGTGACGAGTTAGTTTCTAATTTAATGCAGCAGGCAGAAGCGGCTCGGGGTGCGAAGCGTGATGTAGGGAGTAAGTGAGTTTTGGGTTCGGGCGAGTTGCTCATGTGCAACGAACGCCTTTTCATAATGGGAACGCTGTCCTCGGAGTTCAAGTCGTGTCTTCAGGCGATCACCGAACAGCCAAGAATCTACGCTGACGCTAACGTAACCGCTGGCCTCGTTGCCTTTATGCGAGACAGGCTACGCTGGGACGTCCTTTTCGTCATCGAGCATGACGATTTACGGCGCGCGAGTGATCAAGAGCACTTCCGTGTTGCACGTTGTCTTCTTCGTACACTTATTACTTTCGATCGTGATTTTTTGAGGACAAGAAATTCCCACCCTCCGAAAGCGGGGGAGTGGTCGTGATTTCCGGGCCCGATCAGCGAACACTCAGGCATCTCCTCCGAAGCCTTGATCGAGATATCTTTGGTGGGCCAGTGCAAAATGAGCGGCGTAAGGTGCTTTCGATGTCAACGATTCCACTCGAAGGCCGTAAGCTCGATGTCCATCCAGGATGGCATGAATAATTAGAAGCGGCTCTTTCTAGCGAGGTGGCTTAGCAGCGTATTTCGTTGGGTCGCAGATGCCAGTTTCACTGAACGCGTCCCGCCGCTCGCGGCACTTGCTGCAAAGTCCGCAGTGCTTGTCTCCTTTTGGCCGCATACACGATAACGTGAGTTCAAACGGAACTCCGAGTGTTTCCCCGAGCTTGATAACCTCTGGTTTTCTGTACTCCGCGAGCGGCGTGGCGATGGTGATTCCATGTGCCAGTCCTAAAGACAACGCCTGCGCCATCGCATTCATGAAGTCTGGTGTGGCATCAGGAAATGGATTACCAGCGAGTGTGCCCAGGACGATTCGGTCAAAACCATGGTGCGCACAATACGCGGATGCCTTGGTCAGCAGCATCGCATTTCGCCCTACGAGATACACATCAGAATCTGGCGTGTCATATGCTGGCGGGTCGCCACGTACTGCCCAGTGAGAGGTTGTGTAGATATCGCGCATGTCAACGTTTAGCTTGCTGATTTTTCCGATGTTTACAAAGGGCGGCGAAGCTACTAATCGATCGAGGATCGCGAGTTCCGCGGTTTCCCAGGCAAAACCCACGCTGATGTAAATTGGTCGAACTCTTTCGGCATCGGCCGAAGACTCGACAGCGAGAAGAACCGCACTGTCGAGACCAGCCGAACACAGAACGGCTGTGGCTTGACCTCGTTTTGAGTCTTTCGCTACCATCGCTGGTTCATTGCTTAGTATTGCGCGTGGATGTGGTGGATCAAACTCATCGAGGTCTTCTATGTATTCTGTCGTCAAGCGAGTGGATTTCTGCTATGGACATCGTTTACTCGATTACGAGGGTGTGTGCAAGCATCCTCACGGTCACAACGCCGTCGCCGAGATAGAGATCCGCACAGCGGCACTCGACCAGCGAAGCATGGTGTGTGATTTTAGCGACGTCAAGCATTTGGTGAAGAGCTGGATTGACCGAGAGATCGATCACAAGATGATCCTGAGAAGTGATGATCCACTTGTTAAGCCGCTTCGTGAACTCGGCGAACCGGTTTTTCTAGTCGAGAGCAATCCGACGGTTGAACGGATAGCACGCCTAATTTATGAGCACGTGCAGCAGTCTGGGCTACCGGTTGTCCGGGTCAAGGTCTGGGAGACGCCCACGTCGTCGGCAACCTATGAACCCGAGGCAATTTCTACCAAAGCATAGATTTCCTCAACCGTTAGACTTCCACTAGCAATTTTGATGCTGCCCGCGTCCCGATAGTCACTTGGTGGTTCCCGCTACTCAAGATGCTCACGCTGTCGGCTGATGTGTCCCGTGCGATGACTTTGATTGCTTGACCCGGTTTCAACTTGTGCTGTTCGAGAAAACGAAGAAAATCGGCATCCTGATTCATGACCCTGGTCACGACTAAGCTAGTGTCGATGGGACAGGTTAACAAGTTCTTGTGCAGATGCTGCGCCACAACGCCTTCTGGGTCTGGAATTGGGTCGCCGTGTGGGTCAACGGCCGGCCTACCTAGTAGTTCGTCGATCCGGTCAATAAGTCGATCGGACACTGCATGTTCGAGTTGTTCGGCGTCCTCGTGAACCTCGGCCCAGCTCATTCCCATGATCTGCACGAGGAACAATTCGACTAGCCGATGACGGCGGAGCACCATGGCCGCTAGATGCTCGCCGGCGTCAGTCAGACGGACACCTGAGTATGGCTCGTAAGCGACCAACCCTGACCTGACCAGAGTCTTGACCATTGTTGTTGCGGTTCCCGGTACGACCTCGAGCGCAGAGGCGAGTTGACCCATCGGAACAAGTGCCTGTTTGTCTTCCGCCGCTGTCTGCGCCTGATAAATAGCCTTCAGGTAGTTCTCGACTGTGCTGGATGTTGCCATGGAATATTTCTCCAGTGTCGCAATTTCACCTTCTAACGATAGACATTTTATTTTTGATATGTCAAAATATTTATTCCGAGTGGACAGATTCTCTATTTTTCCTCGATAGATTGGTCCGATGAAGATGAAGCGGTTGTCCCGTCGTTCATGGCTACAAGTAGCAGGTCTGGGCTCACTTGCCGGGGGCACGGCACGCGTTGCTTCACGCTCGGTGAATGCACAAGCCGTTGGCCGTGTTTCAACAGAATCCTTCGACCCCAGCCTTTACCTCCGTAGCTGGAATTTCTCCGACCTGCCCGAAGCGGAGCGCCGACGATTCTATCGTGAGACACCGCGCCCCGACGGGACGATGTTACGCGAGTACGAGATGGTTTCGATCGACCGAGAAATTGAGATTGCTCCGGGGGTGTTCTTTCCGGCCTGGACCTATAACGGACAAGTGCCAGGTCCTACCCTCCGTGCCACGGAAGGTGACCGGGTTAAGATCAACTACATCAATCAGGGCGCCCACCCGCACACCATCCACTTTCACGCGGTGCATCCTCCTTCGATGGACGGGGCGTTGCCTGAGCATGACGTGGAGCCAGGTGGGCACTTCGTGTACGAATTCGACGCCGAGCCGTTCGGCGTGCACCTTTACCACTGTCACACTGCGCCGTTGAAGCGTCATATCCACAAAGGGCTCTATGGCGTGTTCATCGTTGACCCGAAGGATGTTGGTGGTGTACCCGCACGTGAGCCAGCGGATGAGCTTGTGATGGTGATGAACGCGTTCGACACCAACTTTGATGCTGAGAACGAAGTGTACGCGGTCAACACGGTGGCGCACCATCACATGCACGAGCCGATTCGTGTCAAAGTCGGTCAACTTGTCCGCATTTATCTTGTAAACCTGACCGAGTTCGACCCGGTCAACAGCCTCCACTTGCATGCCACCTTCTTCGACGTCGCGCGCACGGGTACGCGGCTTGAGTCAACCGAGACGACTGATACGTTGATGCTGTGTCAAGGAGAACGCGCCGTGATTGAGACCACATTCCGCTATCCCGGCCAGTTCATGTTCCACGCGCATCAGGCCGAGTTTGCCGAGCTCGGGTGGATGGGACTGTTCTCGGCTGAAGAGGAGCGGCGTGACACCTGAGACGTCAACCTCGATCGGTCGGCTGTGGCTGATCGCACTGGCGCCGCTCGTGCTGTTGGGGGCACTTCTCGTCGTCATTGTGCAGACTTGGCCGAGCGACGTCATCGGTACCGATGCATACCCTGCGGTTGAGGAGTTGTCCTTCGCTGCGGCGAAATTGAGGCCGGACGAGATTTCGCTCACGGTTATTAACGATGGGCCCGACCCAGTAACGGTCGCTCAGGTGCAGGTCGATGAGGCCTACTGGGCCTTCACCTCAGACGCGGGTACGACGCTAAATCATCTGCAAAGCGCTAGGCTGACGATTCCCTACCCTTGGGTTGAAGGCGAAAAGCATGTCGTGCGTGTGGTCACATCGACCGGTGTGACATTCGACCACGAGATCGCCGTTGCGGTGGAGACTCCTCGGCCCAACGTGCGGTATTTTGTCGCGTTCACGTTGATCGGCACTTACGTCGGCGTCATCCCGGTCGCCCTCGGGCTACTGTGGTTTCCACTGGTCGGCCGCCTCGGACGCGCCGGGCTGGCGTTCCTGCTCTCACTGACCGTTGGATTGTTGCTGTTCCTGCTGGTGGATGCCGGGCAGGAAGGGCTTGAGATGGCCTTGGTGGTACCTGAGTCGTATCAAGGCGTCATGCTGTTTGTCTTTGGCGCGGTCGGCGCCTATCTGGGTCTCGAGTCGCTCGGCAGATGGTTGCGCAGGAAGCAGCAGGCCGCCGTCGCGGACGTGGCGACGAGCGGTTGGACACTGGCGCTGTTGGTCGCCATTGGCATTGGATTACACAATTTTGGTGAAGGGCTGGCGATCGGTGCTGCGTTCGCGCTTGGCGAGGCCGGGCTTGGCACTCTGCTCATCGTTGGCTTCACGCTGCATAACACCACGGAAGGGCTTGCAATCGTGGCGCCGCTAGCCCGTGACCGCGCTCGGGTTGGCGAACTGGTTCGGCTTGGCGTGATCGGCGGTGCGCCGACCATCGCCGGGGCATGGCTGGGCGGGCTGGTGTACTCACCACTCTGGTCGGTGCTGTTTTTGGGTATCGGTGCTGGGGCGATCGCTCAGGTTATCGTGCAGATCGTCCGGCAGACAGCGCCCGAGGGGCCGGTGCTCCGTTTCATGTCGACCGCACCTGCCTTGAGTGGCCTCAGCGCTGGGTTCGCGATCATGTACGCCACGGGCATGTTGGTGGGATGATGATGACGGTCACCAGAGGAGCGAGAGGGCAGATGGTTGTAGCCATGCTTCTAGGCTTGGCCGGGCTGGCCATGGCCGGGTTCATGCCCCTTTTGACCGATGCGTCGCTCGAGCCCCGCGAGATCGTCGTGGTGGCGTCGGACATGGCGTTCTACGTCGATGGCAACGCTGAAGCGAATCCACGAATCCGCATGGAAGCTGGCGAGACAGTAAGACTCGTACTGTGGAATAAGCAGCCTGGCGTCGTACATGAGTTCGTGGTCGGTGCATGGCAGGTGGCAACTCCTCGACTCCGAGGCCGTGAGCGCGACTCCCTTGTTTTCCAGGTGCCCGAAGCGATTGGTCACTATGTCTACGAGTGCAGCCCGCACAGTGCAATGATGCGGGGTTCAATTGAGGTTGTCGACGTTCAGTAAACTCGCTGGTTTCGCCTCCGCCAAGCTTTTCCTGCCTTCTCGTGCACAGCATCGTTGCGTTATAGCTATCGATTACTTGGTGTCCTGATGACTCATTATTTGGGATTGAAAGAACGATTGATGGATGCTGTATGACCAATATTGAAACGTCCGAATGGTCGGGTGAGGGTACGTTCACGCAGACGTTGATTGATGCTATGACGTTGATCGACGATGTAGGGCTACTCCGTGTCGAGGACTCGCCATCGACAAAAGTTGATGTTGGCTATCAGTTTATTAGCAACGAGATCTATGTAGGGTTTTGTACACAGTTAGTTCAAACTCGAGTCAGACGTTTCGGCTTTTTGCCAACGACCGTAATGGTTGAAAGAAACTGTATATCGCTCACTGATTTGGGACGGTTGTTGTCCGAATTACCGTCAGTAGGTGAGGCTGACTATATTGACGATGGAATGATGCAGTACCTCCATACGGAACGCATCGTGCCACCGTACCAGACACGGGGGTACAAACTCGTGGAACTCGTACGGATTTACGAAGTATGAGAATGAGACTTGTCCGGCAGTTGTCCCGAATTTCAGATGGTTCCCAGCCGTCGGAGTCGGGATCGCTCGGCTTGGCCGATATCGAGTAGCTCTTCGAGAACCTTGTCTGTGTGTTCTCCGAGTGCCGGTGGCGGATTCTTAACGGAGCCTGGTGTTTCAGATAGTTTGACGGGAATCCCCAGAACGCGAACCTTGCCAGCGACCATGTGCTCAAGCTCAACCACCATCTCGCGTGCAGCGAGTTGAGGGTCAGCTAGGACTTGAGCGAGGTTACGAACGTCACCGCACGGGATACCAGCAGCTGTCAAGTCCTCGATCCAGATCTTCCGAGATCGCGTTCGTAGTGCACGTTCTAGCAACGGTCGAAGTTCGTCGTAGGCTTGCACTCGGGCGCGATTGGTTGCGAATCGTGGATCCGTCACGATTTCTTCGAGTCCGGCCACACTGCAGAACTTACGCCACAGTGCATCGTTACCGACGGCGAGGACGAACTCGCCGTCGGTAGCTTCGAAGGTCTCGTAGGGCACAACGGTTGGATGACGATTACCTAGCCGTTCTGGAATGCCGTCAGTGGCAAAATGAATACCTGCCTGATAGGTCAAGAGCGCTGCCACTGAGTCGAGCATACCAACGTCGACGAGTTGTCCCTGATTGCTACGCTGGCGCGCAAAGAGGGCTAGTGATGTTCCGTAAGCCGCAAACATACCGGCCGTAATGTCAGCGATGGCTACACCCAACCGGTAGCCTGGTCCGTTGGCGTCACCAGTGATGCTCATCAGGCCACCCTCAGCCTGGATAGCTGCATCGTAACCAGGCTCCTGGTGCCGAGGTCCCGTTTGGCCGAAGCCAGAGATTGATACATACACCAGCCGTGGATTCCGGGACCTCACATCGGTGTAGCCCAACCCTAGTCGATCGAGTGTACCAGGACGAAAGTTCTCGACGAGCACGTCGGCGCGCTCGATCAGAGCGTCAAGCACTTCTCGCCCTTCGGGGGTCTTGAAATCGAGCGTGACGCTTTCCTTGTTTCGGTTCACACTTAGGAAGTAAGTACTTTCACCGCTAACGAAGGGTGGTCCCCACCCACGCGTGTCGTCCCCGCGTTCAGGATGCTCAATCTTGATCACCCGGGCCCCCATATCAGCTAACAACATCGTGCAGTACGGACCTGAAAGGACACGCGTGAGGTCGAGGACGGTCAATCCGTCGAGGGGGCCTGGAGTTGTTGCGTGGGATTTCGGCGATGAACCCATTATTTTGCTCTGCGAGTTGGGATATCAATTGAATTGAGTTGGTTGAGTTTGGACATTCTTCTTCGAATCGTCACTAGGTCAGTCAATAAACCGAAGGCTGTCTGTGTCAACCCACCTTCGCGCTGGGTTATCACAATCTCACCTAGAAGATCCGTCATCAGCACGACCGCGTTTGCTTGGCCGTCAAGATGGGCTAGCGGATCATTAGCGTCTAGCTCTGCCGGTGCCACGGTTCCACTGACAAGACCCTCGCGCCTAGCGACCGACGCTACCAACTTAAACCGCCTACCGTGGAGAAAAGCTTCTCGAACGGTGCTCTCAGTTAGTTCCAAGAGCCCGGTTCGTGCAATTAATCGCGGTGTCAGACGGGCGTCCATCAGCACATTAGCCAGTGCAGCGGTTTTCGCCGCTGTGTCCCATCCTTCGACGTCGAGTGAGGCATCAGCCTCAGCGATGCCTTGAGCTTGCATTTCAGCCAATGCCTCGGCCGCGCTTCCTCCTTGTTCCATTACCGTTAGGATGTGGTTCGTGGTCGAATTAAGCACACCTCGGAAGCCAGTAATCCTGACTGTTGGTAGGGTTTCACGAACCAAATTAAGAGTTGGAATGCCGTCAAGCACTGTTCCTTCCAGCAAAAACGAGACGCCTGCTGCTTTTGCTTCATCGCGAAGAGCATGATACGCGAAGGCGGCGGGGCCCTTGTTGGTGGTAATGACATGGGCTCCAGAGTTGATCGCCGTGCGGACATGCCCGATTGCTGGCTCACCCGTGGAGACGTCGAGTGTGGTGGTTTCAATCACCACTCGAGGGTTGTCGTCTGAAAGGTCTGCAAACCTTTCGATAAACAATTGCGTGTCGGTTGGAACAGGTTCAGCTTTGGCGTCGTGTAACATGCCAAGCTTGCCGCCAGACTCAACAAGCCTAATCGCGCTACGAAGGTCGAGTCCTTGGCGCCGCATCGCCGTGCCGTGTCGACTAGTAGTGATTCCAATGACACGATAGTCAAGGTGATGATCACGCAGAAGAGCTTTGCGTTGTTCCTCGAGTAGTTTGACGAATCGCCGACCAACATTACCGAAGCCTATTAGAGCGAGGTCTAGCGAGACGAGTTTTGGATCACGCTCAGGCATTAGTGACGGTGCGGTTCGTGGCAGCATCTTGCAGGAGTCGGGGGTATCGGTTGGAGGCAGACGGTTGAACGTGCTGGTCTCCGAGCGGCTGGTACGGGCTCATACATGGGGGCCACAATTGTTTTCGTTGTCTCAATTGTAAGGGTTCTCGAAATCAGAACGTGAATTGGGTATTTAGCTGGAGGTTAAAGCCTGGGGCGTCCACGCCAGAGCCGTGCCAACGATAGTTGCGGTCGGTAAGATTTTCTGCGATTACCGTTAGAGCGACCTGAGGGTGGACCTGCCAGGCTGCACGTGCCCCAAAAGTCAGGAATCCCGGTGTCTTGACGAACAGTGGAATGCCCTCATTACCGCCAAGCACCCGGGCTTGGACCTCTTCTAGGGTCTCACCGGTCGCTGTCAATCTTCCGTTTTGCACCAGACCCAAATTAGTAGCACCACCGGTAAAGAATTCTGCGATAGATGCGCGCGTGCGCCAACCCCCAATCCGAGCGTCGGTGACATCCCCTGGGCTTAGCCTGGTCTGCGCGAATGCAAGATTCGATGTAATTTCGATCCAATAGTTCTGTTCAACCGGTTTCCACCGTATGCGAAGACCGCCGAATGGGGGCGGCATACGTCGGAGGTAGTGGCTATTGTTTAGTTCTTGCCCGTTGACAAGCGAGAAATATCCTGCAGCTAGCCAACCCGGTGCCATCTGCATTTGGGCGTCGGCTTCTATGCCGACCACCCGGGCACGGTCACCGTTCGCGCGCGTAACAATTGGGCGTGGGTCATCTTTAATGAATGCATGTCCGGCTGCATTTTGCCGTATAACCGTGAACCCAGCAACGGTTGTGCCAACGATAGGAAGAGGAAAGATGGCCGTCCGTCGTTGAAGGACATCGCGCAACTCAAGATTGAAAACGTGCAGCGAGCCCGAGAACCGCGTTGTCCTCAGCTTAATTCCTGCTTCGACGTTAATTGCAGATTCCGGTTTGAGACCGGTGATAGGGAGGCCTGTGCTCACTGCATCAGCGCCATCACTGTCTCCAAGAAGGCCTCCGAGTTCACTGGCCATCTCAGAGGTTATTTCAAAACCGTTACCGCTGATGCCAATCGAACCCAAGTCGAACGCGTTCGCAGCCCGGAAACCGCGACTGACGGCAAATGTTACGTTCATGGTATCCGTCAAGCCAAGCACTGTGCCGGAATGAAACGTCAGGGCGTTGACCGGAATGCGCTGTGAGCGAACGTTAAACTTTGGAGCTGAGCGTGTGCGAAAAAGAAAATAGCCGTGGCGAATACCGGCACGGAGCGTCAGGCGCCCTGGTACGATTTCGGATGCTGTCTGCAGGAAGAGCCCGCTACTCGTGTAACGCGTCCCATCGGGAATCCGCGGGCGAACTGTTGTGAGCAACTCAGTCGAGGGATCTTGGAGTGTCCGGGCTGCCGCGATGTACTCATCATACAACTCGCCACCGAAAGCTAAAGCGTGCCGGTCCGCGATGACCCGAGCTCCGCGCACTTGATATCCGATGGCTAGGACCCGACCCTCCTGTCGCTCAATTCTTGAATTGGGATGACTCTGCTCAAGCCTCCCATCCTGTTGCCGGTTCAGTGAGAGGCTCGCCGACCATCTGTCAAGCCAGCCCATTTGTTCCCGCTGATAGCGGATGTAGCCAAAATCGAGCCGCTGAGGTTTAAATTCGCTCCGGTATCGACCGTCGCCACCTAGGCCTCGGTCATGTCGGCTGACCCCGAATTGTTCTTCATGGAGAAAGAATGCGTTGAGTGAAGCATTATCGCCCGCGTCAAAGGTCGCTGCGAGATGGGCGCCGGTCTGTGAGAAGTTAGTGTCCGGTAATTTGTTATAGAGCGTCTTCGAAGGTAGACCGAGAAACCGAGTAACGGCGGAATGCGAATCGCGTCCTCGGCCTGTCCGCAACTTGCCCACACGCCGGCCGCCACCGCCTAATCGGACCGCCCACGTGTCCTCTTGAACCACAACCGTGGCATTGCTACTGCCACTCAGGTCTGCTGAGCCAAAAACGCCCTCTACGACACCGGTCACTTGACGGCCTGCCAAAGAGAGCGTTGGTACCATGCTTAAGACGTTGATTGTGCCCCCGATAGAATCGCTTCCGTACTGTACTGATGACGGTCCTCGCACGACCTCCAATCGTTCAACGAGTGTCGGGTTGATCCACCCTAGGTATTGGGTGGCGCCGGTCCGAAAGGTTGATGTGTTGAAGCGAACACCGTCGAGTAAATAAACAATACGCTGCGCACTAAACCCTCGAATAAAAGGGGAACCCTGTGCTGTGGTGGTCTGTTGGACCAGGACGCCGGCTTCTTCGCGTAACACCTGGGGCAAGATCTGGTGCGGGCGAGAACTAATCTCCCCACGAGTGGTTACCGCTATGGCCTCGGGAACATCGAAGCTTTGTTCGGCTGTGCCGAGTGCCGGTGTTACTACAACCTCGGTCTCGAGGGGCCCCAACGACAAGGTAAGCTTGGCGTCGACCACGGAGTTCTCCGTTAGGTCGACGTCCACGCTTAATCTGGCGAAGTGTTCCATGTCGACCGCTACAAGGCACTGCAGGGGAGGGAGATCCGGCATGGTGAACTGGCCCTCCCCATCCGTCATGCCTTCTCGCACCTGGTCGTCACACACCACGGTGATTGTCGCGCCTGGGATTCCACCACCCAGTGCGTCTTCGACCTTGCCCGAGAGGGTCCGATCAGTTGTTTGGGAGGGTTGACCGAGGCTAATAGCGACCGCCCATAGTGCAGTTAACTCAACGAACGACATCTGGGTCAGATTACTGGCTCAAAAGAAGGACTGTCAAACGGTGCCGGGACTGCTGCGGGGTCGGAAGGGCAGCGGTCTCTCTATTCGCTGGGTCTCAAAAAATGCAGAAACACGGACTTCTTGTGAACTTTGTTCATTGACAGCAAGTCAGCCCGATTTCTATAATTCCGACTGGAACGGTCGTATATTGATGAGCCCTGTTTTACAGCAGAAAAAGATACCGTTAATGCCTAATTTGATCGGGCAAACGCCCCTCATACGGCTACGGTTGTTCGAGCGAGACATACCTGGAATCGAGGTGTACGCCAAGGCGGAATGGCGAAATCCAGGAGGTTCGGTAAAGGACAGAGCAGCGCGACGGATTGTGTGGGAGGCTGAAGAGCGGGGCGATCTGACAGTTGGAAAGGTTTTGCTTGATGCCACCTCTGGTAATACGGGCATCGCCTTTGCGATGCTTGGTGCTGCACGAGGTTACCGTGTCAAGCTATGCATACCAGCAAACGTGACGCCTGAACGAAAGCGAGTCTTACAGGCGTACGGCGCTGAGTTGGTGCTAACTGATCCGCTTGAGGGGTCAGATGGTGCAATCCGCGAGGCGCGCCAGCTTTACGCTTCGGCGCCCGATGAGTATTACTATGCTGACCAGTACAACAACGCTGCAAACTGGCAAGCGCACTATCACACAACTGCCTGCGAAATCATCGAACAAACCTCAGGCCGGATGACTCACTTCATTGCCGGTCTTGGCACGAGCGGCACGTTCGTCGGCACAGGGCGTCGACTGCGTGAGTATGTGAGCGACCAAGGTCGAGAAATAACTCTGGTTTCGGTGCAACCCAGTTCTCCGCTTCATGGTCTCGAAGGCTTAAAGCATATGAAGTCAGCAATCGTTCCTGGCATTTATGATGCGACACTCGCTGACCGTGACCTTCGGGTTGAGACAGAGTCCGCTTATCGGATGGTCCGTCGCCTTGCACGGGAAGAGGGCATCTTGGTCGGCGTCTCCAGCGGCGCTGCTTTGGTAGCGTGTCTCGAGGTGGCCGAGCAGGGAGGCGAGGGGGTCTTTGTCACCATCTTCTGCGATTCAGGCGAACGGTATCTCACCGAGCGATTTTGGGAAGATACGAACTAAATATGGACTCTACTGTATCTACTGGGGCCATACTACAGCGACTCAAGTTGGCACAGCCCGTTCTTGACGCGATCAGGCGTCACGGTCGGCAGGCCTACCCCAATGAGTGCTGTGGGGCCTTGATCGGGCAAGAGGATCACGTCATTGAGACGCTCTTCCTGCCGAACACGACTGCGGAAGGACCGCGCCAGCGATTTCTCATCAGTCCGGAAGACTACCGATTTGCTGAAGAGCGAGCGTTTGCTGCTGAGCATGAGTTATTGGGTTTCTATCACTCGCACCCTGATCATCCGGCTCGTCCTTCTCAACATGACCTCGCACACGCTTGGCCATTCTTTGTCTACGTCATTCTGGCGGTTCGAGAAGGAGACCCTGTCGATTTAACAGCCTGGCGGCTGCTAGACGATCGATCGGCGTTCGGCGTCGTTGAGGTTACCTATGGCGCTTCAGGTCGCCACCGCACGTGAACTTGGTGTAATCTGATTACTATGTCGATTAAAGTACTTATCCCTACCCCACTGCGCCCGTACGCGGGTAAACAGGATGTTGTATCGATTGACGGTGCGACCGTGGGTGAGTTGCTGTCTAACCTGACAGACCAGTACACCGAACTGCGCAAGCACTTATACACAGACGAGGGTCGATTGCGAAGCTTCGTCAACGTGTATGTCAACGACGACGACATTCGGTATTTGGAACGTGAGGAGACAGTAGTAAAGAGCGGCGACACGGTTAGCATTGTGCCTTCGGTTGCTGGTGGTGCAGGTTCGGCGGTGATCGAGTCTCGTACGACGCCTGAGCTAAGTAATGAGGAAGTGCAGCGCTACAGTCGTCATCTGATCATGCCAGAGGTCGGTATGGACGGTCAGCGCAAGCTTAAGGGCGCACGGGTTTTGTGTATTGGTGCTGGGGGGTTGGGTTCGCCGGCCGCTATGTATCTTGCAGCCGCCGGTGTTGGACAACTCGGCATTGTTGATTTTGATGTCGTTGACTTTAGCAATCTGCAACGCCAAATACTTCACGGCACGCCAGACGTCGGCCGGTCGAAGTTGCAGTCGGCGAAGGACCGTCTGCAGGCTATCAATCCAGCCGTTCACGTGGAGACTTATGAAACTGCGCTGTCTTCTGAGAACGCCCTTCAACTTTTGGAGCCGTACGACGTTGTCGTGGATGGTACTGATAATTTTCCTACACGCTATTTGGTGAATGACGCATGTGTGCTACTTGGCAAGCCGAATGCTTATGGGAGTATTTTCCGGTTTGAAGGGCAGGCTTCAGTTTTTGCCTTGAAAGGTGGGCCCTGTTACCGGTGTCTCTACCCCGAGCCCCCGCCGCCAGGTCTCGTACCGAGCTGTGCCGAAGGCGGAGTGCTTGGTGTTCTACCAGGAATAATCGGTACGATTCAAGCCACCGAGGCGATTAAGATCTTAATTGGGGTGGGGGAGCCACTTGTTGGACGGTTTCTCATTTTTGACGCTTTACGTATGCGGTTCCGCGAACTCAAACTCCGCCGAGACGTTGATTGTTCAGTTTGTGGTGACCAGCCAACGGTGCGAGAGTTAGTAGACTACGAGCAGTTTTGCAACGTGACAACTACGCCACAGGCAGTTGTGTCGATTAAGGAAGCCTCAGTTGAGAGTCTGAAACGTCGTCTCGATGCGGGAGACGATTTTCTTCTGTTGGATGTTCGTGAGCCGCAGGAGCACCAGATTTGTGCTATTCCTGGCTCAACACTGATTCCACTTGGGGACCTTCCCTCTCGTCTCGTTGAACTCGAAGGAGGCCGGGAAATCGTAGTGCACTGCAAGTCTGGTGTTCGGAGTGCGAAGGCGGTGAAGCTGCTCCAGGAAGCTGGTTTTGTTGACGCAGCTAATTTGAAAGGCGGCATTCTAGCTTGGATTGAACGCGTTGACCCGTCTTTGCCGAAGTACTGACGAACTGAAGGCTTCGAATGGTTCTAGGAGAAGTCCTTGTTACGCTCTTACTCGTTGGCTCAGTTTGTAGTGTTCCTATCATTAAGCAATTACGGCGGTCAGAACAATGCTGAGATTATCGAAAAAAGCTGACTATGGGCTGATTGCAATGAGACATTTGGCATTACTGCCAGAAACAACGGCGTCCAGTGCTCGTGAAATTGCCGAACGGTACGATATTCCGGTCGAGCTCCTCGCTAAAGTACTTCAGCGACTATCGCGTCGAGGTTTACTCGTGTCACACCAAGGTACGAGGGGTGGTTATCGCCTAGCAAGGTCAGCCAGGGCAATCTCGGTGGCCGATGTGATTCAGGCAATCGATGGACCAGTTACGGTGACCGCATGTTCAGTGGGTTCGCCTGACTGTGATCAGTACGAAAAATGTAGCGTGCGGGATCCGCTGTGGCGGATTAAAGGCCGCATAGTTGCAGCGCTTTCAGCCTGCACAATATTTGAGATGGCGACTGATACGATGGAGGATGAGGTTTTTCGTGAGGTTTCGAAAGAAAAGCCTGACGGAATTGCGATCGTGCTCGCGCCGACAACCGACTAGTAGGGGCACGAACTGGGTATGGACATCGACCCTGTCACTTGGTTTGATGAGCACTTTCGTAATCCTCGGAATGCTGGTTCACTTCCGGCAGGTGATACTGACGTCGGCACTGGTCGGGTGGAGGACGCCCGGAGCGGCGATGTGACACGGCTCCAGGTTAGAATCGATAAGGTTTCTCGTGAGATCTTGGATGCTAGGTTTAAGGCTTACGGGTGTAGCTTCACGATTGCGAGTGCGAGCTTCATCGCCGATCTTGCGATCGGTCGTACGATGGTGTCAGCATTAGCAATTACCTTGGATGAAATTAATGAGGCACTAAGCCTGCCTGTTACGAAGCAGTACTGTGCTGAGTTGGCCCGCGATGCTATGCAGTTGGCGGTTGTTGACTATGAAACGAAGCAAGACGCTAAGGCTCACGTGATCTCGGAGCAAAATCGATGATTCAAGTAACCGAGGCTGCGGTTAAGCGCATTCGGACCCTCATGGCAAATCAGGGTGTTGTTGGCGGTGGACTCCGCATTAGTGTCAAGGCCGGAGGATGCTCAGGTTTGAGCTACGTTTACGACTGGGCGTCTGATCACCGTGATGGCGATCAGGTGTTTGAGAGTAGTGATGGTCTGAAAATTTTTGTCGATTCCAAGAGCTATCCGTTTCTTAAGGGAACGGTGCTTGACTGCGATGAGAACATGCTTGGCCAATCCCTTGTATTCAATAATCCCAACGCTTCGACCTCCTGTGGTTGTGGTTCGTCTTTTGGTGTCTAACGGAACTCATAACTTTTGTTTTCGTTCCGTTCCGCCTGCCCGTTCGATTCTTGGCTTCCATTTTTCCAAAGAATCGCTGTGCTACACTCTCGATGATGGGCGTAATGAGTGTGTTGTATGCAGTGAAAACCGATGTCATGCGTGGTTATTACGTTGCTATTTCAGCGGGCGTCGGATTAGTGGTTAGTGCGTTCTTTCCGTGGTTATACATCGGAGACCGCACTCTAGGGGGAATCCCTGGTATCGCTGGCTTCTGGATATTTGGCTTGGGTGTGCTTGCGGTGGTGTTGGCTACGCTCAGTCTGATCACACGAAAGAATTCCAGGCACCCGCTCTTGCTTGTCGGACTGACTGCTTTCGGTATTCTATTCGTGGGGCAGCAATTTCTCGAACGGGCGGCCACCGAAGAAGCGTGGGCCGTCGCGCAAGCGACCGAAATCATTGTGGGCCGACCGATTACCGAACCACAGGTTCCACTGACTGGTATCGGTGCCTACGTTGGCCTTACGGCATCCGCCGTCCTCATTTTGTTCGGACTCACGATCATTGTGAGTCGGGTCGCCGATTCCTATCCAGAGTCCGAGAACGACGATCTTTGATCTGTTAGTGAACCCAATCCCTTAAAACGATGAAAATTACTGTTGCACACAGTCCAGATTCTGACGACGCGTTCATGTTTTATGGCCTAGCCAGTGGTGCTGTTGCTACTGGCGTGTTCGAAGTGGAACAGGTTCTTGCCGATATTGAGACGCTGAATCGTGCAGCCTTTGAGGGACGTTATGAGGTTACCGCTGTGTCGTTTCACGCCTACGCCCAACTGGTCGAGCGTTACGCGCTGCTACCGCACGGCGCCAGCATGGGTGATCGTTACGGACCAATCGTCGTGGCGCGCCCTGACGGTCCCAAGGAAGTTAAGGGAGCGCGGGTCGCGATTCCTGGAACTCTGACGACAGCTTATTTGGTTCTTCAACTCTATGAGCCAGATTTTGAGTACACGGTTTTGCCGTTTGACGAGATCCAACCAGCTGTGCTTGCTGGCAATGCTGAAGCTGGCCTCCTGATCCATGAAGGGCAGCTCACCTATGCCGACGATGGTCTGTGCAAGTTAATTGATTTAGGAGAATGGTGGGCGCATCAGACCGACGGATTACCGCTGCCCTTGGGTTGCAACATTATCCGCCGAGACCTCGGTATAGAGGAAATGCGGAGTGTCTCGAAGATGCTCCGCGAAAGTATTGCCTATGCACTTTCACACCGTTCAGAAGCGCTTGAATATGCTGGACAGTTCGGCCGTGGGCTTGATACGGCACGGACTGATCGGTTCGTTGGGATGTACGTGAATGAGCTGACGTTGGATTATGGTGCACGTGGCCGGGAGGCTGTGGCGAGGCTTTTCGGTGACGCGTTTGCCCGACAACTGATCCCGAACCAGATTCCGATTGAATTTGTCAGCTGATTGCTTCTGAGTCGGGAGTCCACAAAACGAGTGCCTTCATTAGTTATCGATTTGGCAGTGGTGCGTCGGGGTGTAGAACGAGAGCGAATCGGGTAATGGCCTGAACAATACGCGGTCCGGGGATCACAAGATCATTTCCAGTCAGGAAAATAACGTTCTGGTTTTGGACGGCTGGCAATGAAGGTAGAGCGTTCCACACCTCTATTTCCTTTTCGATTTCGGTGTCTGGAAGCCGATTTACTGTCCTTACTTCAATTACGATCTCAGGAGCAGCCTGCAGAATCATTTCGGTTGTCACCTGCACCGCTCGGTTCAGAGTGCCGTCGAGCACGTTCTTAGCCCCGGCTAGCTCGAGCATGTCATGCTGAAATCCCGAGCCACCACTGGCGAAGAGGTTGCGGAGAGAATACGGTTCCCGTGCGATAACTAGGAGTGTTCTCGGGTGATGACGTCCGGACACCGCTTCCGCGATCCCTGTTAACCCATCTTCAATATCGAGGGCCACCTTGTTCGCTTCCATCATGTGGCCAGTGCGCTGACCTAACTGGCGGATAGTTGTGGGAATATCGGCCAATGTACCGTGTGAGTACACGAACAGTGGGATTCCTGCTCTCGTAAGTTGGGTCGTCAGGTCGACTTGTGTGTCGTAGGGGACGACCAGGTCGGGACGCAGTGCGATGATGGCCTCGACATCTGGGTCAATTAAGCCGCCGACGCGCGGTAGATTGCCAATGTCTAGGGGGAAATTATCGTAGCTCCCGACTCCCACTACCTGCGGACCAGCACCGATGGCGAACAAAATCTCAGTGACAGCCGGAATTACCGACACGATCCGTTGTGGTGTCTGCGTCTGTAAGTCGGCAACGAACACAAGCCACACAGCGATAACGAACCAGTTCCTTCGTCGAGTCATCGTCGTCGCACCAATAGCCATAGAAAGAACGGTCCACCGGTCAGCGCTGTGATAACACCAACTGGTAGCTCAAGCGGTGCCATAACGGAACGTGCAGCAACATCACACGCAACTAGAAACGCGGCCCCAAGGAAAGCAGAAGCCGGCATGACAATCCGGTGGTCGGCTCCAACGACCAGCCTAATGAGATGGGGAATCACGATACCAATGAAACCGATCGGACCGCTTAGCGACACAGCTGCACCTGTTGCGAGGGATGCACTCAGAAACGCCACGCGTTGAACGCGGAGAACGTCCACGCCTCTGGCGGCAGCGCTGTCACTACCTAGGGTCAAGAGGTTGAGTGCACGTGGAAGGGTCCCGAACATCACGAAGGCGATACCTAAAAGAGGCAGTGTGGCCAGGATCGGTTGGAATCCACCGACGTCGAGATTGCCCATCAGCCAGCGTACTGTCTGGAAGGTTTGTGCGAAATCTGACGAATACTGCACGAACATAATGAGCGCCGAAAAGAAAGAATTGAGCGTCACTCCCGCGAGTATTAGGACAGTCGTTGACAGTCCTCGATGTCTGAGCGTTGCCATAGCGTAGACAATGCTAGCCGCGCCAAGCGACCCGAGTAGACTCGCAATCGGCACCGCTGGGATTCCAGCCACCGCACTAGGTAGTCCGAGGGTGATTACTAACATTGCACCGAGTGAGGCACCAGCTGACACACCAAGGGTAAAAGGCGTGGCGAGCGGATTCCGCAGTAAGGCTTGAAACACGACACCTGCAACTGCTAATGATGCTCCGACGAGGATTCCCGCCAACGCCCGAGGTAGCCTTGCGATAAAAAAGATCTGGGCGTCAACGTTATCTCTGAAAGGAACTGAAGTGTCGAAAACTCGTGCCAAGGTGATTGGTGTTGGACCGATGAGTGGAGCGACGATGAGCGTTATTAGCGCAAGTCCACCGAATCCGCTAAGAGCCACTATCAGTTTTCGACGAAGACTCCAACTTCGCTTTGCCGAGGGCATGATTGGCGTCTCATCGCCAGAGTTCGAGGTTTGGTGCGATGGTCTTTTCATGGTGCCGGTCAGTTCGTTACTCACCTGTGTCCATCAGATGCGTCGGTTGCACGCCGTGCCAGTGGGGTAATGGTCAGATGTCCGGCTACGGCATGTTGTTCGACTACGGCGTCCACGTCGTAAAGGTCTTTGACGGTGTCCGGCCGGAGAATTTCGTGGGTAGGTCCGGCAGCGAGGACACATCCCTGTCGAAGAAGCACGACGTAGTCACAAACACTGGTGGCGAAGTTGAGGTCGTGAGTTGAGACCACTACTGCTGTGGATCGGTCTTTGTTTAAGCGACGGATAGTCGATGCTATATCCAACTGGTAACCGAGATCGAGCGATGCGGTTGGTTCATCGAGGAGAAGTGCCTCGCTGGGCCGGCGGCCAGCGTCGGCTGCGCGCCGTCCGAATTGTGCCAAGGCGCTGGCGATGACAACACGCTGTTTTTCACCTCCGCTTAGCGTCATAAACGAGCGCTGCTCGAGGTCAGCTGTGCCGGTCTCAGTTAGTGCGGCACGGGCCAACTCGACGTCCTCGGGTCCTTCAACCTCGAAAGTCTGAAGATGGGGATAACGTCCCATCAAGGCGATCTCAAGGACGGAGTAGTCAAACGCAAGGTAGGTTTCTTGTGGCACCATTGCCATCCGTTTCGCTAATTCGGCTTTAGGGATGCTATCGAGGTCACTGCCGTCGAGTACGACTTGGCCCGTGGTAGGACGTAGCAGGCCTCCCAGTAGGCGCAACAGTGTTGTCTTGCCTGAGCCGTTCGGCCCGAGGATGCCCAGTAATCCTCCTGAAGCTAGTTCAAAAGAAACATCATTCAGGACGAGGTGCTTGTCGTAGGCGAACGAGACATTAGCGACTTGTAGCAACTTGCACTCCAATGATCGCGCCTCTCCCAGGCGCAGGAAATCCAAAAACCTCTTCATATCCGTGATCGAGTAAATTGGTGATTCGTGCAAAGAGATCAAGACCGGTCATCACGGTGAGCGTGCCGCCAAGATTGACCACGCTGTGGCCAGGATTTATGAATAGGCCGTCAAAAGCACCGAACGACGGCTCAACATCGAGACTTCGGCCGCGTGCGAGAAGCCGGCCAAAGGCTGTTAGGGGCCCCTTCCGGTAAACCAGATCAACGGTGCTCTGATGGTGTGGTCGCCGCAGCAAGGTGTCTCCAACCCGAAATGGTGGTGGAGCTTGGCCTGAGGATCGGTCGACCGCGAGGATCTCGGTGTCGAGCCAGGTATAGGTCACCGTCGCCTCCAGTCCCCAAGGCGTGCGCGCAGAGACCGCGAGTTCGAGACCTTGCGTACGGGCGTTTGAGATGTTGTCTGTCCTGAACCGACTTGCGTCTTGAAGAGACCGGCCAACCGCCACGATTAAATCATCGTAGCGATTCAAGAATCCAGTTCCATCGAGAATAATGGCACCTCCTGCGATGGTCTGTTCGATGCCGAATTCAAGGCTGCGGTTGCGCTCGGGTTTCAGAGTCGGATTGTCAGTAAAGGCAATTTCGAACGCGTCGGGTGGTCGGATTCCCGTACCCGCGCTACCGTGCAGCCGAGTCCAATACTGCTTCTGCTGTCTCTCAGGTCGAAGAAAATACGCAACTGAGAGCTTCGGATTAACCGACACGATCGAGTTTGGGTTGAAGGCCGGTCGTGGCGAGAATGCGTTCGGGTCAGGACTCAGGGCATCGCGTCGGATTTGCTCAGCACGCACTCCAGCAGTGACGTAGAAACGTTCACTAACTTCGTAACGTAACTCTCCGAAAGCGCCGACCGTACGGCGTTTGATTGGCGCACGGCTGGCATCTGGACCGGTGATAAAACTACTCTCTGCTTGCTCGTGGTGCAGTTCTCCGCCAGCCGATAAACCAAGGCTCGGCGAAATCATCATGTCGGTCTGACCGCGCACTGTTACGCGGCGAGACTCAGATTCCGAGACTCCGAACGGGTTAGTGAACACGCCATCGTGATTGCTCCAAGAAACGTGCAGATGTTCTGTAATACGATCATTTAATGGAACTGCGGCGGCCATTGAAAGCAGCTGCATATCGTTCTTGCCCCGCGATACTGTGTCGTTCGTTCTGACGTGTCCGCGCGGGTCGCTTCCAAACGGTCCTGGAAAGCCCCGTTCGTAGGAACTCAAATGCCCAAAACCGCTGATTCGAATGTCTCGGCTGCCATCCCAGCCAAACCTGAACGAGCCAATCTTGCGCTGATAGTCGTCGTTCGTAACGGGTTCACCAGTAGCCGGTGCTTGGCCCGTGAAGCCGTCAGTGGCAAGGCGCTCACCGCTGGCACCCCAATGCCAGGCTCCATATGACCCCGAAACGGTCCCAGCAGCCCGGGAAGTCCCGAAGCTCCCTCTCTCGACGAGCCCCGAGGTGCGGTTTGGTCCGCCGCGTTTTGTGATGACATGCACGACGGCACCGATAGCGTCTGAACCATACAAGGCACTTTGGGGTCCACGCACGACCTCGATGCGCTCGATGTCTACGGTCGGAAGGTGTGCGAAATCGAAGCCACCACCAAAAGTGTTGACACGTACTCCATCAATAATCACCAGCGTAAAGTTTGATTCGCCGCCACGTGGAAACAGTGAAGTGACGCCGCCCTTGCCTCCGCCCTGTGTAACTGTAAGCCCAGGGACGAGGCGTAACCCTTCGGAGACGGTGTCAATCTGCTTGGCGCGAAGGTCGTCGCCGTCGATTACCGTCACGCTATCCGGTGTGTAGGATAGCGGACGATTAACTTGTGACGCGGATACGACTACCGATTCAGCGATAGCGCTGATGCGTAGTGAGACCGTTACATATTGCACCATGCCAGCCTCGACATGGACTGGCACCACTTCACTGCGGAAACCGGGAACCGATACGTGGAGTTTGTACTGTCCGTTTGTGAGTTCGATAAAACTAAAATGCCCGGCGGAGTCGGTCGTGGTAGTGGTCCTTATTGTCCCTGCTCGTGATAACAACACGCTGGCAAACTGAACCGGGCGCCCGGTCGGGTCGACGACGGTGCCGGAGAGGTTATTTCCAAAGGCCGTTCCCGCAAGGGGAGAAGTTAGGAGAGTGAGTAGAAGGAAACTGAACCAAGGGATATGCGGTAAACGGGACACTGAATTCCTCTTTGGCGTAATCGCGCGCCAAGATTGCCCACGGGATGAACCGGGGCATGCAGAAGAAGACGAGCCCAGAGGCCAGGTGTCCTGACTCGCGGATCGATACGAAGCGACAGCACCTTCCCATGCTCTTCACGAGCACAGTGGTGGCCAAAAAATTCGAAGCACCGAGTCGCTTCGCTCCCCGCTTACAGTGGCGGTACCGTGTGGGCCTCGCACCCACTTCGCATGACCACTGGGAAGCGTCGGTTGTGCGGCGGAGTATAGCATGGGAGAATGACGAACCAGTCTGCAGGCTTTCGGAACCGTTGTTTATTGGGTTGCGCTAACGATATAGAACCGAAGTAGTTCTTGCTTGATCCATGCGACTTCGACTTGAGGCCTCACGCCTATTGGACATCGCCGACCGGCTTGAGGCTGGTGAGCGGCTTAGTTTTGCCGAAGGCATGCGGCTGTTCGAAGCGCCTGATCTTCTAGCTGTGGGCTGGCTGGCCAATCGCGAACGAGAACGCCGACACGCGGATCAGACTTTTTTTAATCAAAATATTAGGATTGAAGCCACGAATGTTTGTGTAGCGAGTTGTTTGTTTTGTGCTTTCGCACGGCTGAAGCCGGGCGACCCGGGGGCCTACACGATGTCGTTGGAGCAGGCCTGGGACAAGGTTCGTGACCGTGAGGATCAGGCGTTGACGGAAGTCCACGTCGTTAATGGTCTTCACCCCGACCTTCCGTTTGGCTACTACGTTGAGCTGTTGCAGGGTTTTAAGCGGATCCGTCCAAATGTTCATCTCAAATGTTTTACGGCTGTGGAGATCGCTTTCTTTGCCGATCTCTATGGGATGTCTGACGAGCAGGTTTTACGAGAACTGATGGATGCTGGGCTGGACTCTTTGCCTGGTGGTGGAGCTGAAATATTTGCCGAAAGAGTGCGGCGGAAGATCAGCCACGATAAGTGTGGAACGGAGCGCTACCTCGCGATTCATCGGACGGTGCATCAATTAGGGATGCGTTCGAACGTCACCATGTTATACGGTCATATCGAAACACCGGCCGAGCGCTTGGACCACATGCTCCGTGTCCGCGACTTGCAGGATGAGACAGAGGGGTTTCAGGCATTTATCCCACTGGCATTTCATCCCGATAACAACCAGATGCGCAAGTTGCCAGCGCCGACCGCCGCCGACACTCTGCGTGTACACGCAGTCGCACGGTTAATGCTCGACAATGTTTCGCACATAAAGGCGTTTTGGGTCGCAACCGGTGTCGACGTGGCCCAGACAGCCCTTTGGTTTGGAGCAGACGACCTCGATGGCACTGTGCACGAGGAGCGTATCTACCACATGGCTGGTGCGCGGACTCCTGAAGCGATGACGACGCACGAAATCGGTCGGCTCATTAGTGCTGCTGGCCGACAACCAATTGAGCGCGACACGCTTTACAACGTCTTGTCGGTGACTGCTTAACGCCTGTAACTGGACCACCAAACACTACCTTTGCTGTGCTAGGATACGAATAGCGCCAGGCTCCACTCCGCTTTTAAAACTTGGGTGTAGGGACTGGTCTTTTTCGCTTCCTGTGATTGAGCAAAATTTCACAATCACAGGATGGAGGCATCAAATTAGACGATGGTTGTAGGCTCCACGCAACTCGAAGTGTTGAACGAGTACGAACGTCAGCAGATCGGTGAACGTCAGCCGCTCCCTGAGCGTTACCTAGGCGTATCTGACGAAGAATTGGAAGTCCGAATTTCGGCAGCGCGGTTGGCTCTTGGGGATCGGTTGGTGATCCTTGGCCATCATTACCAGCGCGATGAGGTTTTCAAGTTCGCCGACTATAGCGGTGACTCGTTCAAGCTTGCCAAGGTTGCAGCAGAACGTTCAGACACCGAGTTCATCATCTTCTGTGGCGTCCACTTTATGGCTGAAAGTGCGGATGTACTCAGTGCTCCGTATCAACGGGTCATCCTACCTGACCTTTCTGCTGGTTGCTCGATGGCCGATATGGCAGCGGCAGACGAACTTGAAGTCTGCTGGCGCGAGCTCGAAGAACTAGGTGTTACCGATGTCGTGCCCGTGACATATATGAACTCAGCCGCGGACATTAAGGCCTTTTGTGGTCGTGAGGGTGGTGTTGTCTGCACTTCAAGTAACTCTGTTGCCACGCTGCGGTGGGGTTGGGAGCGTGGTGAGAAGATTCTTTTCCTGCCTGACCAACACTTAGGGCGGAACACCGCATACTCCATGGGTGTGCCGCTTGATGAGATGGTCGTTTGGGATCCACAGCAGCCGATGGGCGGCCTGAGACCAGACGAGGTAGCGGCTGCTAAGCTAATTTTGTGGAGAGGCCACTGTTCTGTCCACACTAGATTTTCGGTCGCTCAAATTGAGCAGTTGCGCTTGGCTGAACCCGAGGTGCGCGTGATTGTCCATCCCGAGTGTACCTGGGAGGTTGTGCAGGCGGCTGATGCTAGCGGCTCCACAGACACGATCATTCAACGCATTCGGGAGAGTGCTGTAGGTTCGGTGTGGGCGGTGGGCACCGAAATTCATTTAGTGAATCGCCTTGCTAAGGAAATGGCACCTAGTAGAACGGTCTTGACCCTTGATGGGCTTGGGTGCCTGTGTTCCACCATGTTCCGTGTGTCGCCGAACCATCTCTGCTGGGTTCTTGAATCTCTGATCGAGGGCGAAGTTCATAACCAGGTTGAAGTGCCCGATGACCAGAAACATTGGACCCGGGTTGCTCTCGACCGGATGCTTTCTATCCAGTAAACTCCAAGGTCTTCGATCCGCTGCGGCCGCACTGGTGTTCAATCGGGCGCTGGATCTCACTGTAAGGAGGATTTTCGATGGTCCACGAATTGCCGCCACTTTCGTATGCCTACGACGCGCTTGAGCCTCACGTGGACGAGCAGACGATGCGCATTCACCATGGCAAGCATCACGCCGCTTACATTAAGAACCTGGACGCAGCGCTCGAGAAGCATCCGGACTTACAGTCGAAGGGTTTGGACGAGCTTATGGGTGATCTTGCCAGTGTGCCGGAGGACATTCGCACAGCGGTTCGCAATAACGGCGGGGGACATTGGAACCATTCAATGTTCTGGCAAGTCATGGGACCGAATGCTGGAGGGGACCCAACGGGCAAGGTTGCCGAAGCGATCACGGCTTCATTCGGTAATTTTGACAGCCTTAAAGATCAATTTGCAAAGGCGGCGGCGGGCCGATTTGGTAGCGGTTGGGTGTGGATCGTAGTCGATGGTAACACGCTGTCGGTTGTAAGCACGCCGAATCAGGATAATCCGCTTATGGATGGAAAATGCGCGATCCTTGGACTCGACGTGTGGGAGCACGCATACTATCTGAACTATCAGAATCGGCGACCTGACTATGTCAAAGCGTGGTGGAACGTCGTCAACTGGGTCGAAGTTAACAAGCGACTCGGTTAATTCGGTCTAACCTCACGGGAGCCAGCCGTTGCTGGCTCCCTCTGCATGCCGGAACGGCTACGATTGTTTCCGGCGCTGGATTCATGTCGCTTTCTGCAATTATCTTTCTCTTTCTGACGCATCTCGGTATTGGAATTGCGTGGACGCTGATATTGGTGTCGCGGCCCGCCGGGGTGAAATTCTTTCGCTTTAACGCTGGGTTGGTGGTCGCGATACTGGCCGCGGGAATGGCATTTCGTCCAGACGCGGCGGTACTTGGTGGCGTGGCATCTGGCACCGGATTCATAACGCTGTCAGTGGCAACTGGTGCATTCTTGGTCTACCTGGCAACCATCGGGCGCGTCATGGTTGTACTGCGGCGCGGGCTGCTCTGGATTGGCTTGGCCGCCGGCGCCGTCACGCTCATCGCCCAAGCAGTAGCGGTTAGTTCGTCAATGGCAATGGGTTCTACCATGCTTGTTACTGCGAGTTTTTTGTCATCCGCGGCACTCCTTGGTGGATCATGCACGGCGATGATTCTCGGGCACTGGTATCTCGTATTGCCATCAATGGATGTATCACTCCTTCAGTCGATGGTGAAATTTCACATCGGTTCCGTCATCGTGCGGATTACGGTTGTTGCCGTGGCTGTCTGGCTTGGGATCTCCGCCTGGGAACCCGGCCTAGAACCAAACTTCCAGCGATATGTACTTTCAAGTGCTGGCGTGTTTTTCTGGCAGCGGGTGCTGTTCGGTTTACTGGGTCCAGCCGTACTGTCATACCTCACGTGGGAGACGGCAAAGATTCGCTCGACGCAATCGGCGACAGGCATTCTTTATGTAGATTTCTTCACCGTGGTTGTGGGCGAAATCTTGGCGAAGTATTTGTACCTATTAACCTCGGTTGCGGTTTGAGGATGTGTCGAATGGAAGTTGTCGTGCAATGCCCCAGCTGCAACGCGGCTTTACCTGTCAAGGCGTCCGAAAAACCCAACGAAATTCAGTGTGGGAGCTGTCGGAAAATTATCGCCCTAACGATAACTTCTTCTGTTGCAACCGACACATCGGTTGATACCTGTCCAATGTGTACCGGGCAGGATTTCTATATTCGCAAGGATTTCGACCCAAAGGTTGGCCTGACAATCGTCATCTTGGGTGCTACAGTTAGTGCGGTTTTCTATTATTTCGGTAGGGACCTTACCGCTTACGGAGTACTGGCGGTAGCGGTTCTCGTTGACCTTGCGGTTTATCGCCGTCTCGGCGATGTGACTATCTGTTACCGTTGTCATGCCGAGTTCCGAGGCCGCTACGAACGAATGGCCGAGGGCTTCGACCTACACACCGCGGATGTACTGGAGGCAGAGTACGCTAAACAGGTGGGCCGTTAACGGTTCGGCGGTCTTCTCTCTACGTCGACCTAATCTTCTTAGAGAAGCTTAGAAGAGCTTCACAATGACTTCTTCGCCTTTTTCCACGATGTCGGTTTGAGCGGGGATCTCAATGTAGCCGTCGGCAAGCGACATGCTCGTAATGTCGCCTGATGCCTTAAAGGCGGGTACAGCAGAGCCGTTGCTAAGTCGGACTGTATAGAACTGGTGACGCCCCGTCGTTGACACGACTCGCTCTGCGATCGGCAGTGTTAGTACCCGTGGTCGATATGGTGGTAGGTGTGCTATCCGTCGAAGGATTGGGATGAGTAGCATGTAGGCGTTTGATAGGCACGAGGTCGGGTAACCTGGCATCCCGAGCACCGGAGTGCCTCCAATCCTCCCGAAAACCGTTGGTTTACCAGGCTTAACGGCAATGCCATGAAACAGCACCTCGCCCTGGCTATGCAATACGTCGAGAATCAGGTCGCGCTCGCCGACAGAACTACCGCCGGAAAACACCAGTAAATCGTGAGCAGTGCATGCCTGAACGGCTGTTGTTAACGCTTCGACTGTGTCGGCTGCGGTGGGCTTTCCGATGGCTAATCCGCCATGGTTCCGCACGATGGTCTCTAGGGTAAATCGGTTGATATCGTAGATTTGTCCTGGACCGAGCGACTGACCGGGTGGGATGATCTCATCGCCTGTCGACAACAGAGCCAGTGACGGCTTTGCGTATACCTCTATGTCGGAGACTCCGATGGCCGCGAGTGCGCCGATACGTCCGGCGCTAAGGAAGTCGTCACGTCGGACGAGTGTCTGACCCGGCACGATGTCAGCGCCTCGGCGGCCCACGTTCCGGCGTGGGTAAACTGGTGTAAAAATACGAACCTGATTATCGACGTCACGATCGGTCTCTTCGACCATCACCACAGCGTCAGCACCTTGAGGCATAGGAGCACCCGTCGCAATCTGAGAGCACTCACCCCGACCGACACGGCGGTTAGGTATCTGACCGGTGAAGACGGTTTCCACGCACTTCAACGCTTTAGGTTGGTAACGGGTCGTACCAAAAGTATCTTCAGCGACGACCGCAAAACCATCCATCGCCGCGCGATCGAACGGAGGAACCTCCTGTTCCGATACCACGTCGCGCGAGGCAACGCGGCCGCCGGCCCCCGAGAGCGCGACACGCTCGCTTCGCTCTAAGGGTTTTGTAGCTTCCTTAATGAGTGCAAGCGCCTCATCAAGCCCTATCGTTTCACGAATGGGACGCATGTTCGTCGTTACCATGGTGGCTGTAAATCACGTACGACCTAACGGGAAGCTTCTCGAACGAGATGTCCAAGTTCAGGAAGTATGAGTTTCGTTAACGCCAACCGAACCGCATGCTCTGAGCCCGGCAAACCGAAAATAATCTTACCCCCTGCCGTACCAGCGAAGGCTCTGCTCAACATCGCGGCGGGACCAATTTCTGCAAAACTTAAAGCGCGGAAAAGCTCGCCGAAGCCTGTGAGCCGTTTCTCCAGTAGTTCAGTGACCGCTTCGTAGGAGCGATCACGTGAGGAGATGCCAGTGCCTCCTGTCGTGATAATGGTCTGAATCTCATTATTCTTGAGTTGCGTGGCGACAGTGGTACGGACCTGATTAGGTTCGTCCTTGACGATTTGCCGATCGACTACCGTGTGCCCTGCTGCAGTAAGCAGTTCAATGACGGTTCGACCACCCCCATCGGTTTCCTTGGTACGGGTGTCCGACACGGTTAGCACGTAGCAGCGCACGTGGGTGGGCGCCTGTACACGGTGCTCTAAATGACTCATCGGATAGATTATACAAGGCGACGTTGCGGACCGGTGCCTTTCGAACTACCATCGGCGCATATGTCGCCTCCCCTGCGCACAAGGCCACGTGCAATCACATCCGTCATACTTGCGATGGTTGTATCGGCCGGCCTACCTATCTACAGCCAACAAAATGCGTCAACACTAGACCCAGAAGCTCGAACGTGGGTCATGAACACGCTCGGTACCATGAGTGTGGACCAACAGATTGGTCAACTGATTATGCCATCCCTGTTGTCGACCTACACAGGCAGTGATACCGAGACTTTCGATTCGCTGGTCGCGCTGGCTCACGAGCAAGAAGTGGGTGGCTTTCTAGTGTTCGGCGGACGAGAGTTGGCACCAGACGTACTACTTAATCCAACATACGGCACTGTTACACTCGGTCAGCCAATGTCAGCGATGTCACTGATCAATCGGCTACAAAAGATCGCTCGAGTACCTTTGATCTTCTCAAGTGATTTTGAGGCCGGTGTCGGTTTTAGAATCGGTGGCGGCACGGTGTTCCCCCGTGCGATGGCATTTGGGGCAGCGGGCGACGAACGGTTGGCCTATGAAGCTGGTCGGATCACGGCAATCGAGTCTCGGTCCATTGGAGTACACGTGAACTTTGCACCGGTTGTGGATGTCAACAACAACCCACGGAATCCAGTGATTAACACGCGCTCCTTTGGCGAGGACCCAGCATTGGTAGGGCGGCTTGCTAGTGCCTACATTCGTGGTACGCACGACGGCGGGATGCTGGCCACGGTCAAGCACTTTCCAGGCCATGGTGATACCGATATCGATTCCCATGTTGGCCTGCCAATCATTCCACATGGTCGAGAGCGTTTACAGCTGCTCGAGTGGTCCCCGTTTCGTGACAGTATTGCAGCGGGAGTGGATGGTGTTATGACTGCGCACATTGTCCTTCCGATGCTCGATCCCGAGGAAGGGATTCCTTCTACCCTTAGCCGCACAGTTGTTGAGGGGGTCCTACGCGATGAATTCAACTTCGATGGATTAATCTTTACAGATTCGATGCAGATGGGTGCGATTAGTAACCAGTGGTCGACAGAAGATGCAGCAGTCCGAGCAATTTTGGCAGGGAACGATATTGTTCTGCACCCAGCCGACGCCGTGGCCGCGATAAATGGTATTCGTGCGGCGGTGGAGGAGGGCCAAGTATCGCTTGAAAGGATTCGAGAGTCGGCGACTCGGGTGCTCGAAATGAAGGCACGCTTGGGGCTTCATCGAAATCGCTTCGTTGATTCAGAGAGACTGCCGGAACGGGTTGGCGGACGGGAACATGGAAGCGTTGCCGACCGGGTGAGCGAACAAGCGATGACTCTGCTTTCCGATTCTCGTGGTGATATACCGTTCAGGCTATCGCGAGATGCCACAATTCTCTACCTGTCGGTTCTTGATCGCCCATCTGGTTGGCGGATCGGTGCACCCAGTCGAACTTTCATCGCGGAGTTACGAGACCGTTGGCCGAATGTCACGGCTGTGGAAATTTCTAATCAAACCTCGCGTCAGGCACTCGATCTTCTGCGATCAACCTCTGGACAATTTGATGCGATCGTCGCGTCAGTTTTCGTACGGACGACTCCTCGAGACGGCGGAATGGACCTCGCGCCCTCGCTTGTCTCACTACTCGAACGACTGGGTAGTATGACCGAGGGACGACACCAACCTTACGCAGTGGTTTTATTCGGCAGTCCCTACACGGCTCTGGCACTTCCTTCGGTCCCTGCTCTTTTACTGACCTACGATTTCTATGATAGGGCAGAGCGTAATGCCGTACGTGCACTGGCTGGCGAGTCACGTATCGGCGGGAGGCTTCCGGTCAGCCTGCCTGAGATGTTTCCTCGTGGCCATGGCTTGGATCGGTAGATGTGTTTGCGATAGCGGCATTAACGAATATACGTGCATGCTATAATCCGGGGTTTCCGTGATCGAGAGTAGACCAGCGGATCTGTAACATGCGACGGGCGCCCTTAGCTCAGCTGGATAGAGCGTCTGGCTACGAACCAGGAGGCCGCAGGTTCGAATCCTGCAGGGCGCGCCAAACTAACCCGACCGCCACGCAATGAAACGGCTCGCTTGGTTTACCCCACTACCCCCCGAACGTTCAGGAATTGCGACCTACAGTTCCGAGATCTTGGGACTGCTCACCGACGTCTATGATGTCGACATTATTGTCGACTCGTTACCGCTGCAACATAACGGGGATGATCGACACATCAGCGCATACGATTTTTCTTGGCGGCAGATTAAGGATCCCTACGATTTAATCGTTTACCAGCTTGGTAACGCAAGATGTCATGACTACATCTGGCCGTACATGTTTCGTTACCCAGGCCTTGTAGTTTTACACGACGGCCAATTACACCAGGCTCGGGCTCGCCTGTTGCTTCAGCAGAAGCGTTATGAAGACTATCGTGCTGAGTTTGAATACAACCATCCTGATGCAAGAGCCGACATTGCTTATCTTGGAATTGCCGGACTCTTGGGATCTCTACACTACCTCTGGCCAATGTTACGAACCGTTGTGAACTCGGCGAGAATGGTAGCCGTACACAATACGACACTCGTTCGAGAGTTACAGGACAGGTTTCCCGAGGCACGTATCGACCGAATCCGAATGGGTGTGCCGAATGCTTCCGAAGCCTCAAGAGCAAAGCACATCCGGGCCAGACACAACATTTCTCAAGAGACTGTAGTTTTTGCTGCGTTCGGTCGGGTGACGCCTGAGAAGCGAATTGCCCACACGTTTAGAGCACTTGCGGCCATCGCCAGCCGCACGCCGCATGTACACCTACTAATCGTTGGTGAACCCGTTCCCTACTACGACGCAATTGCGGAGGCCAAGAGTCTGGGCGTTTCTGACCGTGTCACGTTTACAGGTTACGTGGAAGATCGCGATCTGGACGATTACATTGCGTGCGCTGATGCCTGCCTGTGTATGCGCTGGCCATCGTCTGGTGAAACATCCGCGTCGTGGTTACGGTGTTTAGCAGGTGGCCGTGCCACAATTGTTACTGATCTGCACCACACGATTGATGTACCGGCGCTTGTAACGCGGGGCACCTGGACACCATCGCCGTCAGTTCAGCTCGATAAGATCGCACCGATTGAGCAAAACGTGTCGGCTGCCACTGGCGGACCATCTGGGTTACCTCTCTGTGTCAGTATCGACATCTTGGACGAGGAGAACTCGTTGCAGGTGGCAATGGAACGGCTGGCACGTGACCGGGCGCTACGACGGGACCTCGGTAACCGAGCGAAAAGATTCTGGGCGGCTCACCACACCCTGAAGCACATGCAGGCTGATTATTTAAGGGTCATTAGCTTGGCCCTGGACAGTCCCACAGGGGTCACGCCTCCACTTTCTCACTTACGGCCAGATGGTCTAGAGACTGCACGTGACATCCTTAAGGATATGGGGATGTCAGTTGATATCCTCGGGAGTTCCTGACCTCTATAATTGCGCGGTTGATGATGAGATAATGTTTGTAACCTGCTGTTAAACAATGGCTTAGCCTTGACTTGCGTCGGGTGGTCTTAGTAGGCTTACTCACGGTGAAGTTGTCTGATGCGTTGATCATGCTGGATACGGTCAATACTCCCTTTCTGTTGATTGCCTCGATACGCGGGATGGTTTATGAGCGATGATCCGCTGTCTGTTGCCGCCGAAAAACGTCTGAAGCTTGAACGGGAAAGGATCGACCGTCAATATAACGACGCGTTGACGGCACTCGATCATGCACTGCAGCAGTTTCCTGAGCTTCCAGTTTCACCGGCATTACCTGACGACTCCCTTGTCACCAGACTAAACGAGTTGGCCCGGCTAGTTCCTGAAGAGGGTGTAGATTGCGGTGTCGGATGGCGAGGACGGATTAGGCGTTTCGTATGGCGATTTATAGGACCGGTGTTTCAACGACAGCATGATTTCAACCTTGCGTTGATCGACCACATTAACCGCAACGTTGAGCCCACTCGCCAGAGGGCGCATGCTCTTGACAAGGTGCTGACGGCGATTCGCGACTCATTTGCTTCCCAAGCTTTCTTTCAACACAAGCTCATGTTGTACGCGCAGCAAATCACCCCCTATGTAAATACTAAGCAACCAAGTATGCCGCTCAGTGTGCAGGAGTTTGGGGTAGGCCTTGCTGCGGGTCTCGATGCGGTTGGTGATGAAATCCAGAAACGCGGCGAGGCGAATATTGTGAGGGAACGGCGGTTTGAAGCAAGGGTTGAAGAACTTCGGGCGACCGTTGGTGCACTGCAGCAGAAGTTACTTCTGTTGACAAGGCAGCTAGAACCACAGGAGGCGGGGAATATTAGTAAATCAACCGAGAGTCGAAGTAGCCGACGTCAGGCTGCGCTCGCTACAGAGCCTCCCCCTAAGCCGCACTTGACCGAAGGCCAGTTGAGCACTGCGGACGGCGCATTCAAATACGTAGGTTTTCAAGATCAATTTCGCGGAGCACCTGAAGAAATTCGAGCACGCATGAATGAATACGCACCTGATTTCACTGGGGCGGTTGACGTGTTGGATGTAGGGTGCGGCCGGGGTGAGTTCCTCGATGTGCTCAAGGAACATGGTGTGCCGGCGCGTGGCCTCGACATCAACCCGGAGATGGTCAAGGTTTGCCAAATGCGCGGTCTTGATGTGGTGGAAGGTGATGTGGTCAGCTATCTGGAAGGTTTGGATGACGGTTCACTCGGTGGTCTTTTCTCGGCCCAGGTCGTCGAGCATTTACGACCAGAGTATCTGGTACGCCTACTCGAACTGTCATACCAAAAGCTTCGACCAGGGTCTCAGATCGTGCTCGAAACGATTAATCCTGCTTGCTGGGTCGCGTTCTTCGACGGTTATATTCGCGATATCACGCATGCGCAGCCCCTGCATCCCGATACACTGACCTATCTATTGCATGCAACCGGGTTTCAAGGCGCTACTATCCGATACTGTGCTCCATATCCTGAACACGCCAAGCTGCAAAGGGTAGCGGTATCGAACCAGTTCAAGAAATCTAAGGATGCGGATGAACTAGCTTCCCTCACGGTGGCGTTTAACGATGCCGCTGACAAGATCAACAGCTTCTTGTTTACCCATTTGGACTACGCGGTCATTGCTAAACGCCTCTAAGGTCCATGGAATCTACAAGGTCGAAACGATTTTCGTCGACGATGCGTGAGCCGTTCATGCGTGCTGCATTGGCCGAGGCAAATCGGGCTGAAGCGGCTGGCGAGGTTCCCGTTGGTGCAGTCGTTGTTGTTGACGGTGAGGTCGTCGGCTCTGGATTCAATCAGCCGATTGCGACGCAGGACCCGACAGCTCATGCAGAAATCGTGGCGCTGCGCGCGGCTGGACTGGCGTGTAGTAATTACCGTCTCACGGGTGCCTCACTCTATGTCACAGTCGAACCGTGCTTGATGTGCGTCGGCGCCTTGATTCACGCACGGATCGGCATGTTGGTGTTCGGGGCCACCGAACCCAAGGCTGGAGCGGTTCAGTCTATGTGTCGGTCACTGGACCATCCGTCACTGAACCACAAGGTTGTTGTAATCACTGGGGTGTTAGAGGCCGAATGCTCGGCGGTCCTACAGGGATTTTTCCAGCGACGTCGTGAGGGAAATATTTTGACGACGCCTCTCGGCTGATTAGCAACGTTAATTTTGATTGTTTGACCCAACGGAGAGGTACCGAAGTGGTCGTAACGGGGGCGCCTCGAAAGCGTCTTGTCGGGTAACCGGCACGTGGGTTCGAATCCCACCCTCTCCGCCACTCTTTTCTTCAGGCGTTTTTCATGCGCTTGGGCGGTGGATTACCTATCGTAAATCAATCGTCTGGGGCTTCCACCTATCACCGTTCCACCGAATCCGCTTAGGTTACCCAAGGTCCCGGAGCGTAAGTTCTCAATGGTCGTTCGAAAGAGACCTGTCGGGTTCATAGGGCGACCCGAGACCGCGCTTTAGGTCTTGGATAGGAATTCGATTGCGGCCCATTCCTTGGCACTTACCGGCATGACGGAGAGCCTCGAGATCCGCACGAGAGGAAAAGCTGCAAACTTGCGGTCCGCTTTGATCTCAGCCAGTGTCACCGGGCGGCGCAGCTTGCGACTCGGAACGATATCGACCGTATGGCGCTTACCGGAAGTGTCCGACGGATCGAGGTAGGCGTTACCGATGGCACGTGCGATTCCGACAACTGCTTTCTGGTTTCCCGTATGGTAGTAGAAGATTCGATCGCCTTTTTTCACTGAGCGGAGGTGCTTTTGGGCCAGGGGATTCCTTACTCCAGTCCAAGAGGTCTGGTCATCTTTGACAAATTCTTCAAAGCTATAACTTGACGGTTCTTCCTTAAACAGCCAATACATGGTTACTCCAAGCGGACCGTTAATATTCAGCGTCGTAATGTGATTGGCGGAGAGAGTGGGATTCGAACCCACGGTAGAGTTTCCCCTACACACGCTTTCCAAGCGTGCTCCTTCAACCACTCGGACATCTCTCCGGGTAAGTCGCGGACGCTGAGTGTATCATGCTGTTCGCGGCCGTTAGGTCGGCCTGCTTGCTTGGTGATCAGACGCAAGCTACACTGAACCTCGTTCGGGACAGACGTAGTGGTGCTGTGCGTACGTCTGGTTCGTCGTGACTTATGCCCTACCAAGTTATTGCTCGGAAGTGGCGTCCCAAGAAATTTGATGATGTGGTGGGACAGCGCGGTGTCACCCAGACGCTGCGGAATGCAATCGAGAGCGAGCGCATCGCCCAGGCTTTCGTCTTTGCGGGACCTCGGGGCGTTGGGAAAACGACAACGGCTAGGATTCTGGCCCGCGCCTTGAACTGCGTAAAGGGTCCCGTCCCTGACCCGTGTGGCAAATGCGATCCCTGCCTTGAGATTGCCGAGGGGCGTGATCTCGATGTCCATGAACTTGATGGCGCGACACACACGGGGATTGATAACGTTCGTGAAGTCATCATTGAGGGCCTAGCGATGATGCCGGCGCGCGACCGCTACAAGGTCTTCTTGATTGACGAATTTCACCAACTGTCGAAGTCCTCTTTTAACGCGCTTTTGAAATCGATCGAAGAGCCCCCACCGTACGTTGTGTTCATGATGGCAACGACTGAACTCGAAAAGGTCCCGGACACTGTCTTGTCCCGGTCGCAGGTGTTTGAGTTTAGGAGCATTGGGGCTTCCGAAATCGCTGACCAACTTCATCGGATCGCCAAGGTTGAGAAGATCGACATCGATGCCAGCGCCTTGGCGCTGTTAGCACGCTCGGCGGAAGGGAGTATGCGCGACGCCCAGACCGCACTCGATCAAGTTCTTGCCTTCGGTGGTGAGCACATCACGGCGGAGGATGTCTCTACTGTCCTCGGGCTTGTGGGGCGAGATCTTTTGCTCGACACCATCGAGGCGGTCGCGGATGAGCGAGCAGCGGATCTGTTTCAACTCTCCGGCCAATTTGTCGAGGCAGGTTACGACCTTCGGCAGGTGTGTCGAGAACTGTCACGGGTGTGTCGCGATCTACTGGTCCTGGCGATTGACGTGTCCCGTTTTGAAGACCCCGAAATTGCACCCGAGGGCGACCGTGACCGGTTGCGGGCGTTGGTACAGCGTTTCTCTCGGGAGGACCTCATGCGGGCGTTCGACGTGCTCAGTCGGGCCGAGGCGGACCTACGCCGATCCTCTCAGCCTCGGTATCACCTTGAAATGGCGCTGCTTCGCTGGATCCATTTACGTCACCTGGTGCCGCTTGCCGAGGTGATTGAGGGACTTAAAAGCGACACACCGACTAAGCGCTCTGGTGACTCGGACACGCCCCCCCGAGCTCCTCTTAGCGGAGGGTCAGCGCCGGCGATGCGTCCTCACCCAAGTGCGAAGAGTCAGGTGAAGGCGGTTCCTCGCCGGGTGGCACAAGTCAAGACCAAGCCTGTTAAGGCCGAATCACCACCGACCGGTCGAGCGGCGGAAACCCTGTCGGACGGAGGTGAAAAGGACTTGAAAAGTGCGTGCATGGCGGAACTCCAGCGTACCAAAAAAGTTCTTTACGGCACTGTTATAGCTCAGGCGCGACGCATCGTCTTGGACGGCGATCGGATCATATTCACATTCGGGACGAACCAGAAGACACTTCAGGACCAACTTAAAGACCAGTGTTCATGGGTGGAGAAGACGGCATCCCAGATCGCTGGTAAGAAGATGAGGGTGGTAGTCGAGCAGGAAAACGTTGATGAGCTAGTTTCGACGTCACCGTTGGCAGCCAACGAGTCTCGGAAAGCCGAGGTGATGGACGACCCTACTGTGCAAGCGATGCTGGATGTACTTCCTGGTGAGATTCGGGACATTGAGAAAGCCTGATCGTGGTCTTGCCGTCGTGTTATTGAGACAGGCACATTAGATGGATGCAATGAACATTCGGGAGATGGTGAAGCAGGCTCAACAGATGCAAGAGCGTCTGCAGAAGCAGATGGCGGAGACGCGGGTCGAGGCAAGCGCTGGTGGTGGCATGGTCACGGTTGTGATGAATGGATCAAAACAGATTGTATCTGTGAAGATCGATCCCGAAATTGTCTTGAGAAATGACGTTGAAATGCTGCAGGACCTTATTGTAGCTGCCATTAACGATGCCCATCGTAAGGCAGACGCCAAACTGGCAGGTCAAATGGGTAGCCTCAAGATTCCTGGGTTGACTGGATGACCGAGCTTGACTCACTCGCGAAGTTGATGGTGCAGTTGCAGCGTCTACCTGGTATCGGTGCCAGGAGTGCGCAACGACTGGCGTTTCACTTCCTTAAGAACCCTCGCAGTCAGGTGGAGGAGCTTTGCGAAGCGCTTCGTGAGGTTAAGGACCGAATTACGTATTGCTCGGTGTGCAGCAACATTACCGATGTAGATCCCTGCTACTACTGCACGCACCCAAGCCGTGATCAATGCCTCATTTGTGTTGTTGAAGAGCCCCACAATGTCACTGCGGTCGAAAAGAGTGGTGAGTTTAAAGGGGTTTACCACGTACTGCTGGGTGCGTTGTCGCCACTGCAGGGTATTGGCCCGGACGACCTGAAAATTAAGGAGTTATTAACTCGAGTAAGCGATAGCAAAGTTAATGAAGTTATTTTGGCCACCAATCCCAATGTAGAGGGGGAAGCCACGGCTATCTATCTTGCAAAGCTCCTCAAACCGCTTGATGTACGAATCACACGTATCGCCATGGGAGTGCCAGTGGGCAGCGACCTTGAGTACGCCGATGAAGTTACAATGCACAAGGCGATAGAGGGACGTCAAGAGTTGTAGGGTGTAGAGGTGCCGTGTACTCTCACCACCGTAACTGTTCGAGATTGCCCACCTAGAAAATCTTCTTCAGTACTGCCGCAGTCGCCGATGCTGCCGCCGCCAAAGTTGGGCTGCTTAGTTGGTCGCGGAGCCGTTGAAAGCCGACCTCGTCATCGACGTCGTACCACGACTGGACCAATTCTACGGTTGTTCGCGCTTGCTCGGCCGCAGCGATGGTGTCGGACAGAGTCCACGGTGTACTCCATCTAATGTTTGAGAAAAGATCCGGAATGGACGCCGTGGCATCGTCGCGACTCAAGCCGACAAGATAGTACCCTCCGTCCTCAGCCGGGCCGAGCACCACGCATCTTGGTCTGTCGAGTCTGCGAAAGGCATCTTCCAGGATGCGACCTGGAAGTGATGGCAGATCTGACCCGATGATGACAACCCGGCGGAAGCCCTCTTTAAAGAGATCTTCGAATAGGGTGCGCTCGCGGGTCGCCAGATCGTGGCCTCGTTGCAGTAATAACTCGTCGGGACTAAGTCCCATCAGTTCGAAGTCACTGGCATTGCCCTCAGGTGTATACGCCAACCGTAGGGTGACGTCCGATAGGGACCGGCAAACACGCATCTGATCGACGATGAAGGCGGTGTAGAGGTCCACCCGAGCCCTTGTGTCGGGGACCGCTTCGGCTAGACGCGTCTTAACTTTACTTGGGTGGGCTGGTGAGCGGGCCATGATTGCGACAACTGAGCCCTCAGCACTCGCTCCCCTTAAGGTGGGCTTTTCTGGCATTTGTGGAATCGTATAGTTGCAGGTATGCGGATGCCGCTTACATAATCTAGGATGATGTTTCCAGGCTCCTTACACCAGCCACTCGCCACCATTCTACTTGTTGGGGGTCTCCTGACGTGCTTTCTTGGATACCGTCTATTCCGTTTCGTGCTTGCTGGGTTCGGGCTATTTTTCGGCGCGATTGGCGTAGTGTGGATGATTGGTAGCACCGACTTGATGGCACTGGTGGTAGCGGTGCTTGCGGGGGCGTTAGTCGGCGGATTGATGTTCTTCGCTGTTTATTACGTGGGTGTTGCAATTATCGGGGCTGGATTGGGCGCGACCTTTGTCTACCTTCTGTGGATTCAACGCGCTGACGATCCCCATGCATTGTTGGTTATTCTTTTTTCCATCGTTGGGGCTTTTGCCGCTCTCTTGGTGCAGCGCTACGTGCTAATCATTGGCACTGCCTTTGGCGGTGCTTGGACGAGCCTTGTCGGCGGTCTAGCGTTGACCGGTCGGGAGGACGCTGTGATGGCGGTGAGCAACCTAGGTGCGTGGTTCAGCTATCCGCTCGATATCGTAGCTGCAAGGCATGAGGCATTACTGGGTGGTTGGCTAGTGGTTGGCCTGCTTGGCTTCGTTGTACAGCTGAGGAAGACTAGAAGGGCGCTTGACGGTCGCCGAAAATGACCGACGTGGGCACCCCCTTCGGATTGACCCGCCTAGCATGGTTTCGGTACCATTGGGTGTTCAACGGGGCAATGGGGTGTGAAATGTACACGCTGTCGCTACGTAGGAATACTGGGGATCCTCAGTAGCTCAACGGCAGAGCATCCGGCTGTTAACCGGAGGGTTGTAGGTTCGAATCCTACCTGAGGAGCCAACTTTGGAGCGGCCATTTCAATCGTAACCTCTCAACAGAGTGCCTACCGCTGCGGGAATAAGATTTTTCGGGCTTCAAATCGAACTTCCAATACAAGAGCAGAACCGTAGGTCCAGGGAAGTTAGTATAATGCTGGCGCTTGTAGCGTGATGTGGCAAAGTCGGTACATACCCTCCGTGCTGATTCTCGGCGCCTCTGTATTGCTTGTCGGCGTTGCCATAGATGCTTGCTCTTTTGACGCTACAGCGAGCCCCGACCAGCCAATCGCGTTTTCTCATCGGCTTCATGTTGAAAACCAGATTGACTGCTCGTATTGCCACGAATACTACGATCGATACGCCGTCGCTGGTATTCCGCGCGTGAGTGTTTGCGTTGACTGCCACGAGTTTATGGAGCCGGTTGAACCGAATCCAGACTTGGACCGCATTTTTGAGTTCGCCGACGCCGGACAAGAGATTCCTTGGGTGCGTTTGTACGAACTGCCGCAATATACCCACTTCAACCATAAGTGGCACATTCAAGCAGAGATTGAGTGCCAAACGTGCCACGGAGATATCGGCGCCAGTGACCGGGCAACACGCCACATGGTCTACGACATGGATTGGTGCCTTAGCTGCCATGAGTCCCAAGAGGCTTCGGTAGATTGTGTGACCTGCCACAAATGAAACGACGAGAATTTCTTAAGAGTTCGGTCGTCGCAGGGACGGCCGGTGTACTGCTCGATGCGTGCGCGCCTCCGGGTTCTGAGCAAATTATCCCGCTCTTAATCCCCGAGGAACGATTTGTTCCTGGGGTGGAGGAGTTTCATGCGGCTACCTGTTTTGAGTGTCCGGGTGGCTGCGGGCTTCTCGCTCGGAAGATCGACGGCCGTCTTGTCAAGGTCGAGGGCAACCCGGCGCATCCGATTTCGAAGGGTGGAAGCTGTGCACGCGGGCAGGCATTGCCGCAAGCGATGTATCACCCCGATCGCCTGCAGTCACCTCTTGTCCGTGAAGGTGAGCGAGGCAAGGGGCGCTGGACCGAGATTGCATGGGACGATGCATTGGAACGCTTGGTCACGGAGTTGATACCACTCCGAACGGAAAGTTCGGGACTGGCCTTTTTGACTGGGCAACTTCGTGGTCACCGGTGGGAGCTTGTAAGGCGGTTCGTAGCGGCGTTCGGCGGAGCGCATCATTGGTTGCATGAGCCATTCGGCGACGACTTGGTGCGACGCGCTAGTGAGTTGACTTTGGGAATTGAGGCTTTTCAGACTCACGATGTTGAACATGCGAATTACGTTCTGACATTTGGTGCGGCACTGGTAGAAGCGTCGCGATCACCAGTGCGCTTTGGGCGAGGTTTCGGCCACCTCCGTCGTGGTCGACCTGGTCAGCGCGGCAAACTGGTTGCAATTGGCCCACATCTATCCGTGACTGCCGCACACGCCGATGAGTGGCTGCCGGCGCGGCCTGGAACTGACGCAGCCCTGGTGCTGGGTATTGCACATACGCTAATACGTGACGAACTCTACAATAAGGTATTTGTGGATGAGCGCACGGAGGGCTTTGAGGCGTTCCGTGAACGCGTGTTGGAAGCATTCGCACCGGAGACAGTCTCGGTAGCAACTGGTGTTCCTACCGAGCAGATCGAGCGGATAGCCCGAGAGATGGCAGAGTACGGTCCGGCGGTAGCGATTGCAGGCGATGCTGCTGTGACTGGCCCGAATGGCTTAGCGACAGCGGTGGCTGTTACCCATCTCAACGCGCTGGTGGGCGCGTTTGGTCGCGAGGGCGGCATCCATTTTGATCCACCGCCACCGTTCGCGCCGTACCCTGTTCTTGACGAGCCGTTTGTGTTGAGAGAACCGACGCCGTTGGCCAATGTCCTTTCTGACCCGACGATTGACGTCAAAGCACTGTTGGTAGCTGGCACAAATCCGCTGTTTACGTTGCCTGCCGCGTCGGGAGTGTCTGACCTTTTTTCCAACATTCCGTTCATTGCTAGCTTCGGTTCATTTCCAGATGAAACGTCTCAGTGGGCTGACTTACTGCTGCCAGAATCAACAGTGTTCGAGCGATTCGATGATGATGTGCCGGCGCCAGGGGTCGGTAAATCGATGGCTTCGCTGTCGGGACCTATGTTCGTGAGGCCACTCTACGACACGCGCGCAATGCCAGATGTGCTCCTACAGATTGGGCAGCGATTGGGCGACGACATGGCGGTCGCGCTGCCGTGGGAGTCTTATGAAGCGGCGCTTCAAGCCGCGTGGAGTGGGCTGCACGATTCTCAGCGTGGGTCAATTGTTGAGACTAGCGCTAACCGCTTTTGGCGGAGTGCGCTCGAATCGGGTGGGTGGTGGGATGACTCCATGCCCGCTCAGAGCCAATTCGCGACGACCAGCAACCGTTACCGATTTGATGTGGCACCCTTGCGGGCGGGAGTTGGTGCGGCGCCAGAGACTTCGACCGAAAGACCGTTCCTATTGCATGTCTATCCGTCACTTGCTTTTGGTGATGGCCGGAGTGCGCACCTGCCGTTTCTCCAGGAACTTGCTGACCCGATGACTGACACGCGGTGGGGTTCGGTTGTCGAGGTGAGTGTGCCTGCGGCTGAGGAGTACGGAATTGCTAATGGCGATCCGTTACTCGTTAGCTCGGCGCAAGGCGAACTTGTCGCTCGTGCGCGGGTCATGCCGGGACTTCGCCCTGAGGTCGTGGCTATGGCGGTCGGGCAAGGGCACACCAGCTACGGACGGTACGCGACAGACCGAGGTGCGAATCCCTTGGCCCTGCTTCCGCCACCAGGTCCAGTCGATGGTTCAGGAGTAGCACTAGTGGGAACCGCCGTTAGTATCCGGAAGGCGCCTGAGGTTCTAGCAGCACTTCCGCGTGCGGCGCAATCGCTCAAGGTGTAAGGAAGGAACCGGGATGGCAAAGTGGGGAATGGCGATTGACATTGATCGTTGCGATGGGTGCAACGCTTGTGTGGTGGCATGTCGAACCGAGAACAATGTTCCAACCGCCGGGCCGGAGCAGGCTGAGAACGGACGAGCGATCGAATGGATCAGGGTCGAGCGTCACGTTGAGGGAGAATTTCCCAATGTTCGCGTCCGGTTCGTTCCTGTGATGTGTGTCCATTGCGACGAAGCGCCTTGTGTGAAAGTCTGTCCCGTTTCCGCGACTTACGAGACCCCGGATGGTTTAAATGCCCAGATTCACCCTCGCTGCATTGGTACGCGGGCTTGCGGACAGGCTTGTCCTTACACGGTTCGTTACTTCAACTGGGGTGAGCCGTCGTGGGAAGCGCCACTTGAGCAAACGATCAATCCCGATGTGGCGGTGCGCTGGAAGGGCATTATGGAGAAGTGCACTTTTTGTGTTCAGCGCATCCGACGTACAAACGACCAAGCGAGGGATGAGGAACGCGAGATCCGTGATGGTGAGGTGAAGCCGGCATGTGCCCAGGCGTGTCCGGCTCAGGCGATTGTCTTTGGTGATCGTGAGGATCCTGAGAGTGCCGTGTCGAAGCTGTCGGAGAGTCCTCGTGCCGAACGCCCTCTCGAAGAGCTCGGCACCGGGCCTCGGGTGGTCTATTTGAAGGAAGGAGGCTGGGGTGACGGCTTCAGGCCGGGATCGAACGATTGAGGATTCGCTTCTTCGCCCCGTTTTTGAGACCGGCCGAGGGGTCTGGATCACCGTAGGTCTCCTCGTTGCAGTCATCGCCTACGGTGGTTATCAGTGGTTGCTTCAATTACAAGACGGCATGGTGATCGCCGGTATGAATCAGCCTGTCTATTGGGGTCTCTACATCACCAATTATGTCTTCTTCATCGGTATCAGCCATGCCGGCACTTTGATTTCAGCGATTCTTCGTCTGACGGATGCAGAATGGCGCCGTCCGATCACTAGGGCGGCGGAGGCGATCACGGTCTTCGCGCTGCTGATGGGCTCGAGTAATGTGCTTTGGCATTTGGGTCGCCCTGAACTCATCTACGTCCCGTTACTGTCTCCGCAACCGTTGTCACCGCTTATATGGGACGTGGTGTGTATTTCGGTGTATTTGTTGGGAAGCATTACCTACCTGTATCTGCCGCTCATACCCGACCTGGCGATTCTTCGTGACCGGAGCCCCAGACTCCGCTGGTTCTATCGCCTTTTAGCACTTGGTTGGCAGGGAACAAGTCGGCAGCATCAGCTTCTTGAACGAGCAATCGGTGTTATGGCTGTGGCGATTATTCCGATTGCAGTCTCTGTTCACACCGTTGTGTCGTGGGTGTTTGCGATGAGTCTCGTGCCGATGTGGCACAGTGCTATCTTTGGTCCTTACTTTGTTGTTGGTGCGATTTTCTCCGGCATTGCCGCCCTTCTCATCGCGATGGCGATACTTCGTAAGACATTCCACCTGGAGGCATTCTTCCGGCCGATCCACTTCAACAATCTCGGTCTGTTGATGTTGACGATGGCCTGTCTCTGGTTCTATTTTACGTTTGCAGAACACCTAACGGTCTGGTACGGCAACGAACCCGACGAGATCGCGGTGCTCAATGCTAGGCTGTATGGACCGTTTTCAACCGCGTTCTGGTCGATGATCACCTGCTGCTTCATAATTCCTCTCGGTATTCTCTCGTTTAAGAGAACTCGAACGGTGATCGGAACAGTTGTAGCCTCGTGCGCAGTGGTTATCGGTATGTGGCTTGAGCGCTATATCATTGTCATAAGCTCAGCCTCCTATCCACGTTCGGAGACGATGTGGGACGGGGGAGTGTATACACCATCGCTTGTGGAAATTAGTTTGACGGCAGCAGAGTTTGCGGCTTTCGTGCTGCTATATATCGTCTTTGCGAAACTATTCCCACTTGTGTCAATTTGGGAGATTAAGGAAGGCGATGAGCGTGACATTGACGCCGTTACAGACATACTTGAGCTTGAGTCTCCAGGTGGTCGTGCGAAAGCCTGATTAATCCCTGTGTTATCATCCCTAATCTTTGATGGCCGGGTGCCTGATACTTAGGAGTGTGGGGGCAAAGACAGTGAAGCGTAAGTTATTGTTGATTGTGTTAGCCGCGTTTGTCGGGACGGCGTCGCTAGTGGTGGCGGCGGTTCAGGATGGCTGGGATGTTCCTGAGGATGCGAAGGCGGTTGAGAGCCCCTTTGCAGCCGATGATGAGGTTATTGCAGAAGGCGCAACGCTCTATCAGCGGAACTGCCGTATGTGTCACGGCGAATCTGGTAAGGGTGACGGACCAGCAACTGCCCGGATCAAGCCGGCCCCGCCGGACATTACTACTGCCGAGGCTCAGGATCGGATGAGCGATGGCGAAATGTTTTATAAGATCACAGTCGGTAAGCGTCCCATGCGCGAGTTTGAAAGCAAGCTGAGCGAAGACGAGCGCTGGAACATGGTGCATTTTTTGCGCACCTTACGGGCTGGATAGCGTGTTTACGTCGGTCGTCGGTGGCCGAGGCGGGACAAGCGGGTCCCGCCTGAGCTTTGTACGGCCCTTCTCTTTGGCACCGGCGGTATAATTCCCACCCCACCTTGGGGTTTACAGTTAACGTTCTTTAGTTGGCCGAAGTATGGCTGCGACGATACGTTATGGGCTTAGGCATGGTCCTACGGCCGGCCCGAGGTTTTAGAGGAGGTTTGTTATGTCGCGTCGGGGCACGATTGGGCGAAGAGGCTTTCTCCGGGCGGCGCCAGCCGCGTTAGCGTCAGGTTTACTGGCGCGATCGGCGGTTGGTCAGAGTGAGGTCGAGCCAATTCCGCCATCGTCGATTGATGGAGCCGAAGCACTGTCCGGCTTGGAATTCACACCGGCCGAAAGGACAATGATGCAAGAGGGGTTGGAGAGGAACCGCCAGCGTTTTCAAGCCCTGCGGGAATTCGATATCCCTCACGACATTGAGCCAGCGGTAACTTTTCGTCCGAAATTGCTTGGGCGTACACCGACCGGTTCAGCTACCCCAAATGCACCGCTATCCTTACCGACGCCGGTGTTCGTCAGTGTTAGTGACTCCGTTGAGGACCTGGCGTTCGAGTCCGTCTGGACCTTGGCCGATTTACTGAAGCGCCGGATAGTGTCGTCGACGGCGTTGACGAGGATGTACCTGGACCGTCTCAAGCGCCACGGAGACACGTTGAAATGTGTCGTCACTCTTACCGAGACGTTAGCACTGCAGCAGGCCCAGCAAGCGGATATGGAAATATTACAAGGGCGTTATCGTGGGCCGTTACACGGAGTGCCGTGGGGTGCGAAGGACTTGTTAGCTACCAAGGGCATCCGGACGACTTGGGGTGCGAAGCCATATGAGGACCAGGTCATTGACCTTGATGCAACGGTAGTAGAACGGCTCCGCGATGCGGGCGCCGTTTTAGTGGCCAAGTTATCGATGGGCGCCCTGGCACAGGGTGGTGTTTGGTTCGGGGGTTCGACCAGAAATCCGTGGAACCTTGAGCGGAGTTCGTCTGGTTCGTCGGCCGGACCCGGTGCTGCAACAGCCGCCGGGTTAGTCGGTTTTTCGATTGGTACCGAGACGCGAGGCTCGATCATCTCACCTTCGGCCGCGTGTGGTGTCACCGGCCTCCGCCCGACGTATGGCCGTGTCAGCCGGTACGGTGCAATGGCGCTCAGTTGGACGATGGATAAGATTGGTCCCATGTGTCGGTCAGCTGAGGACTGCGCTCTTGTGTTTAACGCGATCTATGGACCGGATGGACGCGATGAAACCGTTGTCGACGCAGGATTCGAGTGGGAATCCGATCTCTCGTTCGCTGGTTTACGCATTGGATATCTTCGTGAGGAGTTTGAGGTGCCATCCGATAACCTCTCGGACGAGCAGCGCGCGCGATGGGAGGCTCAGCGGGTGTCGTTAGCAGCGGCGCTGGAGGCACTGCGAGGAGTCGGCGCGGATCTCGAGCCGATTCAGTTACCAGATTTTCCAAGCGATTCGATCGGATTTGTGTTGACGGCTGAGGCCGCAGCGTCATTTGATGATTTGACGCGCAGTCGTGGGATTGATCAACTCACTTCACAGAGTTCGCGATCTTGGCCGAACACTTTCCGTACGTCCCGATTCATTCCGGCGGTCGAGTATATCCGAGCACAGCGAGCACGGACGCTACTGATGGAGAAGATGGAGGAACTGATGGCTGACTATGACCTGTTTGTCTCACCATCACGTAGCGCGAGTCTTGGCATTACGAACCTGACTGGCCATCCAGCGATTGCTGTTAAGGCCGGGTTTGCTGAGGGGATGCCTGTGTCGCTAATGTTCACTGGGCGGCTATATGATGAGGCAACGATTCTGCGTGCCGCCTCGGCTTTTGAGCGTGCTACTCCCTGGCATGCGCAGCACCCGACGGTCTGACAAAGAATAGGCGAACTGATGAGGTTAATGAACCGGGCCTGGTGGGCCAATCTGAAAGGACACCTATGCGTATTATGAAACTGGCAATTATCAGTCTTAGTGTCTGTTTTCTAGTTCTCGAAGCGTCAGCCTTTCAGGCCGGCAAGCGAGTCATCACGCGAGACACATCGTCTAATGCGCCGTTCAGCCCAGCCGTTGCAGCTGGTGATTTCATCTATCTGTCGGGCACGTTAGCACGCGGTGAGGGCATTCGCGAACAGACGCGCGGTGTTTTGTCCAACCTTGGCGAAGTGCTTGAACTTGCTGGTGCCGACTACACTCGCGTGGCGGCCGTGACAGTGTATCTTCGCAACACGAGCGATTTTCAGGGAATGAATGAGATTTTTCGAGAGTACTTTCCGTCCGAACCACCTACGCGCACAACGGTCCAGACTGACCTGGTTCGTGAAGACGCATTGGTTGAGATGTCGATGATTGCTATTCGTCCAGGTGCGGAGCGAACGGTGCTTCAACCGGAGGGGTGGCCTACCGGCACGGCCCCATACAGCTACGGTATCAAGTCGGGCGATACAGTCTTCCTCGCCGGTATCCTAGGGCGGGACTACAGTAGTGCTAACTCGAGTGTCGGTAGTGACATTCAGGCGGAAACGCGCGCTATCTTTGAGAACGCTAGGCAGATTCTAGCCGCTGCCGGCATGTCTCTTAACGATGTCGTTGCGTCGCGTGTCTACATCACCGACACCACCTTGTTCCGCGATATGAATACTTCCTACAGTGCGCACTTCCCTGAAATTCCACCGGCACGTGCGACTGTACGGGCCAATCTCATGGGCGATCAATATCACTTGGAGATCACATTGATCGCTGTCGCTGGGGCGAAGACACGGATTACTCGACCTAACGCTGACGGCACACTTGGTCGCGAGAGTCCTGTGCTGAGCCACGCCGTGCGGGTGGGGAACCGACTCTACCTGTCAGGCATGCTTGGAGTAAGTGATGAGACGCGCACTGATACACAAGCACAGGCGCGGCAGACGCTGGCCACGATCGGACGGACGCTTGATGCCGCAGGATTCGGTATTGATGATCTGGTTGATGGTGTTATTTACCTCACGGACATGAGCGAGTGGGGAGAGATGAACGTGGCTTATCGAGAGGCGATCACCGGTAATTTTCCTGCTCGTGCTGCAGTGGGCACAGGGCTTATGAGTGGTGATGGTCGCGTTGAGATCATGTTCACGGCCGTTAGATAGGTTGCGAGACATATGGTCGTTACGGTCCAGCATCGGCTTGAGACCTCTGGACAGGGAGACGCGCACGACCTTACACCTGTATTGACGGCGGCCTTGGTCGATGCCGGCTTAGTGGAGGGCATTGCCACGGTGGCTGTCGTGGGTTCGACTGCGGCGATCACAACGCTAGAGTTCGAACCTGGTGTCATCCGCGATCTTAGCGGGGTCTGCGAGCGGTTCGCACCGCGAGCGGGAGATTACGCGCACCATCTCCACTGGGGGGATGATAACGGGTCTAGCCATGTCCGTGCCGCCCTGTTCGGACCATCGGTAACCATTCCGTTTACCGATCGGTCATTGACGCTCGGTACCTGGCAGCAGGTGACACTCGTGGAGTTTGACACCGGGCCCCGCCAGCGCGAGGTTGTTATCCAGCTGATGGGAGACTGAGTCCTGGGGTAGGAGTAGCTCTTCATGTTCGAGACATCACGCGAGGTTGAGGTAACTCGAGTTCGGGCCGGCGTTCGCGATGCTCTCCGCGACCACGCCGCGACTGAAGAGCCGATGGAGGTCAGAATCCATGGTGAGCCATTCGCCGTAATTATGCGGACCCCAGGGCGTGATCACGACCTTGCGGCGGGATTTCTCCTTTCAGAACAGGTCGTGCGAGGGCCGGACGAGATCGGTCTGATTCGTCACTGCGCGGCTCCTGAAACTCCCGAATTGAAGAATGTCGTGGACGTTACCTTACAAGGGAAACCTGCTGTGGAACGGATCCGAGAACGTCGACAAGTAGTGACTAGCTCGTCTTGCGGTCTCTGCGGTCGTGTCACCTTGGACTCATTACACGCCCAGATACCTAGCCTTGACGATGCCTGGGAGGTCGCCGGCGCCTCGGTTCTAGCTTGGCCCCGGCGGCTTCGCGAGGCCCAGGATGCCTTTGAGAGGACGGGTGGAATGCATGCCGCCGGGCTTTTCGACGCGTCGGACACATTGGTTGATGTTGCGGAGGACGTGGGTCGTCACAATGCCGTCGACAAAATCGTTGGGCGAATGCTGCTGCTGGAGCGATTACCGCTCTCGTCCTGCGGTCTGGCCGTAAGCGGGCGGGCGTCGTTTGAGATTGTTCAGAAGGCGCTGCTGGCTCGCATTCCGCTTGTGGCGGCCGTGTCGGCTCCATCCACACTCGCGATCGAGTTGGCCGAAGAGTCTGGTGTCACACTTCTTGGCTTCGTTCGTGATGGTGGCTACAACATCTATTCACATCCTAGGCGAGTTGTTTCAGTCTAAGGGCCGTGATCATTGTTCAAGTGGTAATCCGATGCTCTTTTCTTGTAGCTTAAACTCGGGACGTGCCCCAGTAGCTATCCGTCTGGTTTACTAGAGTAGGTAAGCAATGAAGAACACCGTAGACAAGTGGGACGATTTCGCCAACTCCGGTTGGATGAGTCAGTGGCGGCCACCACTCTTTCTTTTGGCTTTCATGGCAACGCTGAACTCGTTCGGCACCATTGCTCAGGTGGAAGCTGGGGCAATAGTCCAGGAAGACGAATCTCGAGGGGAGGATGCAGTCAGGATCTGGGAGGAACCACTCACATTACCAACCTACCGCGTTGACCCGCCCGATCACAATCCAATGTTCTTTCGCAACGAGGTCTACCAGGGTGCCAAGAAGAAGGTCTACCCCTACCCGTTACAAGACAAAGTGACCAGAATTCTTGAGACCAAGACCTATACGGCCGTGCATCTAGAAAACGAGTACGTTGCACTCACTGTCCTGCCAGAACTGGGTGGTCGGTTGTTTACGGCGACCGACAAGACTAACAATTACGATTTTTTCTACCGGCAGAACGTCGTTAAGCCAGCGCTCATCGGTATGTTAGGTGCTTGGATTTCTGGAGGCATCGAGTGGTGCGTCTTTCACCATCATCGCAACACAACCTTCATGCCAGTCGACTACACGCTTGAGGCACACGCCGACGGGAGCAAGACTGTCTGGGTCGGCGAAACCGAGCGGCGGCACAGAATGCGCTGGATTATCGGTCTGACTCTATACCCGGGCCGGTCATACATCGAGGCGACGGTGAAACTATTCAACAGGACCGCACAGGCCCACTCGATCCTCTACTGGGCTAATGTAGCGGTGCACGCCAGCGACGACTACGAGGTATTGTTTCCACCGAGTGTGCAGGTCGCAACCTATCACTCAAAGAACGAGTTTATCCACTGGCCGGTCGGGCAAGGTGCTTATCAAGGGATCGATTACGAGGGTGTCGACCTGAGCCGTTGGCCAAACCATCCTGAACCGACCTCGTTTTTTGCTTGGAATCTGGCCGAAGATTTCTCAGGTGGGTACGATCACGGTAAAGACGCAGGCGTTGTACACGTTGGCAACCACCACATCGTGGCTGGGACAAAACTCTGGGAATGGGGTCCAGGCCCTCGTGGGCGGCTTTGGGATCAAATTCTGACTGATGAAGACGGACCGTATGCTGAACTAATGGTTGGTGGCCTTTCGGATAACCAACCTGATTACAGTTGGATTAAGCCCCATGAGGTGAAGACCTTCACGCACCACTGGTATCCAGTGCAGGAAATCGGTGGTTTCACGAAGGCAAATCTTGAGGCGGCGGTAAACCTTGAGGTCTCATCGGAGTCCGTGCAACTCGGGTTTAACTCCACCACCCACGTCAAGGATGCTCGGGTTTCGCTGGTGGCCAAGACCAGAACGCTGCTTGATAGCCGGGTAGTTATTGGGCCTGGCGTTCCCTTTACCGCGACCGTTGACCTACCAACTGGCGTGAAGGCTACTGACGTGGAAGCGACGCTTTTTGATGCAGAGGACCGTGCCCTGATCAGCGATCGTCCGAGACAGGCTGTTGCGCTTCCGGAACTTCCCGAACCCGTTGAGCCGCCGGTCGCGCCTGAGGATATCGCAACTGTAGACGAGTTATACCTTACGGGTCTCCGACTTCAGCAGGGGCACAGCCCAGTTATACCGCCTGAGCCTTACTACGAAGAAGCACTTCGGCGTGACCCAAACGACGTGCGGGTAAACACGATTGTCGGTACGAATCTGAATAAGCGAGGACTCTTTCAAGAAGCTGAACGCTATCTGCGAACGGCACTGAAACGGTTAACGAGTGGTTATGTCAGGCTGGGTGATACTGATGCAGAGTATCAACTTGGCTTGGCACTTCGTGGACAGGGGCGGTTCGGTGAGGCTTACGAGCAATTCTATCGAGCCTCTTGGGATGCAGCATTTCACTCGGCGGCCTTCTATCAATTAGCTGAGCTTTCGATGCGTGAGGGAGAATGGGGCCGCGCGTTGAACGAAATCAAGCAGTCGCTATCCACGAACACAAACGACACTAAATCACTTGGAATAGAGGCTGTCGTTCTCCGAAAGCTCGGCCGTATAGATGAGGCGCTCGTGGCAACGTCTCGTGCGCTAGTAATTGACCCGATGGACACGTTCGCCCTTAATGAGCGCCTTCTGACACTTCGAGTAGCCAATGCTAACGTTGAAGCGGCTACTGCTCTCGATGCACTTACACGCACGTTACGTGATGATGCTCAGACGTATCTGGAGCTCGCTACTGACTACGGTAACGTCACGCTTTGGGGAGAAGCGATTAAGGTGCTGGAGCGTCTTGTGGAGCGCGAGGTGATTTTTTCTAGTTCTTATCCGATGGTGCACTACTACCTCGGCTATTTCCATGGCCAGTCTGATAATAAGACTGAGGCCGTTACCAGTTACCAGCGGGCCGCCGGAATGCCGGCCGAATACGGTTTTCCGTTCAGACTGGAAAGTATTGAGGTGTTGGAGGCCGCACTCAGCGCACATCCTGACGACCATAGGGCCCATTATTATCTAGGCAACCTGCTCTACGAGATCCAACCCGAGCTGGCGATCAGTCACTGGGAGAAGTCGCGCGATCTCTTCAACGGTTTTTCAACTTCTTACCGGAACCTCGGGTGGGCCTATTATCGAACGCGGGGCAATCTCACAGCGGCAATCGAGAGTTACGAGCGAGCAGTCGCGCTTGACCGAAATGACACGCGGCTCTACGTTGAACTTGACGAACTGTATCAGGCCGCAAACGTGCCAATCGATACGCGCCTCCATATGGTTTCGGTCAATCACGAGGTCCTTGAGCGGCGAAGCGATAGTCTCCTTCGGGCGCTCATGGTGCAGGTGTTGGCAGGTGACTACGGAACAGCCATTAGGACTCTTGAAGCAAACCAGTTCTTTGTGGCCGAAGGCGGTGGGCGCGTGCACGGCGTGTTTGTGGACGCGCATCTCTTACGCGGGTTAGCCCGGTTAAAGGGCGGGCAGGCTCGTGAGGCGTTGGCTGACTTTGAGCGGGCCTCTGAGTACCCCGAGAATTTATCAGTCGCGCGGCCTAGGAACGACCGGCGTGCTTCTCAGGTGGCCTATTACACTGCTCTTGCGCATCACGCGTTGGGGGAGACTGAGCGATCTTCCGAGTATTTCCGGCGCGCAGCGGATCAACCTGGCACCGAGCGCTGGCCAGACACGTGGACCTATCAGGCGCTTTCGCTTGAGAGATTGGGTTACGCTGATGAGGCACGGGAAAAGCTTGAGGCGGTGGTCAATGCGGCCGAGATTCAGCTCGCAGAGACCAGAGATGATGTAAATTTTTTCGCCAAGTTCGGGAGTCGCGCTTCCGAGGCCACTCTTCGTGCAAGGGCTCTTTCGATGCTTGGGTTCGCACAGCAAGCGCTCGGTAGGACGGAGGAGGCCAGAACGAGCTTTGGGCGTGCAGTTGAACTCGATGTGTCGCAGGTGTGGGCGCAGTACTATTTCATCTCGCTTCCCTAAACGGACACTGGCGCGTACTACTCTTAGCAGGTCACGTTTTGCGTACAGGCAACCCCCGACGCATGATTGTTGTTTTGGTCGCACTGCTTTGTGCTGGCATCCAGTCGGGTGCTGTATCGGGGCAGCCTGAGGCAGGTAACTTCTTGCTCGATACGACTACCCTGACGATTCCACAGGTTGACTACGAGCCGGCCATTTACTATCGCGATGGTGATCCCTATCCACACCTCGATTTGCAGAAGGTGGATCGGCATCGTGTTATTCGTAAGGAACATGTCGCTGTTGTGATGGAGAACCAATATGTCAAGCTGACTTTACTGCCAGAAATGGGACGAGTCTATTCGTTAATCTACAAGCCAACTGGAAATGAAACGCTCTGGCAGAACGATGTCGCAACGGTTGGTGGAGCTTCGAATGACACCGGCTGGTGGCTCTGGATCGGTGGCATCGAATACACGTTACCCGGTGACGAACACGGCACCACGTGGGCAATGCCATGGGCCTGGGAGATTATTGAAGACTCCTCTTATCGGAAGGCCATCCGGATGCGAGTCCGTGAGCCGGCCACCGGCCTTGAGGAGTCGCTAGACATCGCCATTGTGCCTGGGAAAGCCTACTTCACTGCGCGGGTTCAGATAAGGAATCCAACAAGCACGACAGTTGAGTACGCACATTGGGTCAACCCACAGTGGGCCCCAGGTGGTGAGAACGGATTGACCGATCATACTGAGTTCATCATTCCGACAGAACGTATTCTCATCGAGAAACGCTGGCAAGAAAATCTTGGGCCGAGCCCTCAGGTATGGGATGGAAATCCCCTCCGGTTTATCCAAGGCTGGAGCCGGATGGGTGATTTGATGGCTGAAGGGTTGACGTCCGGGTTCTATAGTGCCTACTCACACGACGCTGATGAAGGGATCGTTCGGGTATTCGACCCCGAAAAGACACCCGGCGTCGACGTTTGGACCTATGGCTTTAGGCCGCAACGAATTCCGATGGGCTCGGGGGCGTCGAATGCTGGATATGTCGAGATGTGGGGCGGGACAAGTCCAACTTATCCAGACGCTCGCCAACCCCTCGAACCGGGCGCTTCCATCCAGTGGACCGAGTGGATGTATCCGTATCAACGGACGCGTGGACTCGACTACGCCGACGAAAACGTAGCGATCAATTTCCAGGTTGTTTCCGATGCGCGTCGGGTAGTCGTTGGGCTTTGTCCGTCTGGTGATTGGTCAGGATCTGTGGAATTGTGGCGGGGTTCTGATCTCGGTCTAGCGGATGAGCGAGAGCCCCTGCGACACTGGGAGGTTACGGCCAATCCGGAGCGACCATTTTTCCAAACGCCGAACCTTCAAGAACTAGTTGTTTCGGAATTTGATGATCTCCGCTTACGAGTGGGCTCGAATCGGAGCGGGTGGATAGTCATAGACTAAAGTGTTTCCGGTATGTCCAACGGTCTCCGAGTAGCGATCCCTTCCTCAGGCAGTGCGTTGTGGGCTGCGTGGATCGCCCATCTCTACACGGCAATAGGCGCCGTATTGGCGCTATTTGCAGTTCAAGCGTTCGCGGTTGGTGATCCGCGTGAGGGATTTTTGTGGCTTTATGCCACGGTCGTCATCGACGCGAGTGATGGCTGGTTTGCGCGCCGTCTGGCTGTTGACCGACGTGTTCCAGCACTCGACGGTGCACTATTGGACAACATTATTGACTACCTGACGTTTGTGTTTGTACCAGCTTGGGTCATATCGTTTGAAGCGGTAGTGCCTACGGGTTGGGGAATACCGCTGGCCAGCGCGATGCTTCTGAGCAGCGCCTACGGTTTCAGCCATCGCGAGGCGAAGAGCGTTGACCATTTCTTTCGAGGATTCCCATCCTACTGGAACATCGTGACGTTCTATCTGTACACTCTCGGTGCGCCGACTGTGGTCAATGGACTCATCGTTGCCGTGCTATGCACGTGTGTGTTTGTACCGGTTGGGTTCTTGCACCCGGCGAGGACTCCAACGCTGCGGGGTTTGACGCTAGCCGCTAGCGTCGTTTGGGCTGCACTGCTTCTTGTGCTGGCTTGGTCCTTCGATGGCACTCCTGACTCCCTGGCGGTGTGGTCACTCCTTTTTCCTTTGTATTATGTGGGACTATCGTTTGTGCTGTATGCGCGACGCGATCCAGCCGTCCAGAGACCAGTGGGGCTTTAGGTGTTTGAGCAGAGCGTTGGCGTGTTGCGCAGGTAGAAGGGACCTAACCTGACTCTTCTAGGGTCTAATGCTGCTTGACATTGCTATCGTTCCCGTTAATCTTTCATTGCGAATCACAGTGTATGCGAAATGATGTGGAGATTCGTTATCCAAACCTAATGCATCGTCAGCTTTGCCAAGTTGTCGCGTTACGTTTTCAACACGCCACGGTGGAGATTCCTCAGTGACGTTGTTATCCCCATCGCATAGTAGGGTAATTCCCGCTGCATCGTTTGCGAACCAGGTCGTTGTCTTTACCGGCCGACTTGCATCATTAAGTCGCAAAGAGGCGTGCGTGTTGGTCCAACGGCTCGGCGGCAAGACTGCCGATGAGGTGAACTCCCGCACGACTATGCTCGTGGTTGGTGAGGGTGTTTCAGAGCGGTCGGGTTCTTTCCAGGTCAAACATCAGGAACCATCTCGTGGTAGCGAGAGCAAGAAACTCAAAAAGGCTGAGGAAGTGAATGCTCGGAGACCTGGGAAGGTACATATTCTCACCGAAACGGACTTTTGTGGTCTGGGAGGGCTACCCGCGCCTGAGGTGCCGGGGCATCAACTCTACAGTGTTCGTGAAATCCGAGAGCTATATCCGACAGTTCGTGATGATCATCTCCGTTATCTTGAGAAGTGGCGACTTATTGGCTCTGTAACCCGAACCAACGCAGATCGCTATTACGAGTTTCCCGACCTTGCCGTCATCAAGCAAGTGAGCGTTGAGCTCAGTGAGGCGAAGCCATTTCGCGCGATCGTCCGCTCTCTTGTTTCCCAGCGGGAGGGGCAGCTCACATTTGATTTTCAGCTTGGCCGGAACAGTTCGGCGCAGCCTGCCAAGGTGGTGACGTTGCAGGTGCAAAGTAAACCAACCTTGCCTGATCTTAGGCAGATCAAACCAGGAGCTATGGATTGCCAGTCGGATCTGGCCGCCCGATATTTCAGTGAGGGAGCTGATTTGGACGAGGGTGACGCGGAACAGCAGGAGCGAGCAATTGTCGCCTATCGGCAGGCGCTTGCGCTCGACCCGTCATTGGTACCGGCGCTGGTGAATCTTGCGAATCTACACTACGCCCGCGACGAACTCATTGAAGCTTTGGCACTCTATGAGCGTGCGATTCATTTGGAACCGGATTGTTTCGAAGCATATTTTAATCTGGGAAATATCCAACACGATCTCGGTAGATTTGGAGACGCGCGCGACTGTTATCAATTGGCGGTGCGACTTAATCCCAGCCATGCGGACACACACTTCTACCTGGCGGTAACTCTAGAAAAGTTGGGCCGTTCCAAGGACGCTCGTCCGCACTGGCAGCTGTATCAGCAGCTGGTGCCAGATGGTGAGTGGGTCGCGCTGGCTAAGGAATTCTCAGAATAGGGTCTTGGGCGGCAGGTTTAAATCACCGAGCTGTCAGGTCAACGCTAACTATTAAGTGTTCCCGTTGGTGTCAGGCTTTCTTCTTGGAGCCCGCCGCACCTTAAACAATTTACACTCAGCGCACCAGGCCTCGGGATTGAAGTCTGTCATGCCAGTAAACGGAAGAACGTCTCGGTGTGAACAGTAGCTGGGTTCATCACCATCTGGCATCGTATGCCAACGGCATGAACGGAAACGCAAGATGGGGGAACCACCCTCGGTTTGCGAAACTGATTCAGATTTTTCGTTTCTCGATGCCGACTCGACTGGTCCGGTGTGTGGGTAGTCACTCATGAGTGCCGGTGTTGGTAGATTGCTCCCCAGTTAGCAGAGAACATTATCCTTGCACCTCTCTGGGCTGAAATGCTCACGCTGGAGTTTCGCAGTGTTGATCGCAAGTAGGCTAACGAGCGCGGAATGTGATGATGCCACGCGCCGGGTCGTATGGTGATACACCGATAGTCACCCGGTCTCCCGGCACGACTCTGATTCGGAAGCGTCTCATGCGGCCGCTTAGCTGGGCGAGTACTTCGTGCCCCGCGTCACACTCTACTCGATAAAGTCCGCCACTGTGTACTGCAACGACCGTTCCTTGAACGTCGATTAAGTCCTCTTTGCTCAAACGTGAATCCCTTCCGCCGAGTAGTGTCCCACAAGCTGACGCATCTGTGCAACGTCAGTCAGAGCCATGGTCACGTATGTATTTGCTTCGACCAGGACACTAAATGGTCCTACTGTCACCGTAAGGCACAGCTGCATTAGAATCTAAGACTGTGGCAAGCACATCGTGGCTGTTCGCCCGATATCCCACCGGTAGCGTATGCTAACAGAGTTGATGTAGAAAGCACCGAGGCTGTTTTTCTGGTTCCCATTTCTTGAAATTGGCCCGCGCCGTCGGCATTGCTCAGTGGATGCTAGAGGTGGAAGGACTCACGGTCGTCCGTATGGAGGTTGCATCGAGGTGTTGTTGCTCATATACGTTGTTTTGATCACGTTTCAGATCTGGGCCATAGTCGACTGTTTGCGTTTGCGGTCGCGCTTATGGTGGGTGCTGGGGATTTTGTTTTTTGGACCGATTGGGGCTCTAGCGTATGTGTTTAGTGAGCTTCGCCGTGGACGCCAGTTCGGGCAGACCTCGACCATTGAGACGGTTCCACGCAATCCTCGAATCGACGAGCTCCAATCGCTACTTCTTTCGAATCCGGCACCTGGTCTCTTTGTTGAGCTAGGTGACCTACAGGTAAGCGAAGGAGATCACCAGTCTGCTGCTGAAGCCTACCGTCGGTCGCTGGAGGCCGACCCGGAGAGCGTATATGCCCGCTACCATTTCGGCCTAGCGTTGGCGGCGCAGGGTCGACACGCGGAGGCGGTCGAGGCATTGCGGAAGGTATACGCTGATGACCCGAAGTACGATTACGGTGAAGCGGCAGAGAGACTGGCTGACGCGTTGTTGGCTGCCGGGCAGGATAGTGAAGCGCTGGAACAATATGCTTCTGTTGTTAGTGCGTGGGCCCGCGCACGCCCAAAATTTTATTGGGGATTGCTGCTCGACAAAATGGGACGGAAGGCCGAGGCAAAGTCCGTCATGCAGGAGATTGTTGACCAGGAAGATGCTGTTCCAGATTACCTCCGGTCCGGAGAGTCGCCTTGGATCAAACAGGCGCGGCGTTACCTTGATGGATGGCCACCTGAAACTCTGTTCAACTCATAACCTGAGCGAAGGCCGTTTACGGATGGCTTTTCTACTTGAACGAAACGCCGATACTGAGTACCACCAGCCGCATTCGCGGCAGTGCCGGTAGCTTGTCCGTCCCGCCTTGGGGACTGATACCGTAGAAGCGAAGGTCCAATGAGAACCCGAGGTGATCTCTTGCAAACCACCGTCCACCACCACCATAGTTGATCGTTCTAAACCGCCGGTCGTCTCGCTCGGCCTCAGATGAGCCCACGTTAAAGGTAGAGGCGCCGAGACCGCCGCTCATGTAACTCCAACCGCTCGTGCCGCTGAAGTTGAGTGAGAGTTGTGGCGCGATTGTGGTGAACTTTGTCCGGATAACCGGCAGGTCAGGGTTGCTTGTGATTTCCTCAGAAGTTGGTGATCGCCTGCCTTGAGAAAACAGTGTCTGGACACCGACACCGAAGGTGATGGTCTTCCACTTCACCGGGTAAACGTGCCCGCCGACGTCGACACCGAGTCCCCATGATGGAAGTTGCAGAACCGACAGTTTCCGTTGGCTTGCTAGGACCTCGTTCTGGCCGAGTCTCGGCATGGCGGCGCGGAGGTCGACCGCAAACGGCCCCACGGTCACTGGGTCCTGCGCGTGCGCGTCGGGAGCCATGGTCATACACAAGAGCACAAAAAGGCTACATGTGAAACCAAGACGACAATCACGGAGCATGCCCCAGTATACAAGCCGGCCCGGATGACTGGCCGATTGTAGATGGTACAGTTCGATACTCGCTGCCACGACTTTAGTAAGGCTATACTGACGCTGCGTGGGCGGAAGATAATCTGACTTGGAGCCAAAGACGGTGAAGATGGTGACCCTAGAGGCGATCGATGCCGCGGCTGAACGCATTCGAGGTGTGGCACGCCGAACACCGATCGTGGAGGTGTCGCCCGCCACAGGTGACTTACCAATTCTTCTCAAGTGCGAAAACCTGCAGGCGGCAGGTGCGTTCAAGATCCGCGGCGCCTATAACACCCTTGTGCAGCTTGATGCAGGGGCACGTGACCGTGGCGTGATTACCTATTCGTCTGGCAACCATGCTCAGGCGGTCGCACTGGCGGCTCGTGTGCTAGGCGTGCCGGCGACGGTCGTGATGCCAACGACAGCGCCGAAGATCAAGGTGGATGGAGCGCGTGAATTCGGCGCGGAGGTGCTTTTCGAGGGTACGACTTCACGAGAACGCGGTCGCCGGGCGGAAGCAGAAGCATCGGCGCGCCAGTTAACTTTGATACAGCCTTTCGATCACGAGTGGATCATTGCTGGTCAAGGCACCGTCGGCCGTGAGCTTTTGGAGCAGTGTCCGACCGTGGCAACAGTCATCTTGCCAGTGGGGGGTGGCGGGTTAGCCGCAGGCGTGTCGGCAGCGGTCAAACAGGCGAAGCCCGGAGTGCGAGTCATAGGGGTGGAGCCGGTTGGTGCGGCAACGATGACAGCCTCGCTTGAGGCCGGGCAGCCCGTCACGCTCGATAGTGTGTCGAGTATCGCTGACGGTTTACTACCGGTACGTCCTGGCGACCTGAACTTTGCTCATATGCAACGCTTCGTTGACGAGTTTGTTACCGTTGACGATCGGTCGATCGCTGAGGCTGTCGTTTGGCTGCACCGCCATGCGAAGCTTGTAGTAGAGCCGAGCGGTGCCGCGTCGGTCGCCGCTGCCCGCCGGATGGGCGCCGACCTTGCTCGACCAGTGGTGGCCGTCTTAAGCGGTGGCAACATGGCCCCGGAGACGCTTGTCGCCTGTGTGGAACTAGCTGGTTAGTCGTCAGTTCGTTGGGTTTGTTGCCAGGTTTCAGCCAGGTCGATTGCTTCTTCCACTGTTGTCACACTTCCGTCGAGTTGGCGTTCGTAAATAGCTCGGAGAACAGTTCCCAGTGCTGGTCCGGCACTCCATCCTCGGGCGATTAGGTGCCGCCCTTTGAGTAGCGGTTTCGGAGGGGCATGTTCTACCTTTAAGCTTCTGGCCCGCTCGATAAACCAATCCATCGATGAGCAATCGAATTCACCAGTCCGGCCGAGACAATCCGCCGTACTCAGCCGCGCAAGGAGTTCTAGGTCCACTTTTGATGCTAATCGCCGAAACGCGCCATCACCGACGTTGTCGTGCGAGCGGTGCCACATCCCAGGCTTGAGGTGGTGAGCCACCATGCCAAGCACCTGATGTCGCACGTCGAAACCGTCGATGGTGTGTATGTTCAACCGATCAAGGAAGGTGATCGCAGGGGGGATGCCTGCCGCCTCGTGGTCGAGCGATCGAATCCGGCCATCAATGACCCGGGTAGTGGCCGGCTTACCGAAATCATGACAGACGGCGCCAAGCATAATCGCAGTCTGCGCTGGACGCGCTAAGTCATTAATACGTCTGCGTGCCTCATCAATGACCAATAAAGTATGGGTCCAGACATCTCCCTCTGGATGCCATTCAGGCTCCTGCGGGCAATTTATGAGAGCGACTAACTCGGGGAAGAGCTGGTCAATGATACCTAGTGACTGCGCTAGCGTGAATCCCTGTGACGGCTTGGATGCGAGTAGAAGCAGTTTGTCGAATTCTCCCCATACACGTTCGGCCGGAAGGTCGTCGAGGGGAAGCCTTGCGCAAAGACTTGCCGTCTCCACCTCAAGGCTGAATTCGAAACGTGCAGCAAACTGCACCGCCCGCAACGCGCGTAGGCTATCGTCGCTGAACGTGTTCGGGTCGACGGCTCTAAGCAGACCATCCTTGAGATCAGCGCGTCCAGCGTAGGGGTCGATATATTCTTCAAGCAGCGGATCCCAGCCGATCGCGTTAATGGTGAAGTCCCGACGCCGGAAGGCTTCATTGTGGGAAAGATTGGGGTCGCCGGTGACCGTGAAACCACGGTGGCCGCGACCACTCTTCGATTCTCGGCGCGGAAGTGCGACGTCGATGAAGCCCACTTTGTAGACGGTGAAGCTCTCCCCGACGGCGTTGACCGAACCGAAAGTTGCTAGCAAGCGACGGAGTTGTTCGGCGGACAAGCCGTAAACTTCGAGGTCGATATCCTGGGAGGGGTGACCGCGCAGCTGATCACGTACCCAACCGCCAATGAACAAGGCGCGCCCACCGGCCTCTCGAACTGCTTGGGCGATCTTGATGGCGAACTCAACCTCGGTACTCATAGTGCATGGAGCATAGGCCGCGCCAGACGAAAGCCGTAATCAGTGTAACGATAGGTCGGGTCCAGCTTGCTCCGCGCGGCTACACGGCTTACGGTCGTGGCGTGTCGCCACGCTCCTCCTCGGGACGCCCGGCGAACGCCAGAGACTGGGCCGGTTGGGTTCAATGCGGGGGACCGCTTGTAAAAGTCTGCGGCATGCCAGTCCGCACACCACTCGTGGATGTTTGCAGCGATGCCAAAGAGCCCGAAGTCGTTGGGCTCTCCGAGCATCACGGGCCACGGGCCGTCGAGTGGGCCACGACCACCGTTGGGTACCCACTCGGGAATCGTGTCGCCCCACGGGTAGTGACATCCCTGTCGTTGTCCTCGCGCGGCGCGTTCCCATTGCGCTTCCGTTGGTAGGCACGCCAGTTGCCCTTTGGTCGATAGCCAGTGGCAATATGCCACAGCATCGTTCCAACTCACACCGACCGCAGGCTGACCTGGACGAGACAGTGCAGGTGTTCCCCAATCACGCGGATGCGGATGGCCGGTGGATGTCAGGAACACGTTGTATGCCTCTCGAGTTACTGCACAGGTTGCGATTTCGAAAGCATCGACCCACACCCGGTGTAGAGGCTGCTCGTCGGCCTGACCGGCTGTACTGCCCATCACAATCCAACCAGCCGGTATCGATACAAATCCACCTAGTGTCGGCACACGATCTGTCGTGACCGGGTCGGACGCACCACGGCCCAATGAGTGATGTTGAAAAGCTTTCACGACCATGGAAAGTCAGTGCGTCGCTTGGTCGGAACTTGGGGAGAGTAGATGCTGAATTGAGCGGGCGTAGTAACGCAAAACAATCCGCTCGCGTACCCGACACCTTGTGCCGTCGAGAATCACGATGCCTCGCTCGATCATCGGTTCGATCGCCTCGTCAAGGGCTTGTTGACCGGTTGAGACAGCCAGATTTGCGTTATTGCTTCGCAGCACTTCGATGAGCCCGTCGATTCGGTCAGTCAGTTCCGCAAGCTCGATGGAGGGACGCATGGCTGCCGAGACTAGGGCGGTCGGCAGCACCTTGTGCAACTTTCCGATCAAGTCACCGATCCGACTGGCTAGACCCATCACCTCGCGACGGGAACCAGGATCGTAACCGCCTAACGGAAGCGGTGCACCGAACGTAACAAAGGCTCGAGATTGATACCCTACCCCGTAGCGCACCATCTCGGCGAGCTCCCGCGCAAATGGCCGCTGTTGCCGTTTGACGCCCTGATGCGCTAGCACCTGATCTTCAAGTACGAAGTCGTAGGCTACGGCCATCGGGACGATCTTTAGGTCGTCTCGACCGGCTTGGAGCGCTGCATGTAGCAGTCCCGTTTTCGGTGTTTTCATGGCGCCGTTGTATGAACGGCCGCCTTCGAGATAGACCAAAAAGTCATGGCGCTTTAACAGCTCTGCGACATAGGCCTTCAGCGTTACCAGATACGCCGGGTCCTTTGTGTTGCGTCGGATTGGGATCGCACCAGTCACATGTCGATGCAGGAGGCCCAGTGCACCGCCGAACAGGTTGATGCCGGCAGCGATTAGCGGTGGTCGGATTCCGTGGTCGTCAAGAATGAGTGGTTCAACAAGGTAATCAAGATGGCTCTTATGATTTGACGCATAGATCACGCGCCCCCGGCCGGTTGCGGCCTCGGCTATTTCAACGGCCTCGGGCACTCTCGTAATTTTTCTAAGGATCGGATACAGCGGATGCTTCAGCGCTCTGTAGAATGGATAGCGCTGCGTCGTACGAAGTTCCTCTATATAAGCCTGTACCCGTTCGCGAGCTTCAAGATCGCTTTCGCCAGGACCACCGCGAAGGTATCGGGCAACCTCGTCATGCGCAAGCACCGCTTGAGTGATGTCATCCAGCATCCCACTGGCACTATATCATGTGTTTTCAAGCAGATGCCGTGAGTGAAGGTGACTGAGTTGGGATTGGTTAGCCCCCGCGTCGGGCTTCCCAGTAGAGCAAGACCAGGGCGCCCGTGATGTTGGCGAGCATCAACGCTGTTGATAGTGCGTGGAGGCGTCCGAATCGGGCACGGCGTGGGTCGTCGGATTCCAGGGAGGCGACTGGCCCACCAATTTTCTGCTGCATCCGTTCAATTGTCGGGGAGACCCCACGGCCTGAATAGAGGCTGATAAGTAACATCGCCACGATGATGACGAAGCGGATTTCGAAACCGACGGGCTTCGAACCGAGAGCCGCCATGCCGATTAAGCAAGCCAACAGGAGTCCGGCGATGGCATAGGAGGCAATGTGAAACCGCTTCAGGGTCTCTCCAAAGACCCGACCAGCCAACGTGCGTCCGGTGTCGGGATTATCTTGCTGCAACACTGCGAAGGTCGCTGGTGCGGTAATTCCCCCCAGTGCGACCATCCCGCCAAGCCAAAGTGCGAGCAGCAACACATACGCATACCTGAACGCAATCATCGCTGGCATTATAGCGGACTGTTGGGAGGCGTCTGTACCGAGGCACTAGCTGCCGGACGACGCTATGGTAGACTCTTGGCTTCGGAGTCGAGTGTTGGCGGTCGATAGATCATCCCTCGTGCCCGCGTTGCGTAACGTCGCTGCGCGCCTTCGTATTGATTCGATCCGGGCGACATCTACCGCTGGAAGCGGACATCCCACCAGTTGTTGCTCGGCCGCTGACGTTGTTGCGGCCTTATTCTTCTCGGAGATGCGGTTCGACCCCGAGAATCCACAGTATCCCCACAGTGATCGATTTGTGTTGTCAAAAGGGCATGCCGCGCCATTGCTCTACGCGGCATGGGCGCAGGTGGGTTTCGTCGGAGATGTCACTGCCCTACGCCGGGTCGACTCTGATCTGGAAGGACATCCGACCCCGCGTCTTCCATTTGTGGATGTCGCAACCGGCTCCTTGGGGCAGGGTGTCTGTGCAGCTGTTGGTATTGCCCTCAACGCTCGCCGGCTGCAATCGCCATATCGCACTTACGTCCTCCTCGGTGATGGCGAGTCTGCGGAGGGGTCGGTGTGGGAAGCTGCGCAGGTCGCCGAGCAACACAAACTGGACAATCTCTGTGGCATCACTGACGTCAACGCCCTCGGTCAGAGCCGGGCGACTCAGTGGGGCCATTCGCTTGAACAGTTCGCACAACGATGGGAAGCGTTTGGGTGGCGGGCGATATTGGTGGACGGGCACGATTTGGACGCGATTTTGACTGCATTCGATGAGGCGCGTAATACGCAGGGCCGCCCGACAATGATCTTGGCTCGGACCCTCAAGGGGAAGGGCGTATCGCTGTTCGAAGGACTGGATGGGTGGCACGGCAAGGCTCTCAAGCTTGGCGATGACATGAACGCGGCGATTGCGGAGCTCGAAACGCAGATGGTCGACGGCGCTAGTTGTCCACCCGTAGCCGCACCTGTGGATGCTCCCGTGGAACCCACGGGCCCGGTGGATGTGAGTGGGATGCCCGCGCCTGCCTATGACTTAGGAGCGCAGGTGGCGACCCGGACTGCCTACGGCACCGCGCTGGCCGCTCTTGGGGCGGTCGACCAGCGCGTGGTGGCATTGGATGCGGACGTTAAGAATTCCACGTTCAGTGAGACGTTTGAAAAGGCGCACCGTGCGCGCTTTTATCAGACCTACATCGCCGAGCAAGTTATGGTGGGCGCGGCTATGGGGCTGGCCAGCCGCGGCGCTATTCCGTTTCCGTCCACGTTCGCGTGTTTTCTGTCTCGTGCTTACGACTTCATCCGCATGGCGGGTATCAGTAACCTAAATCTCAAGCTCGCTGGGTCGCATGCTGGTGTGTCGATCGGTGAGGATGGTCCATCCCAGATGGCACTCGAAGACCTTGCGATGATGCGGGCGGTCCCCAACTGTGCCGTACTGTATCCATGCGATGGCGTCAGTGCTGAGCGTCTTGTCGCTGCGGCTGCCGCACACCAGGGCATGGTCTACATGCGGACCTCACGCCCTAAGACCCCAGTTATTTACCCGCCATCAGAGCAGTTCGTTATTGGGGGATCAAAGACGTTGCGGGAGAGTCCGAACGACGTTGCGACTGTTGTCGCCGTTGGTGTAACGGTGTTTGAAGCCCTGGAAGCGGCTGACTTGCTCGCCAAGGACGACGTTGCGATTAGCGTCATCGATGCCTATTCGCTTTCGCCCATCGATGCGGCGACCTTGATTCGAGCTGGCAAGCGCTGTGGCAACGCCCTGATCACTGTTGAGGACCATTATGTGAGCGGTGGACTCGGTGATGCCGTGAGTGCGGCCGTCGGCACCGACGGCATCGACGTGCATCGCCTGGCGGTGTCCGAGATTCCACGCAGCGGCAAGCCTGATGAATTACTGGAGAAGTACGGGATTTCCGCCGCGCGGATTGTTGCAGCCGTGCGACGTGTCGTCACCGCATCCTAAGCTCCCGTTCTCACCCGTCACCAAAGCGCAAAGGAGCAGTCCAAACTGCATTTGCGGACCGGACAGTCGGACAACGGTTAGTCTGGTGTGAGCGGCGGTCTGGGCGGAAGCGTACGCTTGTGTGCGCCCGCATCCGTCAGTTGCCCGATACGCTTGGCCGACTCGGGGGATACGGCTTCTGGTCCATCCTGAAGGTATGCGGCGAGTTCTGCGTAAGAGAACCCCATCTCAGTTTCGTCCTTCTGTCCCGCCCAGAGTCCAGCGCTCGGTGGCTTCTCGATGATGGGCGTGGGAACCTCGAGCTCCCGTGCTAGGTCTCGCACCTCATCTTTAAGTAGGTTCCCAATAGGCAGCAGGTCGACGCCCCCGTCGCCGTATTTTGTGTAGTAGCCGATCGTTACCTCGCTCCGATTTCCGGTGCCGGCCACGAGATAGTTCATCGCGTTCGCCACGAAGTAGAGTGAGGTCATACGGAGCCGAGGTTTCACGTTGGCCAATGGGAGGCGCGATTCAAGGTCGTCTGGCGCTTGGGGCAGATTGCCCAGTGAGGCGCGCAGTTCACTGGTCAGCGTGTCATACACCGCATCGAGATTGATAGTGATGGTAGGCAGGTCGAAGTGGTCCGCCACGAGCCTCGCATCGGCGGCGTCCTGCGGTTCACTATGGCAGGGTAGGACTACGCCGACGACAGCGTCGGGCAGGGCGAGTTGGCAGAGACGGGCCACGGTCGCCGAATCGATACCGCCACTCAGGCCCACAACCAGACCATCTGCGCTCGTTCCGTCGACATGCCGACGGATCCAGTTTGTCAGAGGCTCACTGAGCAAAGTCATCAACCTTTGACTATACGCCGCCGGTCGGGGGCCCTGCAACGACTTCGGTGACAGGTAAGTCGGGTGGGCTGACACCCGAACCAGCTGTGTAGCCAGGATACGCGAGTTCGTCTTGGAAAAACGTGGTCTGCGTGGACAGGAAGAGTAGTGGGACCCAGACCAGTAGAACGATGCCCAGGGGGAACACCATCAGCAAAGACTCTATATGTAGATAAATAGTTGCTACCCCCCCAGTTCCCAACACGATGGCGGCTATCTGTGCATTGAGCAAATAGAGTCTAAGGACCGCGCCCGGTCGCCGCACGGCGAACCGGAAGCCGGCGGCGACGGCGAAGACCATACTGCGCCGGTCTTCCACCACCGTCCGAATCTTGGCGTAGTCGAGCACGATGTCGCAGAAGATGTAACCGAGACCGAGGAGAACCAGGTAGTAGCCGAATTGGTAGTAAAGCCATACGTAGAGGCTGCCACCTAGGATAAGAGCGGACAGCAAGTGGAGGCGGAGAAGTCGAAAAAAGAACGTGCCGCAGGCTCTTTGGAATGCGCCAGCCCGCATTGGACGGTTCTGAGCATATCGATGGAGAACCCCACCGGTGCACCACGCCCGGATGATCGAGTAGACAACCAAGAATTCGAATACAAATGGGTATTCACTCACAGTTTCCAGTCCGGGAGTAAGAAGATCAGTCACACCCACCATGAGAAAGAGGATTGCGAGCAGAACCATCAGCGCGGGAGAGGACAACACGCGCCGGAGGCCATCACGAAATGCGGGTGTAATGCTCATCTGATCAGTAGACGTCAAGTCCGTTCCACTGAACGTGGGTCAAGGTTGCCTGTGTATGCCGCCGCAGTGAAGCACACCAACGTTGGCTTGAGCCATGTAGTTTCAGCGTTAGGAGACAAATCGTATCACCGTTCAGCAGGGTGCTGTGTTCCCGCGAGTGCCTGCCAACGACCCGAGTATAATCGTGGATTGGTTATGCGGCGGCGTTACGAGAAACAAGCGCTCGCGGAGACGGAGGCAAGGACATGGCAATTCGGGTAATGCATTTTGGTCTTGGACCGATCGGGGCTGCGGTGGCACGCCAGGTGGCGACGCGGCGAGGATTCAAGGTGGTGGGCGCGGTTGACATTGACCCGGAGAAGGTGGGTCGTGACGTCGGTATCGTTGCGGGGCTGAAGCGTCGACTCGGTGCGAAGGTCTCGTCGGATGCGCTAACCGCGCTGCGGCGTAGCAAGCCGGATGTGGTTGTGCTGTGCACGAGTTCCTCGCTCCGTGTGGTGACCGCGCAAATCGAAACGATTCTCCGGGCTCGGGTGCCGATTGTCTCGACGACCGAGGAATTGTCTTACCCAGTGTCATCGAATGCGCGGTGGGCACGGAAAATTGACCGTCTCGCCAAACAGGCGAAGGCCGCCGTGCTTGGGACCGGCGTGAATCCCGGTTTCACGATGGATGCCTTACCGATCACGCTGACTGGTGTGTGCGAGCGCGTTGACCGGGTCGAAGTAGACCGAATCCAGAACGCGAGTACGCGACGTCTACCGTTCCAGAAAAAGATCGGGTCCGGACTCACGAGAACGCAGTTTCGGAACAGGGTGAAGGAGGGTACCGTTCGTCACGTGGGCCTGGCGGAATCCGTTTCGATGATTGCTGATGCCCTGGGATGGAAGCTCGACCGGATCGCTGATCGCATCAAGCCCAAGATTGCCACTAAGCGTGTGGCGAGTCGGTTTCTTACGGTGAAGGCTGGTGAGGTGTGCGGCCTTGTGCAGGACGGTATCGGATATCGCGCTGGTAAGGCGGTCATTAAATTGCATATGGAGGCGTATCTGGGGGCTCCAGAATCGTATGATGCCGTGCGCATCACCGGGTCCCCTCGCCTCGCGATGAAATTGGCAGGGGGCGTGCACGGCGATGTTGCTACCGCGTCGATTGTGGTGAACTCAATCCCGAAGGTATTGGCCGCACCGGCTGGGCTGCAGACGATGCGGGACCTGCCGATCCCTTCGTATGTATCGAGTTGAGGTGGTAATCCGGTTGCGTCGGCTAAACGACATATGGATGTCGGGCGATGGCATTTCTTGTCTCCAGTTGACACTGGCCGTGTCCGTCTCTACATTCGACTCGTGGCTCCTAGGCGAGGGTTCATTTTGTTGAGGGTGTTATGAAACTTCGAGGCGTGCTCGCACCGATTCCGACACCGTTTCGCGATGAGGCGATTGACCTCGATGTTCTGGTGCGTAACCTGAGGTTTTGGCTGGGCACCGAGCTATGTGGGATTGTGGTCCTCGGCACTAACGGTGAAGCAGCACACGTTGATGACGACGAAGCGGACCTCCTTATCGCCAAAACACGCGAGGTGGTGCCAGCCGACCGAACGCTTGTGGTCGGCACGGCACGAGAATCTACCCGAGCCACAATCTCGGCGACACGGCGCGCTGGGGCCTTGGGTGTGGACGCTGTGCTCGTTCGGACCCCGTCATTCTTTCAATCACTAATGACGCCCGAGACGCTGGTCGACCATTTCTTGGCTGTCGCCGATGCGTCCCTTGTGCCGGTTCTCCTCTATAACATTCCGCAGGTGACCGGGGTGAGTCTGGCGGCCGAGACAGTCGCGAGGCTGGCCGAACACCCAAACATTCCGGGGATTAAGGAGTCGAGTGGCAACGTGTTGCAGGTGAGTCAGCTTGTGAGTGCCACGGGACCCGAATTTCAAGTCGTCGTAGGGTCGGCCCAGACCTACTATGCGAGTCTGAGCGTTGGTGCGGTGGGTGGAATACTTGCTCTCGCCTGTGTGCAGCCTTCGCTCTGTGCTCGACTACATCAGCTTACCCTTGAGAATCACTCTCATGAAGCCCTGACGCTTCAACAGCAACTAATCCCGCTTGCCGAGATGGTGACCTCACGATTCGGTGTTCCGGGACTAAAGGCGGCTATGGACCTGATTGGTGTGGGAGGGGGCGACCCACGCTTTCCGTTGCGCCGGTGTACGGATGAAATCGTTCAGGAGATCCGGACAGCGCTGACAGTGCTCGAAGCGTCCTCAGGAGTGAGTCAGTCGGTGTGATGACCAATACGCTGGACCGTGTTAAGCGTATGTTTGACAGTGTCTTACGATGAATTGGCGCCTTGACACTGTTCAATGCAACAGGGCAGAATGAAATTGCTATGGAGCAGACGCTCCTTTTGAACGCTACATACGAGCCACTCAAGGTGGTGCACTGGCAGAAGGCGATCACGCTTTTGTGCCAGGGTAAGGTTGAGGTCATTTCTGAGTACGACCGGGAGATTCGGTCGGTCTCGATTAGTTTTAAGCTGCCATCAGTCATCCGGTTACTCAGCTATATCAGGATCAAGAAGCGGTTCAATTCCGTGCCGTTCTCTCGGGCGAACATTTACGCGCGTGACAATCACACTTGTCAGTATTGTGGGGATGCTTCGCCGACGACGGATTTGACCTTCGACCATGTTGTGCCGGTCGCCCAGGGCGGCCGGAAGGATTGGGAAAACATCGTCACGTGCTGCATCACGTGCAATCGTAAGAAAGGCGGTCGCACACCGGCGGAGGCCCGTATGCGCTTGATTCGCAGACCGCGACGGCCTAAACGCGCCCCCGTGGTTCGTGTAACGGTTGGGTTACGTGAGACTCCAGATAGTTGGCGGGATTACCTCTACTGGAATGTCGAGCTCGACGAATCGTAACGGGGTACACAGCGCGTTCGTTTACCACTTACGCGCTTCTCTCTGACGTCACTATGTCTTGCGCTTTGCCTTCCCACCATGTATCCGGCGTGCGGCCGACTTGGGCAGTTGCCGGCGGCCGAATTACCGTCGAGGGCCAAGGGTTCGACCTCAACCCTTTGCCCGAGGTACGGATCGGTGGCCGACCGTGCCGTGTTGTATTTGCATCGCCGCGAGCGCTAGATGTGGTTATCCCAGACGGTGTTGAGGAGGGTTCCGCTTCGGTCCAGGTTGGGACGATGGAGCCAGGTGCGGTATTCGTCGAGGTGGGCGCACCCATCGCCGAAGGACTGCACCAGGTGGACAGCCCCGTCTTCGACCTGGCTGGAAACCTCTATGTGACCTATAGCGGTACCAGAGGAGAGCAGGCGCCGATTGGTATTTTCCGGATCAAATCCGACGGGAGCCGAGAACCGTTCGCCTCGAAGGTGCCCAATCCGACGTCGATGGCTTTCGCACCGTCGGGAGATTTGTATGTCAGTAGTCGGTTTGAAGGTAAGGTCTATAAGGTCACTCCGAAGGGGGAAGTCGATGTCGTGGTCTCCAAATTAGGGTCTACGAGTGGGATCGTATTTGATGAGGCAGGCACACTTTTTGTTGGCGATCGATCTGGTCAAATCTTTCGCGTCGAGGCTTCGGGACAGACGAGCGTCCTCGCATCACTGCCATCAAGTATCGCTGCTTTCCATCTAGCGGTAGGGCCTGGCGGCACGTTGTATGTGACTGCGCCAACATTATCGACATCAGATTCGCTTTACCGCATCGATGCCAGCGGTAAAGTCGACGTAGTACACGCGGGCTTTGGTCGCCCACAGGGCCTGGCCTTCGACGCTGACGGTAAGCTTCACGTCGTTGAAGCCTTGGCTGGTGCCGCAGGCCTCTACGCCCTTACCGATCGGGGATCCATGCAGCTCACTCTTGCCGCGGAAGCCCTCGTCGGTGTTGCGTTTGGTGCCGCCGGTGAGGTTGTCGTGACATCAAACGATACCGCCTACCGCCTCTCGCCAGGTGAAGGTCGATAGCCGCCCAGCACTGATTTTTTGATGACGGTCGTGATAGCATGACGGGTTCAGGATCGTCAAAAACCCGCTGCTGTACGGCATGACACACAGCCACATCAAGGTCCGCGGCGCGCGCGTTCATAATCTCCGAAACATCGAGGTCGATATCCCGAGAAATCGACTGGTGGTCATTACCGGCTTGTCCGGTTCGGGTAAATCCTCCCTCGCGTTCGATACCGTGTATGCGGAGGGCCAGCGCCGTTACGTGGAGTCCTTATCGGCTTATGCGCGCCAGTTTTTGGAGCAGATGGAGAAGCCGGATGTTGATTTGATTGAGGGCCTGTCTCCCTCAATTTCTATTGAACAAAAGACAACCGGTGCAAATCCCCGTTCTACCGTTGGCACCGTGACAGAGATTTACGACTACCTCAGATTGCTCTTCGCCAATATCGGTGTTCCCCATTGTGCAGAGTGCGGACGGGAGATCACCTCACAGACTGTCGAGCGCATCATCGACTTAGTGATGCTCGACCCATCTGGTGAGCGGGTGAACGTGCTCGCCCAGGTCGTTCGTGGCAGGAAAGGTGAGTTCAAGAAAGAGTTGGCCGCTTTGGCGGCGAAGGGTTTCACCCGGGTCCGTATTGACGGTGAAATGTATGCTCTGGAAGACCAGTTCAAGATCGACCGATACCGGAATCACACGGTCGAGGTCGTGGTCGATCGTCTGGTCGTCAATCCTGACCCTGACGTGATACGCCGGCTGGGTCAATCGATTGAAACCGCGCTTGAGCTTGCTGACGACACCGTTATCATCAACACTCACAGTGGTGGCGACCGGCTGTTTTCACGGCGGCTTGCTTGTCCCCACTGTGGGATTAGCATGCCGGAGATGACGCCGCGTGCGTTTTCCTTTAACTCGCCGCAAGGAGCCTGTCCCGATTGCCAAGGGCTCGGTCTTGTCCATGACTTTGATCCGTCTCGGATCATCCCCGATCCCGAGAAGACGCTTAGTGACGGCGCGATTGCTCCATGGGCGCACGGCGATGAGAAGTCTGTCAAAGCAGCTCTCAATGATCTACATCGTCGTTATGAAATTCCTTTGGATGTGCCGTTCGGTAAACTGTCGCGAAAGATGCGCCAGGTCGTTTTGTTTGGGGTAAAGAGTTCGGGCCCTAAAAACGGCAGCCCAGGGCGCCGGACCAAGTCCCGTAGGACGACTCAAGCGAAGGCGGGTTTCGAGGGTGTAGTACCGAACATGCGTCGGCGCTACTTGGAGGGTCGATGGGCCGACAAGGAAATCTTGGAGCCATATCGCGCTTCCGGACCGTGCGCTTCGTGCGCAGGAGAGCGTTTGAGGCCGCAGAGTTGCGCTGTGACTGTTAAAGGCGCAACGATTTCGGAGTATGTCCGACAGCCAGTTAGTGACGCGCTCCTACGTTTTGAGGCGATGGAGCTTACTGAACGGGAGGTTCAAATTGCAGGTCGCGTTGTAGGGGAGATCCGTGACCGCCTGCGCTTTTTGAATGACGTCGGGGTTGGGTATTTGACTCTGGGGCGGAGCGCGGCGACGCTGTCAGGAGGGGAAGGTCAACGGATCCGGTTAGCAACGCAGATTGGTGCAAACCTCACCGGGGTACTTTATGTGCTCGATGAACCGTCAGTTGGTCTTCATCAGCGTGACAATCAACGTTTGTTGACTACATTGGCGCGTCTGCGTGATTTAGGGAACACGGTCGTTGTAGTCGAGCATGACGAAGAGACTATCAGAGCAGCTGACTATGTGATCGACCTGGGCCCAGGGGCGGGGGAGCACGGTGGTCAGGTTATCTTTCAAGGTCCAGCCTCAGAATTGCTGACCCGTGGAGATAGCGGTTCACTTACTGGCAGTTACTTGCGAGGGGAACGCGCGATTCCAGTGCCTCCCACACGTCGACCATGGCAACGTGGGACGATCAAGATTCGTGGGGCACGTTGTAATAATTTGCGAAAGATCAACGTGACCATTCCGCTAGGTGTGTTCACTGCGATCACTGGCGTAAGCGGTTCTGGAAAATCGACGCTGGTCAACGACATTCTTTATCGTGCACTAGCCAAGGTGCTCTATCGCGCCTCGGACGAACCTGGTCCACACGACGGCATCGACAATGCCGAACTAGTGGATAAGGTTATACAAATAGATCAGCTACCGATCGGCCGTACACCACGTTCGAATCCGGCAACTTATACCGGCCTGTTCACCTTCATAAGAGAGCTGTTTGCAATGTTGCCCGAGGCCAGGGCACGTGGATTTCGTCCTGGCCGTTTCTCATTTAATGTTAAAGGTGGACGGTGCGAAGCGTGCCAGGGGGATGGCGTGACTTCTATTGAAATGCACTTTCTGCCGAATGTGTACGTGACGTGTGAGCAATGCAAAGGAAGGCGATACAACCGCGAAACGCTCGAAATTAGGTATCGAGGGAAATCGATTGCCGAAATCTTAGACCTGACCGTCGATCAAGCGACGCCATTGCTCGAAAATTTTCCACCTATTGCGACCAAACTGCAGACCCTCCGCGCCGTTGGTCTTGGCTACATCAAGCTCGGTCAGTCGGCGACAACGCTGAGCGGCGGTGAAGCGCAGCGGGTCAAGCTGGCTAAGGAACTCTCGCGCCGCGGGACCAGCCGCACCCTATACATTTTGGACGAACCGACGACTGGACTTCATTTTGAGGACACACGCAAGCTATTGGACGTGCTAAACCAACTCGTTGACCAGGGGAACACTGTAGTGGTTATTGAGCACAACCTTGATGTGATTAAGTCTGCCGATCACATCATTGATCTCGGGCCCGAAGGAGGAGAGGCTGGAGGACAGATCGTTGCAGAGGGCACTCCAGAGGACGTTGCTGCTGAAGCGAAGTCCTTTACAGCTAGTTATTTGAGACGATTTATTAATGGTCGCAGCATGGAATGAGTGTGATAAAGTGCCCGGTCTGGGTAGCTTTGCGTGGGGTTGTCCTGTAAGGCTGTTGTTTCGCTCATGGTTGTTCCTTTGGAAACGATTTAGATGCGCTTTCAGCAGACTCTGCGTCGCTCCGTCACTTGCGCTGGGATTGGGCTTCACTCTGGCCAGAAGGTTTCTCTTTCTCTGAAGGCTGGGTCGCCTGACTCGGGTATTCGGTTCCGTCGCGCTGACCTTGGTGGCCATGAGATACCTGCAATGGTCGAAAATGTTTCTGGTATCCACTATGCGACAGGTCTAGGAGTGGATTCTGCGTCGGTAGAGACGGTCGAACACCTCCTTGCGGCACTAATTAGCATGGGAGTGGATAACGTTATTATCGAGTTGAATCAGCGAGAAGTGCCGATTATGGATGGGAGCGCGGCACCGTTTGTCTATCTGATCCAGGAGGCTGGGACTAGGCGTCAGGCGAAGGCACGGCGCTTTTTGAAAGTCACACGCCCCATTTCTTTATCGATGGGCGATAAACAAATTGCACTGTATCCGTCAGAGCATTTTAAGATTACCTATAGCATCAGCTTCGACCATCCGTTACTCGAGCACCAGTCGCGGGAAATCCAGTTGAATGAGGAGAGTTTTGTCGACCAGATCGCGCCCGCGCGAACGTTCGGCTTTCTCAAGGAAGTTGAAAGGCTGCGGCGGCAAGGACTAGCGCTCGGAGGTTCACTCGACAACGCGATTGTGCTCAGCGAGTCTGGTGTGTTGAATCGTTCGCTACGTTTTGAAGACGAGTTTGTACGTCATAAAATCCTTGATGCGATTGGGGACCTTGCGTTGATAGGGTACCCGCTGATTGGACACCTCGTGGTAAACCGCGGCGGTCATGCCCTGCACACCGCGTTTGCATCAATGGTCCTTGAGAATGATGAGGCTTGGGAGGTAGTAGAGTCTACGGTCGATGCAGCAACAGGTGCCGCAGCTCTTGTGCCCGTCAAATCTACGACCTGACCAAGTACTTTCTTCACAGTGGTTTAGTTCGAGTAGCGAAAAGCGGCTTCAATTCCCGCCTACTGGGCTGTGCGCTCCGAATTGGTCGATCACTGGCGGAGAATTTCTCCCGATCTACAATGTTAGCGAGCCCTGACGCTATTCGGCACGCGCGATGAAACCTCAATTGCCCATCCCCTTAGTGTAGAGAACGTGTCTGACGAAGCATTTGATAATTCACCCGATGGGCTCGCGTGTCAGGCCGTGCCACTTGCGCGAATAGCTCAAATGGAAGGCACGCCAGTCTACGTCTACGCGGCTCATGTCATCTGCCGTCAGTTTTCGATGTTCGATGCCGCATTTCAGAAACATCCTCACGCTGTCCACTATGCGCTAAAGGCGAACTCAACTCTGGGAATACTGCGTCTATTGCATTCTCTGGGTTCCGCTGCAGATGCGAATTCTTCAGGCGAGATCGATGTGGCCTTGCACGCGGGTTTCACCCCGAATCAGATCGTCTTTACTGGTGTTGGAAAACGGACCGACGACCTAGCCAAAGCGGTGTCTCTGGACCTCAAAGCAATTAATGCGGAGTCGGTAGGAGAGTTGGAACGGATTGATGCGATCGCTACCGCACACGGCCAAAGGGCTAACGTGGCGCTACGCGTAAACCCCGATATTGAATCGATGAGCCACCCACACATTTCCACTGGCGCCAGTCGAGATAAGTTCGGTGTTGCGTTGAGTGAAGCACCAGCGATTTGCCGTGAGATGGCGACACGGCCCGGGCTCAGGATCATAGGTATCCATGTACATATTGGTTCCCAAATCGTTAAGGTCGCACCACTCCGCTGTGCGGCTGCCACGGCTGTTGACCTAGCGCAATCCCTTATGGCTGAGGGTCTGCCACTTGAGTACGTGGATGTAGGAGGAGGGGTTGGCATATCTTACGACGACACTCCTGGTCTCGACCTCACCGAATATGCAGAAGCTTTACTTAAGGAAGTGAGCGGTTCAGGACTAACGCTCGTGCTTGAGCCAGGAAGGTTCATCGTTGGGCCAGCGGGAGCACTCGTCTCACGCGTCATTGACGTAAAGTCACACCCTGATGGCAGGACCTTTGTTGTTTTAGATGCGGGAATGACCGAGTGTCTGCGTCCCGCGCTCTATGGTGCTCGCCACCGCGTAATTTCGGTCAAGTCTCGAGTCGGAGTGGATTACGCTGTTGATGTTGTCGGCCCTGTCTGCGAGAGTAGCGATTCGTTTGGTACTGATTACAAATTACCACCAATGCAGGTTGATGATCTCGTGGCAATTCTTGACACCGGAGCCTATTGTGCTGCTATGTCCTCGAATTATAATCGTCGTCCGATGCCGGCTGAGGTCTTGGTTGAGGACGGGGCGTGGACCCTTATTCGACGGCGTCAAACTGTGGAGGCAATGTTGGCTCAAGAGGTGTAGTGCCTCTCTTAGTGGCCGACACGATTGATCAGATGGCGGGACTTCTTATTGCATTCGAGGGGCTAGATCAAAGCGGGAAAGAGACCCAGGCCAAGCACCTTCGTGATCACCTAAGGGAGCAGGGTCATAAGGCTCGCGTCGAATCCTTTCCAGATTACGGCACCACAATCGGCGAAGAAATCGCACGCGCATTGCAGGGTGAGCGCGAATATGCGCCCGAAGTGATGCAGTTGTTGTATGTTGCGAATCGATTTGAACGTCGCGCCGATCTAAATCGCTGGTTGGCTGGTGGCCTCATGGTAATCTGCGACCGCTATTTGGCTTCCAGTATCGCCTATGGTGAAGCGCAGCACCTGGACCCAGTGTGGTTAACGGACATGCAGCGGCATCTGCCAAAGCCAGACCTCACAGTTCTGCTTGACATTTCAGCTGACACGGCAGCTCGTCGGAAGGTCCAAGACCGCGATCACTACGAGCGAGATCTAGAGATGCTGACGCGGGTACGAGAGAATTACTTGAGGCTAGCGAGTGACGAATGTTGGGTCACAATTGACGGGGAGCGGTCGAAGGCTGAGGTTTCGGAGGCGGTCATTGTGGCCGCCACTGCACGATTTCCACCGCCGTAATCACCTTCATCTGCTTCGTATCTTCGGTCTGGGTCGGCTGTCGCAACACCTCTGGCAATCATTCAGCCATTTCTGAATAGTCCACCTCAAGTCGTTCGGCATCACCCCAGAGTTGCTCTAGGCCGTAAAATTTTCGAACGTCTGGAGTGAACACGTGGACTACGAAGTCGAAGAAATCCAGCAATATCCATTCGGAATGTTCAGTTCCTTCAATGACCGCAGGCTTTGAGCCGCTCTGTCGGAGTTGATCTTCGATGCCTTCGGCGATGGCTTTTACTTGACGGGGGTGAAGGCCTGAGCAAATAACGAAAAAATCGGTAAAAGCAAAGGCAGTTCTTAAATCCAACACGACAACGTCAGAGGCTTTCTTTTTCTGTGCCGCAAGGACACTCGCTCTAATAGCCTTGGGTAACCCAGGAAGCTCACCCTCCTGTCTTTGTGTATCACTCATTGAAAGTGCCTGCCGCTTGGTGACGGTCCATAAAGGCGGTGCGCGTGGATATACTCTGCGATGCCTCTCGGTACGAGGTCATCTATTGATGCCCCGACGGACAAGCGGCGGCGGATCAGACTGGATGCGATGTCTGGTGCGTTGGCCTCAATCGAAAAAATCGCTGTCCGTCCCTTATCGGGGAAAGGGCCCAAGTCCTCAAGGCTTACCTCGTGAAATCTGTGTGCTATTTCTGGAAGACTGTGCCGGAGTGTGCTCAAGTCGTGGCCAGGTCGTGATAGAACGACGAAGTGCGACTGATCGAGTAACTCTGGATAGCCCTGCCAGTTGGTGATGTCTGCAAAAGCATCAGCGCCAGTGATGAAGAACAATCGCAATCTTGATTGGCCCCCATCAATCAAGCGCTGTAGCGTTTCTGTGGTGTATGTAGGCACTGGACCCTGTAGTTCTAGGTCAGAAGCGGCCAAACCTTGGTGCCCCTGGACTGCCAGTTCCACCATCGCTAACCGGTCCGAAGGCGACGCCATTGGTGCCGATAATCGATGTGGCGGTACTCGGGTCGGGATTAGGAGCACACGGTCAAGTTTGAACACCCGCTTAGCGGTTTCAGCGATGGAGACGTGTCCATTATGTGCAGGGTCGAATGTTCCGCCGAGCAAGCCGGTTCGCTCGAACATATTCATTTTTGTGTTGCCGGCGGGACCGATTGAGCGGTTCCCGACACAGTTTGCCAGAGGGCCTCAAGCAGCGGTTGCAGTCCCTCACCGGTGACGGCGGAAATTGGATAAACGGGCACTTCCTGCTCGCGAAGCACTGCACTAAGACGATCGAGCCTTGACGGTTCGTCTAATGCATCAATCTTGTTCGCGGCGACTACCTGAGGTCGCTGGTCAAGCGGCCTGACTTCGTCATTTGGATCGGTGGAGTAGAGGGCTAGTTCACGACGGATCGCATCGTAGTCGTTAAGCGGGTCGCGACCCGACGCCGATGATACGTCGATGATGTGTACCAGAACCTTGGTGCGCTCAAGATGACTGAGAAACCGATGTCCTAGGCCATAGCCACTGTGGGCGCCTTCAATAAGACCTGGTATGTCCGCGACAACAAAACTGCGGTTATCTGACAGGCCCACGACACCAAGATTAGGAGACAGTGTGGTGAAGGGATAGTCTGCAATCTTTGGTCGTGCGGCTGAGATGTGTGCGATGAGAGTCGATTTTCCCACGTTCGGGAACCCGACGATTCCTACGTCGGCTAGCAGCTTTAGCCTCAGCCGTAGTTGCCGGTCTTCACCTTCGAGTCCAGGTTCCGCATGACGGGGCGCTTGGTTGGTCGAAGTTGCAAATCTGGCGTTGCCGCGGCCGCCCAACCCACCTTTAGCAGCGAGCAACTGCTGACCAACATCGGTCAGATCGGCCAATTCGATGGGTCCATCTTCGGCCATTTCATAGACGATGGTGCCCACTGGCACTTCGAGTTCGAGGTCGCCGCCGTTACGTCCACTTCGATTCGCACCCTCACCATGTGCGCCGCGCCGCGCACGAAACTCAGGATGAAATCGGTAGTGAACCAGTGTGTTGTGATGGGGACTGGCGATGATGTGAATGGAGCCTCCACAGCCACCATCGCCGCCGTCAGGACCTCCTCGAGGGACGAACTTCTCTCGGCGAAAACTCAGGCAGCCTCGACCGCCGTGGCCGGCGGTGACGTGGATGTCGACTTCGTCGACGAACATGGGAGCGGTTGCAGCGCCCAAAACATTATTGAAGCGCGGTAAGATGACTCGAGATTCAGGTTTCGAGGGGAAGCACGCTAATGACTCGGCCACGAGCTCCGTGGTCCTCAAAGCGCACTCGGCCAGAAGTCTTTGCAAAGAGCGTATCGTCTTTACCCAATCCAACGTTGAGGCCTGGTCGAAAACGTCGCCCGCGTTGCCGGATTAGAATAGCTCCACCAGGGACTAGATTGCCGTCGTATTTCTTGACACCCAGCCGCTGGGCATTACTGTCTCGTCCGTTCCTTGAACTGCCTTGTCCCTTTTTATGTGCCATCGCTTCGTACCTAGGGGAAATATGGCTTTATGTCTATGCGCGAATGTCTTTAACCCGGACACGCGTTAGTACACTCCGGTGCCCTAAAGTCCGTCGCATCCCCTTGCGACGCTTCTTCTGAAAAACTCTAATTTTCGGTCCACGGACCACAGCATCGACAACACCCACAACTGACGCCTCCGTCACATAAGGCGAACCAGTAACAATCTCTCCGCCGTCCTTGCCGATCAGCAGTACTCGGTCGAAACTGATTTCCTGTCCAGCTGCCTTAGGGACTCGGTCGATCGTGACCAGCGTGCCCGGGCTCACCCGAACCTGCCGCCCACCGCTTTGAATGATTGCATACACCGCCAACGCTCCTTAATTCATATTCGAGCCATGCCAATCCAAGGACCCCAAATAGCCTAAGTGTGAACCGACGGGCTACCACTGGGAAGCTAGGATGGGCACCGCCAGCACCCTAGAGTATCACTCCGTTAGATGTCTCTGCAAAATAAGAGCTTGTGAGGGAAACGCCAAGATCAGGCCAAGGCTACCTTAGTAGTATACGTGTGCCGCGAATGGTCTGCGTACTTAGTGCGCTCAGGAAGGTTGGGAGTAGTCGGTCCATTAACTCAAAATATGAGGAAAGTGCCGGTGTGTTCTGCTCGGCCTCGTACAGGATCTCTTCTCGGTGTGACTCAGTGTACAAAGTGGCGCCTGTCCGTCCATCAATGAAGACGAATTTCGGGCTAAGAACGTAGCCAGTACGCTCTCGGTAGGCACGAATTGGAACGACACGTCGTCGCCCGAACGAATCATAGGATTCCTGCTCCTGCGTAACAAAGCCGGCGCGCGCATGTGGTGTGAACAACACCGTGCCTGTCACGATCAGCGGTTGCTGGTGACTGGCACCAAGTTCTTGCCAGAAGCCGAGGTCAGCAAAGACCCGCTCGTATTCCTCCAACTCCTGTTCCTCAGCGATCGTATTTGGTTCGGCGAGCGGAACGGCATCATTAAAGCCCTCGCCGACCTCTTTTCGGAGAGCCATTTCGGTTAGTGACAGTACATCGGCCTCAACCACCCGAAGATCTGATCGATTTCTGAGTTGACTACGTAACAGACGCGCAGTCTCACGGTTGGCATCGACTTCGTCACTACCGCCGACAATAAATCCGGCGATGAGAATGTGACTGAAGGACGAGACGTCGAGCTTTGGTTGGAGAGGCGTTTCGATCGCCACTTCGTGAAGCGAACCTGCGCTACTGCATGCCGTTAGTAAAGCGAGAGCCACTGCGCTGCTAGCGAGTCGTACGCTCATTGAGCTCTTTGAATAGGTCAAAATTCTGCTGTATGGTCAGATTGTCAGGGTCGAGTTTGCCAGCTTGCTCGTATGCTTTACGAGCATCATCGAATTTGCCCGCATGTTCGTAGGCGATGGCAAGGTTGTTCCAGGCGGCTGCATAGGTGGGATCAATCTCCACAGCTCGGTTCCACCGATATGTAGCTTCACGCCACAAGCCGCGTTCGGCGACTTCGATGCCAAACTCCACCTGACGTTTCGCATCAGAGCGGTCATCGGCTGAGACGGCCGTTGACATGGTAGCTAGGGTCAACAGGAGAGCGATACGCAAATTCATTTCGACCACAAGAATCTCTAAGGTTCAACTATAGTCAGGGACACTTAAGCGGTGCAAGTAGTTTCACTTGTTCCGTAATAGAAGCTGTCCCGCTGGCATTCTGTTCTGGAAAGCCCCTTCCAATTCAGGACATTATTTCGGTTTAAGCAAAGGTTCTGGAGTGACTGGACGATACCTTTTGGGAGAGTGCTCGTTCCTAGCTGGAGGCCACTCATTAAATGCCTTTAGATAGGGCGTTTTTTCCGTATAAACGGAAAATGGTAACGTAGTTCAGGGGGTGTCTTTCGGCATTAACCACGCTGTGGTCGGCCGACGGAAGAGGTTGAGGGTTGCAACGATGCCTAAGTCGCTAATGGTGGTTGAATCGCCCGCGAAAGCAAAGACCATCAATAAGTACCTCGGCAAGGACTTTAAGGTCGTCGCCTCAATGGGACACATTCGTGATCTACCGAAGAGTAAATTGGGTGTAGATATTGACGAGGGGTTCATTCCGGCGTACGAACCGATTCCTGGCCGAAAGAAGGTTATCAAGGAATTACGAGCGGCGGCTAAGAATGCTGTCCATATTTATGTAGCAACAGACCCGGATCGTGAGGGCGAGGCGATCGGTTGGCACCTGGCCAGTGAACTTGCCGGGAAGAAGCGTAAGATTCACAGGCTTACCTTCAACGAGATTACGAAGACTGCAATTCTTGAAGCACTCGAACACCCCGGTGACATTGATCAGAGAATGGTCGATGCGCAGCAGGCCCGTCGTGTCCTAGACCGCCTTGTTGGCTATAAGCTTAGCCCGCTCTTGTGGGACAAGGTGCGCCGCGGACTAAGCGCTGGTCGGGTGCAATCGGTGGCTTTGCGACTGATTTGTGATCGTGAGCAGGCGATCGAACGATTCCAGCCTGAAGAATACTGGCATATCTTCGCTAGGCTTGCAGCCGGTCAGCCACACGAGTTCGAGGCAAAACTAACAAAGCGGGACGGCGAAACGATCAAAGTCGGTAATGAAGGCGAATCGAAAGTAGTTCTCGAAGCTGTTGCCAACGAGCCATTTATCGTTGACAAGATCGCAACAAAGGAGCGCAAGAAGAGCGCAGCCCCACCGTTCATAACAAGCAAGCTCCAACAGGCATCGAAAATGCCGGTGAAGCGGACGATGATGATTGCTCAGCAACTCTACGAAGGTATCGAGTTGCCTGACGATGGGTCCGTCGGGCTCATTACCTACATGCGGACTGATTCAACTCGTGTCTCGTCCCAGGCGATCGAGGACGTTCGTACCCATATCGCGCAGGTATTCGGTGACGATTACTTACCGAAGACACCGAATACCTTTCGTGCGAAAACCGGCGCTCAGGATGCTCATGAGGCGATACGACCAACTTCAATGCGGTATGACCCCGAGACGGTTAAGGAGCATCTGACACGTGAGCAGTACTCGCTATACCGGATGATCTGGAACCGATTTGTCGCGTCTCAGATGCCTCCTGCTCGATTCGACGACACCACTGTTGATATCGGCGCCGGTCTTTATACCTTCCGGGTAAAGGGATCAGTGCTGAAATTTAAGGGCTGGATGGCCGCCCACGATCTGAACGCTGAGGAGAACGCGACTGAGGGGAATGGCCAGAAAAGTAACGAACCTGGGGACGACATTCTGTCTGGCGCCTTACCGGTGATGCAGCAAGGAGAACAGTTAGAACTTAAACAGCTCCGTCCCGAGCAAAAATTTACGCAACCACCGCCACGGTTCAGTGAGGCAACGCTCGTGAAGGAACTTGAAGAGAATGGCATCGGTCGACCTAGCACGTATGCGGCGATCATTGGGGTGTTACAGACGCGGGAATACGTCGCGAAAATTGAAGGGCGGTTTAAGCCAACTGGTCTCGGCAAACTAGTGACGGAACTACTTGCTAAGAGTTTTGATGACATCCTCGACGTCGAGTACACGAAGGACTTGGAAGATTCACTGGACAAGATTGAAGATGGTAAGGCCGATTATCGCGGCACCATCGAGAATTTCTATGGAAAATTTAGTGCTGACCTAAGTCAGGCGGCCGAATCGATGCCAAACATCAAGGTCGAGGGCTTGCCAAGTGACGAGGTCTGTGACAAGTGCAATTCCCCGATGATTAAGAAGGTCGGTCGCTTTGGTCTCTTCCTTGCGTGCAGTAGCTATCCAGATTTCCAACTGACGCCGGTCGCGAGAAAGTATTTGGCGGAACGGGCCCGGAGCGGCTCTTCGATGAAACTTGGCCGTATTGGGCCACGCCAGTTGCTCGCACTGGAAACGTTGGCCGAAGCCAAGAAGGGGTTGGCCCAATCGGTGCTTCTCAAACACGCCGTAGCGGGGGCGACGTTGCAGCGTTTGGTTGTTCGGGGCTTGCTGCAGGTCGAAGGTCAGTGCCAGAACACCCGTGAACTCGAGAATGGCGATGCCGGGCAGGATGAAGTGGATGAGACCTGTGAGAACTGCGGTAAGGATATGGTCGTCAAGAGGGGACGCTTTGGCCAGTTTCTGGCTTGTTCTGGATATCCAGATTGCAAAACGACGCGAAAACTCATTTCGACGAAGCAAGGCTTGGCAGCAGCCAAGCCGGACCAGATCCTTGATGAAAAATGCCCTCGCTGTGACTCAAATTTGATCATTAAGCAAGGAAGGTTTGGTGAATTCACGGCATGCACCAGCTATCCGGAGTGCCGCTACATTAAGCTGAAAAGTACCGGCGTCACGTGTCCGAACGACGGCGGTGACATCGTTGAGCGAAAATCCCGTCGAGGGAGGGCATTTTACGGATGTGCTAATTACCCGGACTGTGATTTCACACTCTGGAACAAACCACTATTGGAGTCCTGTCCGAAGTGCCAAGCGCCCTTCCTGACGGAGAAGGTGACTAAACGGCACGGTCGCCAGTTGCTCTGCCATAAGGATGAGTGCGACTACATCCGGTCTGAAGAACTTGCGGTTGTGTAGCGTGACACCTCTGGCGTGACCTGGCCTGTCGGCTGGTCACGCCGCTTGATCTAGGTTCCGATACTCTGCACGCGCAATTAGAAGAATCAGACATTTGGCAGATAGGTTGCAATTCGAAATCGTTTCATGATTCATGTGATTGGCGGCGGTTTGGCTGGTAGCGAGGCGGCTTGGCAAGCGGCTTCAATGGGTGTTGAGGTCAGACTGTATGAAATGCGTCCGGTTCGCTCAACTGCTGTTCATTCCACCGACCGCCTCGCTGAACTCGTGTGCAGTAATTCCTTCCGTGGTAATAAATTGGAAAACGCTGTCGGGCTTCTCAAGGAAGAAATGCGGCGGATGGGCTCCCTCGTGATTCGGACTGGGGACCGGACCCGGGTACCTGCAGGCACGGCGCTAGCTGTCGACCGTAAACTCTTTGCTGATGAAGTGACTGCGGCGGTGCAGGCGCACCCGCTGATTACAATAGACAGGACAGAGATTGAGGCGATTCCTAAGGGACTTACGCCGATGGAGCCGTCAATCATCGCGACCGGTCCGTTGACGTCTGAGCGCCTATCGGCCGATATCGCAGCGTTCGTTGGTGCCGATCATCTGTACTTTTACGATGCGATTAGTCCAATTGTGCTTGCCGAGACAATTGATTGGAAGCGTGTATTTCGGGCATCGAGGTGGGGACGCGACTCGGTTGAAACCTTATCCGTCACATCTTCTGATCAGCAATCCGGTGATTATGTGAACTGTCCACTAACGGCCGACGAGTACGGCCGCTTCTTCGAGGCCTTAACGAACGCAGAGTCAGCCACGGTTCACGATTTTGACCACACCAAATTTTTTGAGGGATGCCTTCCCATCGAGGTAATAGCCAGTCGCGGTCGTGATACCCTGCGGTTCGGGCCGATGAAGCCAGTCGGTCTTATCGATCCACACGGCGGCGGGCCTCCGCCCCACGCTGTTGTGCAACTCAGGCAGGACAACTTAGCTGGCGATCACTTCAGTCTCGTCGGCTTTCAGACCCAACTGAAGTGGGGTGAACAAGATCGTGTACTTCGTCTAATCCCCGGCCTAGAGCAGGCTGAATTCGTGCGATTCGGTATGATTCATCGCAATACGTATATCAACGCGCCCACGGTTCTACGGCAGACTTGGCAAGCGCGTCAACGTGAGGACCTTTTCTTTGCCGGACAGTTGTCAGGGGTCGAGGGATACGTTGAGAGTGCGGCATCTGGCCTAATGGCCGGATTAAACGCCGCCGCTATCGTGCAGCGTCGGGAACCACTCGTTGCCCCTCGGACCACGGCGCTGGGGGCACTTGCATACTACGTGTCGCACGCCGTTCCTAGCGACTACCAGCCGACCAATATTGCTTTCGGTATCATGCCGCTACTGGCTAAGGCGCCGCGGCGAAGGGCCGCACGCCGTCTAGCCACCGCCGAGCGGGCACTTCGGGATTTAGGTGTGTGGCGGTCTGAAGTTGGACTTGAATGCGATGCTCAGTCAACTCAAAGCTTTTCTTGAATATTTGCGGTTGAATCGCAATCTTTCGGTGCATACCGTCCGCGCTTACGAGAGCGATCTGAATCAGTTCATCTGTTTTAGAGCGAAGGTGCTCAGACGGTCTGCTGATCAAGTACCCCTCAGCGACTTTGACCGGTATGCTGTCCGGGAGTTCTTGGCAGAACTGTATAAACGAGGCCTATCGGGAAAATCTCAGGCCAGAAAGCTCTCCGCGATTAAGATGTTTGGACAGTATCTTCAACGAGAGGAGCAAATCGACGAGGATCCGGTCAAGAGCATCATTAGTCCCAAGCTAGTGAGAAAGCTTCCAGCCCATCTTGAGGTGAACGAGATGGCACAACTTTTGGGCATGCCTGATACAAAGTCGTGGCGTGATCGTCGAGACAAAGCGATCCTCGAAGTGTTTTACGCGTCGGGTCTACGATTGAGTGAATTGGTTGGGCTTGACGTTGAACACCTTGACCTCAGCGAACGCCTGGTACGTGTCAAAGGTAAGGGCGGGCGGGAACGAGAGGTGCCGTTCAACCAATTTGCGGCGAAAGCCGTTCAAGATTACCTAGACCATCCCGAACGAAAAAAAGTGATTAAGAAGGCGAAGTTGTTACCGGTATCGCGTCGCGCGGTGCGACCCGTGCGTGTTCGAGAGAACCCTTTGTTCATAAATTATCGTGGCCATCGACTATCGACACGTAGTGTTGACCGCCTCGTGCGTCGCTATGTCAAAGCTTGGGCGGTAAAGATGGGTGAGGACCCTAAAGAGTTTAAGCACATCAGTCCGCATGCGTTGCGCCATTCATTTGCCACGCATTTGCTGGCGCGGGGTATGAATCTGCGGGCCATTCAGGAGTTGCTAGGGCACGAGGAGTTGGACACAACGCAGATATACACGAACCTCACTGACGACCACCGAACGATGGTCTACAGGAAGTCTCACCCAAGGGCGTAACCACCCGTCTCGCTTGTCGAAGGTTACTTGCGCTTACTCTCCGAAGTGTTCTGCAGAGTTTCCCACTCATGCATGAGGTCGCCGATCTCCCACATGAGCGCTTGGTGTTCTGCGACTAGGGTGTTCGCTGATTTTGGTTCTTTGTAGAAATCTGGCTGGCTCATTGTTACTTCAAGCTTCTTGAGAGCAGCTTCCCGGTCATTGATTTCCTGTTCAATCGCGGTCACGCGGCGGTGCTGGGCTTCGACAGCGCGCTGCTGCCGTTTGCGAACGTCTGCTGCTAGCCGACGGCGTTTACGAGCATCCGCTGGTGCGCGTTTCTGATCAGCAACCTTGGTCTTACCGGTGACCTCCTGTGTGGATTGTTTGATTGGCCTTGTGGTCGACGTTTTGTTTATCGCGATCCGTTGGGTTCGATTCCAGCAAAACTCCTCGTAAGTTCCTGGGTAGACTAACGCCTCACCCTGGCCGACTTCGATAATCTGGGTTGCTAGCCGATCCACAAAGTAGCGGTCGTGCGACACGAATATCAAGGTGCCATCAAAAGCCATAAGTGCTTCGAGAAGCACATCCGTGGAATCGATATCGAGATGGTTCGTCGGTTCGTCGAGGAGTAATGTATTAGCTGGGTGCAATAGCATTCGCGCCACCGCTAACCGCGTTCGTTCGCCACCAGACAGAACTCCGACCCGCTTATAAACGTCGTCCTCCGAGAAAAGAAATGCCCCGAGGATGTTACGAATCGCGGGCACAGCGTCAAGCGGTGCTCCAGCGACCAACGTGTCATGAACCGTCAGTGTCGGCTTGAGTTGGCTGGCTTCGTCCTGTGCAAAATACTGCATGGTGAGCTGGTGGCCCTCGGTTCGGGAACCTGTGTCAGGTGACTCGACCCCAGCTAGAAGCCGCATCAGTGTTGATTTACCAGACCCGTTTGGCCCGACGAGCGCGATTCGACTACCGCGCTCGATCAACAAATCGAATGGACGGAGGACTTCAGTGCTGCTATAGGTCTTACTCGCGCCCGTCAACGTGATCACGCTACGGCCGCTCTTACGGCAATTGGGAAACTTAAAGTGCACGACTTTTCGCTCGGGTGGCACTTCAATCGTTACGATTTTGCTAAGCATTTTTATACGACTCTGTACTTGCGCGGCCTTCGTTGCTTGGTAGCGAAACCGGTCCACGAATTGGCGGACTCGCGCGATCTCGTCCTCCTGTCGACGCTTTGCTTCTCGGAGACGTGCGAGGCGAGCATCCCGTTCACCGATGTAGGTGCTGTAAGTACCGGGATAGTCAGTGAGAGTCTTCAGGCTAATCTCGGTGATCCGGGTAACGACAGCATCGAGAAAGAAGCGGTCGTGTGAGACGAGCATTACGGCGTGCGGATACCCGGACAGATAGGTTTCGAGCCAGTTGCGTGCCTCCAAATCAAGATGATTCGTCGGCTCATCGAGCAGAAGTAAATTAGGGCGTCCGAGCAGAAGGGTGGCCAGGGCGATACGCATCTGCCACCCACCAGAGAACGTGTGGCTTTGACGTTTTCCATCTTCCTTCGTGAACCCTAATCCGCGAAGAATCGTCTCAACTCGTTGATCAAGTGCATAACCATCCTGGCGCTCAAAGGCTTCCTGTGCCTCACTGTAGCGTTCCAGTAAACGTGGGTGTTCAGCTGCTGGTACTGACGCATCGCCTAGCTGGTTCTCAAGGCCGCGCATTTCTCGCTTCAAGTTAAGGAGTTGCTGCTGACCACGCTTAACTTCGTCGACAACGGTTCGGCCTGAGTGTACAAGGCCATCTTGGGGAAGATACCCGACCGTCAACCCGTTCGGCCTGACGACACGTCCCGTGTCAGGGTCCTCGGAGCCAGCCATCATTTTCAGCAGAGTGGTCTTTCCAGCGCCGTTCGGCCCGCAGAGGCCTACCCGATCGCCAGGACCTAATTGCCAAGTGACTTCCTGAAGTAGTGTACGGGCGCCGAAACCTTTTGAGATGGCAGAAAGATGAATCATGACTAGTCGCTATCTGTGGTGCGACCGCGCAGGGCTGACGGGACTCCTCGTTGGTCAGGAGATCATGTTACCAGAATAGATAACCCTATGATTTAAATGGGTTTACATTCTCCAGGCTGCGATTTGAGGAGCTGGTCGTCGACTGCTTGCGTCCGATCACCGACCGTTAAGACCAATCTTGCGTCTAATATATGGAGTGGGAGGGGTGCGCGTATGTGTTCCGTTCAGTTTATGACGGTAAATGGAGTGTGGGGTCTACGAGGATGTTTGGTGCGCTAATGGCCTGGACCGACGAGGAATTGGTGTCCCGCTCGGTTCGTGGTGACCACGATAGTTTTAACCAACTCGTGGTCCGCTGGCAGAGACCAATTTACGCTTTGGCCTACCGAGTGATTGGACACGAAGAGGACGCACGGGATGTATGCCAGGAGACCTTTCTTCGGGCATTCCGCGGTATTAAGGGTTTTAAGGGAGAGGCGAAGTTTTCATCTTGGCTGTACCGGATTGCGCTCAATCTTTGCCGCGACAAGAATCGTAGTGCCCAACGGTCACCGCTAAATAAGGTGTCGGACGACGTCGACGTGCTTGACCTGGCACCGGCTGATGTAGCTGGTAGTTCGCTTGAAGACCAGGTTGGCTGGAGTGAGTTGGGTAGTGAAATCTCCCGGGCAATGATGACAATTCCGGATGAACAGCGCACAGCGATCGTCTTGAAGGAATATCAGGGTTTCACCTTTCGGGAGATTGCTGATTTCCAGGGTTGTCCGGTGAGCACGGTAAAGACGAGGGTGTATCAGGGGCTCACTCGCCTCCGACAGGAGCTTGAGTCCCGAGGGATTGACCGTGTGGCGACGTTTCCGTCACGAGCCCCGGACGCAGGGATGCGGCAGAGAATGAGGAGAGTGACATGATGGATAATCGGCACGACGACATCTGTAACGACAAGCCGTTGCTGGTGAGCTATCTCTACGACGAGTGTGGTTTGGATGAACGCGAACGTGTTGAGGCTCACCTCGCGGTGTGTGCACCATGCCGCGACGAGCTCCAAACGCTGACGGGTGTAAGAGGTCGCCTCGTGGACTGGACACCACCTGAATCGGCGCCGGACTTCCGTGTGGTTCCGGCTGATGCGGTGGCTGTGCCGCGCAGCCGGCCGTGGACCCTCTGGCAGGCAGCGCCGGTCTGGTCGTTGGCTGCTGTCCTTGTTTTGGTGGTTGTCACCTTGGTCGCGAATCTCGAAATCCGATATGGAGACGACGGACTAGTCGTGCGTTCCGCGTGGTCTGACGGCGTTCTCTCATCTGAGCCAACCCAGAGTGGTACGGAAGCAATATGGCACGCCGAACTGGCCGCGCTTGAATCTGAGCTACGGCGAGATTTTGAAACGTTCAGTTCTGGTGCGCTGCCCCAAACGAGCGAGACTATCGGTTCTGAAGTGAGTGAGGAATCGGTCCTTGTTCGTGTTCAGCGGCTGATCGAGGAGAGTGAACGCCGACAGCAGCGCGAATTAGCGCAGCGCTTTGCGGTGCTTTTGCGTGAGGCTGATGCGCAGCGGCAGGCCGACCTGGTCCGTATCGATCAACAAATGGACCGACATCAACACCTGTTCGATGCTGAAGTAGTGCAACACGGCGAACTCATGGATTATTTAGTGCGGGTGTCGTCCGGACGCTAGTTGTGGGAGGTGCACCTTGAAAACCATGATCTGTCTTGTCTTGATCTTAGTTGCGACCAGTGTTTCGTCGCAGGCCCAGCCGTCATCGGAGGTTGCGGCTGGAAGGGCAGACTCTAGTCAGTTGCGATACCAGTTGCGAGTCGTGGAGCGGGCGTTTGAAGAGGCAGTTGAGCATAGCGCACGGAATTTCGCGTCAAGGATGGAGGAATCGACGCCCGGGGCCGCACGATTTATGGGGAATACAGGGGCTCATGGTTTTAGATTAGACGGCTACGGTCTATTCTTCGACGTGCAGATACCGGTGCTGCGACGTAGTCTCTCTTGGGTGTTTCGCCACTTGAATCGACGACGCGATGAGCTTGGACCCACGCTGCAATCGTTGCGGGAACATGTGCGTTCGTTGGGTAACGTGGACGTGCGGGACTCGCTTGAGGAGGCTCTCCAGAGTTTAGAGTCGCTAGTTGGTCACCCGCTGCCACCGCCATCGCCACCGCCACCTGATGTCGACCCGAGCGAGGTGTACGCGATGGAGATTCGGGACGCGCTCGCTAATGCAATGTTGGACTACACTGACTCACTGCCGCTGGCGGCGAACGAGTGGCTGACCGTAGCCACTACGTCCAGTGGCAACCGCGGTGACTCGCCGACCGACCTACCAAGGGGTCTTGGGCTGATGCTGCGGGTGCGCGGGAATGTTCTTATCGCTCTCAGGCAGGGGGAAATAGCTAGGAGCGAAGCGCTGAGCCGGATCGAGTACTCAGAATTCTGATCTACAAGTTTCATGCAATACGTTTATCGGACCTCTCGTGTCTTGCAAGGGACTCTGCTAAGCCTTGTCCTCACCGTGGTGGGTTTTCTTTCCGGATGCGGAGGAGAGCCGCTCGATGTTACCAGCGAGTTACTCGTCACCGACGTAACGACAGGTTGGTTCGATAGTGGTATCCAACCGGATGGAAGGAATAAACTCGTCCCGCAGGTATCGTTTCAACTGAAGAACGGTGCACAGAACCGGATCTCAATTGTGACTGTCATGGGGGTCTTTCGGGTCATGGAGGACGTGCAGGAGTTGGGAAGCTCTACGGTGATGGCGATAAGTTCTGAGGGACTACCGGTCGGTGATTCAACCCAACCGATTGTGATGCGTGCGCGGCTTGGTTACGCGAGTACTGAACCCAGGCTCCAAATGCTGCAGCACCGGTTGTTCGTGGACGCGAAAGTCGAATTATTCGCCAAGCATCGCGGCTCTCAGTGGCTCCAAATTGGGGAATATGTCATCGACAGACAACTGTTGACGGATTGAAGTCCACGCCGTCACGCATGCTGACATATTTGCCGTAAAGTACACTAGGTGCGTGAGGCTCGTGCTGGCGGCTGGCTTGTAACGTTGACACTCTTTTCCTCCATTCGGTAGACTCGCGCCGTTGGTGTCCCGGTACTTTCTCAACCGCCGATTCTAGGACACGGCTGTTTCCCAAGCTCAAGATGCATCACAGCACGACAGTTCTCGCGGTACGACATGAAGGCCGAACTGTCTTGGCCGGTGATGGCCAGGTCACTTTTGGCCAGACAGTTGTTAAGCAAAGTGCCAGGAAGATACGCCGTCTCTACAACGACCGAGTTCTTGCGGGCTTTGCCGGTTCAGCTGCCGATTCATTCGCGCTGTTTGCCAGGTTCGAAACCAAGCTCGACCAATATCGTGGCAACCTTGAACGGTCAGCAGTTGAACTTGCCAAGGACTGGCGTACGGATCGCGTGTTGCGCCGACTGGAAGCGATGTTAGTTGTTGCAGACAAGGATTCGACGTTCCTGCTGTCGGGTACCGGAGATCTGATAGAGCCGGATGATGGCATTGTCGCTATCGGTTCTGGTGGGCCCTATGCGCTCGCGGCTGCCAAGGCACTGGCTGGACACACGAACCTCGATGCACGCCAGATCGCCGAAGCGGCAATGCGAATCGCCGCCGGAATCTGTGTGTACACGAATGACTCGATTTCAGTTGAGGAAGTGTAATAGTTCTTGATGGGGATGTTTCGTGGTCGTTGAATTCCACTGATGCCAATCTATCTGCCCAAAACTACCGTCTCTACGGCTGATTCGCTAACACCGCGCCAGATCGTTGCCGAACTCGACAAATTTGTTGTCGGGCAGGCCCAGGCTAAGCGCGCGGTCGCGGTCGCGCTTCGGAACCGAATGCGACGGCAGAAACTCTCGCCAGAACTGGCTGAGGAGGTTGCACCCAAGAACATTCTTATGATTGGTCCAACGGGTGTTGGCAAGACCGAAATTGCCAGACGTTTGGCCCGTTTGGCACAATCGCCGTTCATAAAGGTTGAAGCATCGAAGTTTACCGAGGTCGGCTACGTGGGCCGTGATGTCGAGTCCATGGTGCGTGATCTCACTGAGCTTGCCGTCGATATGGTCCGTGACGAGCGGCTGGTCGAGGTTAGAGAGCGCGCCAAGCAAAACGCTGAGGAACGGGTGCTCGATCTACTGCTGCCACCGATCGAACCTACGGGTAATAGCGATGAAGTGAACGCGGCACGTGAACAGGTGCGCCGGACACGTGAGAAATTTCGCGAGCAACTCAGGGATGGCCAGCTTGACAATCGACGTCTTGAGGTTGATGTCCGTGACAAGTCGTTTCCGTCATTTGAAGTAATAGCGGGCTCGTCGGTCGAAGAAATCGATATCAATGTCAAAGACATGTTGCCAGGGTTGTTTCAAGGGCGTAGCCGTAAGCGAAGCATGCCTGTGCCTGAAGCTCTGGAGTATCTAGTGCAGGAGGAAGAGCAGAAGCTCGTCGACATGGAATCGGTCGGGTGTTCAGCCGTTGAGCGGGTTGAACAGGCTGGCATCATTTTCATTGATGAGATCGACAAGATTGCCGGGCACGAGGGCAAGCATGGGCCTGATGTGAGCCGGGAAGGTGTGCAACGCGATGTCTTGCCGATTGTCGAAGGCACGACAGTTAATACAAAGCACGGCATTGTACGAACCGACCACATTTTGTTTATAGCGGCCGGCGCGTTTCACGTCGCGAAACCCTCGGACCTTATTCCAGAATTACAAGGCCGGTTTCCGATTCGTGTCGAGCTTCAGGCGCTCGGTACGGAGGAGTTCGTCCGAATCCTTACTGAGCCGCGAGGAGCACTGATCAAGCAGTACATGGCTCTTTTGGCAACTGAGGGACTCGAGTTGAGTTTTGAACCCGACGCAGTGGACCGCGTGGCCGAATTGGCAACCCTAGTCAACGAACGTGCAGAGAATATCGGGGCACGTCGGTTACACACGGTGATGGAGAAGCTCCTCGATGAAATCTCGTTTGAGGCACCTGATATGGCTGAAACATCGATTACGATCGACGCGGCCTACGTCGATCGGATGCTGGCGGAAATCGTTAAGGACGAAGACCTCACCCGATACATCTTGTGAGTCAAATCCGGTACCCTCGCACGGTGGTCATATTCCTTCTGGTCCTAGTCACAGCAGTGGGCTGTGGTAAGAAGGGGCCGCCACGGGCTCCGATTAGGATCGTGCCCACTGAGCCCACCGAGTTCGAAGCTCGTCGACTTGGTGCGGAGGTGTACCTCCAGTTTGAAGTGCCGGCTACTAACACTGACGATACCGCACCGGCTGATCTGGACACCGTAGAAGTTTATTCAGTCACCCTTGGTCCATTGCCGCCGGGGGTCAGCCCGCTGACTGATGAAGAGTTCATTGAGGCGGCAACTCTGGTGGCGACGATTAAAGTTAGGCCGCCAGCAGATCTGGAGCTGGCCGAGCTAACCCCACCAGTAGGCGGTCCATTGCCTGAACTTCCAGCGCAGGGTGCAACTGTTGTGGTGCGTGAGGTGTTGACAACGGAAATGTTGAGTTCGGCCGACCTGTCGGATGTCGACCGCCGTTTCGATATCGACGAAGACAATGAAGACGATGCTGAAGTGCCAGTGGTGACTGGACTCCGTTGGGTTGAGACACCGGCAGCTTTCCCGTTTCTTCTGGAGCGACCACGACGTACCTACGTGGCGGTTGGCCTGACGGCCGATGGTGATTATGGCAATATGTCCACCGAGCTTAGAGTTCGGTTGGATGCAGCTCCTAATACTCCGGGACCGCCTGAAGTCAGCTATACGGCGGACGCTGCAACGATTACTTGGTCACCCGCGCCTAATGCAATGCGCGCTGTGCAGGCACCTACCCTCGACTTATCGGCACTGGAAGCGATGGCGCCGCTGGAACTCCTGGTTCTACTCGAGTCAACGCCCGCGATTGCCTCCGCTGAGCCCATGACCTATAACGTCTACACCTACAACCCATCTGGTGAGGTGCCGGCCGCTGGGGATGTGGTAATGCCCGTCCCGGTTAACGCGGTGCCGCTCGAGACGTTTGAGTTAAGCGACGTTAACGTGGAGTTCGGCGTAGAAAGGTGTTACATCGTAACGGCAATTTCGACAGTTGATGGCGATCCGATCGAGAGCGAGGCGTCTTCTCCAACCTGCGCTGAATTCCGCGACACGTTTTCACCAGCTGCGCCGAGGAATCTCGCAGCGGTTGGAAGCGTCGGTGCAGTCAGCTTAATCTGGGAACCAAATTCCGAAGCTGATCTTGCGGGCTATCTGGTCTTGCGCGGCGAGTCGCCTAATGGCACACTCGAGCCGCTAATGACGGTGCTGCTGACGGAGACGAATTACCGAGACACCACTGGCACGACGGGTGTCACTTATGTTTACGCTGTTGTGGCGGCTGACGGGGCAGCACCGTCTAATATTAGCGAGCTGTCGAACCAGGTGACCGAGTCACCTCAGTAACCAAGTCCGCCGTCTTGCGGGTGGCGCCCGCATCAGGAAGGAGTGCGCCAATGAAGTTGTTCGTTGATTCGGGAAACGTTGCTGATATTGCCGGTCTTGTTCCGCTTGGAATCATTGATGGTGCTACCACGAATCCATCACTTCTAGCGAGGGCGGGCGGTGATTCACGAGCGATACTTAAGGAAATTTGTCAGACGGTTCAGGGGCCGGTCAGCGCTGAGGTTGTAGCGACAGATGTCAACGGTATGATCCAAGAGGGCCGCGAGTTGGCCGGAATCGATGAGCACATTGTTGTAAAAGTGCCGTTTGGGAAGCCTGGCGTGCAAGCTTGTGGAAAGCTTGCGGATGAAGGCATTCGAGTCAATGTGACGCTGGTTTTTTCATCAACCCAAGCGCTCCTTGCAGCCAAGGTTGGAGCGACTTTTGTTAGTCCGTTCGTCGGCCGACTGGATGATGTTGCGACGTCAGGCATGGAATTGATCAGCCAGATTGTCGATATTTACGACAACTACGAGTTTGGTACTGAGGTGCTGGTGGCGAGCATCCGTGGGCCGCTCCACATCGTCGAAGCTGGTCGTCTTGGTGCTGACGTGTGCACTTGTCCGCCGGCCGTGATTGAAGCACTGTTTAAGCATCCCCTGACCGACATCGGCCTTGCGAAGTTCCTCGCTGATTGGGAAAAGGCACAGGGCGCAAAAGGGTGAAAAAAGAAAACGACTAGCATCATGGATACGGGAAATAGGAAACTCGCCGATATTGAACGCCGGGCCGATGAGGCGGGTGGTGAGGCTCGCCGCGCGAAGCAACACGCGGCAGGGAAGTTGACGGCGCGCGAGAGGATCGACCTATTTTTCGATCCAGAGACGTTTCAGGAGATCGATCGTTACGTCACGCACCGTTGCCGCGATTTCGGTATGACCGACCAGGTTGTACCAGGTGACGGTGTGGTCGCTGGATTCGGCCGTGTGAGCGGCCGTCTTGTCTTCGCATTTGCACAGGACTTTACGGTTGTCGGAGGGTCGTTGTCAGAGACGAACGCCGCTAAGATCGTCAAACTGATGGATCAAGCGGTCAAGATGGGGTCGCCGATCGTTGGTCTAAACGACTCGGGTGGCGCGAGAATTCAGGAGGGTGTGCTGTCTCTTGGTGGTTACGCCGACATCTTTCTTCGGAACACACTGGCGTCCGGAGTTGTACCCCAACTCTCGGCCATCATGGGACCCTGCGCCGGCGGAGCGGTTTATTCGCCAGCCATCACTGATTTCACTGTCATGGTTGATGGTACAAGCTATATGTTCGTGACCGGTCCGGACGTTATCCAGACGGTCACGCATGAGACGGTGACGAAGGAATCGCTGGGAGGCGCGACAACACATAACGCTAGGAGTGGAGTCGCCCACTTTGCGGTAGCGGACGATCACGAATGTTTGTCCTTGTTACGTGACCTTCTCAGTTTCCTGCCGAGTAACAACCTTGATGATCCGCCAATCGTAGAATCAAGTGATCCTCCGGATCGTGAGGACCTAGCGCTCGACCGCCTGGTCCCCGAAGCGCCAAACCAGCCGTACAATATTGTTGAGCTCATCAATTCTGTTGCTGACGATGGTATTTTTCTGGAGGTGCATCAACAGTTTGCCAAGAACCTTGTCGTTGGCTTCGTGCGTCTCGGTGGGCACAGTGTTGGAGTTGTAGCCAACCAACCGACTCATCTGGCGGGCACCCTCGACATCGACGCCTCAGTCAAGGGAGCCCGGTTTGTGCGTTTCTGCGACGCCTTCAACATTCCGTTGTTGACCTTCGAGGACGTACCTGGTTTCTTGCCTGGTACGCAGCAGGAGTACGGCGGCATAATCCGTCACGGTGCTAAGTTACTGTTCGCATTCGCAGAAGCGACTGTGCCAAAGGTAACGGTGATTACCCGTAAAGCTTACGGTGGGGCCTACTGTGTGATGGCAAGCAAGCACATCCGCACCGATCTCAACTATGCGTGGCCGACCGCCGAAATCGCTGTCATGGGGCCAGAGGGCGCAGTCAACGTGTTGTACAAGCGAGAACTTGAGGCAGCCAAGGACCCTGAGACTCTGCGTGCTCAAAAGTTTGCTGAATACCGGGAAAAGTTCGCTAATCCCTACACCGCGGCGGCTCGAGGCTACCTCGATGCAGTGATCCAACCTCGACGAACTCGTCAAATTCTGGTTGCCGCTTTTGAAAGCCTGACTAGTAAACGGGACAAGAACCCTCCGAAGAAGCACGGCAACATCCCGCTATAAGGGCAAGCAGCTAGCCCTTAAGTGCTAGAATAAAAGGCAGATCGCGCATATCGTTTGTCTGCCTGGTCATGGTGCCTGTGCTGCGAGACCGTAAGAATAAGACATGAAGGTCCTGGTCGCGAACCGTGGCGAAATCGCCATCCGAATTATGCGTGCCTGTCGTGAGATGGGTCTTGAAAGCGTCGCAGTGTACTCCGAGTGTGACCGCTGTGCGCCACACGTCACCTATGCTGACGAGGCGTATGCGATTGGGGCAAGCGAACCGAAGGAGAGTTACCTTAGTGTCGACAAGATACTAGAAGTGGCCGAAAGTGCTGATGTATGGGCAGTACACCCGGGATACGGTTTTTTGTCTGAGAATGGAGAATTCGCGGCTTCCGTTCGGGCAGCTGGTCGGGTGTTCGTTGGCCCTTCGGCAGATGCCATCGCGCTTATGGGTGGAAAGGTGGCGGCTCGCGAGAAAGCAGTGGCTGCCGGCGTTCCAGTTGTACCCGGTACTGGTGCGCCGGTCGACCCCGCTATTTCTCACGATGAGATGATCGCTCTCGCCTCTACCATCGGCTATCCCTTGCTGGTCAAGGCAGTGGCCGGTGGAGGCGGGAAGGGGATGCGACTGGTTTCTGAGCCATCGGTGATCACTACGGCGATCACCACGGCGCGTTCTGAAGCTGGGTCAGCGTTTGGCGACGATGCAGTGTATCTTGAGCGCCAGCTTCAATTCCCGCGACATATCGAAATCCAAATCCTAGCCGACGAGTACGGTACGGTCGTGCCGTTTGTCGAACGCGAGTGCTCAATCCAGCGCCGGTATCAAAAGTTGGTCGAGGAGTCACCCGCCTCAGGAATGTCACTTCAACGTCGGACGGCCATGGCCGACGCAGCCGTGTCGATCGCCAAGGCGGTCGACTACACAAATGCTGGAACTGTTGAATTTCTGGTCGATGAATCAGGCGACTTCTATTTCCTTGAAATGAATACACGTTTACAGGTCGAGCATGGGGTAACCGAAGCAATTACGGGAGTTGACTTGGTTCGGTGGCAGCTTCGTATCGCTCAAGGCGAAAGGCTCGATATTACTCTAGAGCATGCGCTTAAACCGACTGGACACGCCATCGAATGCCGGGTTTATGCTGAAGACCCTGATGCGTCATTCTTGCCATCTCCTGGACGTATCCGTGGCCTGCAGTCGCCTTCGGGACCAGGTATTCGCGAGGACAGCTGTGCTGTTGTGGGTGGCGAGGTGCCTGTTTTTTATGACCCATTGATTTCGAAGGTTGTTGCATGGGGCGCGGATCGAACGCACGCTATCGCTAGGATGCGTCGGGCGATGGACGAGTTTAGGGTGCAGGGTATCAAGACGACGATCCCGTTCTTTCAGTGGCTAATTCGCAGCCGCGCGTTCGCCGAAGGAGCCATAGATACAACGTTTGTCGACGCTATCCTAGCCGAACGAGATGGGCGAGCTTTCACTGATCCCTCATCTGAAGCGGAGGAGGTCGCCGTGATTGGTATGGCGGCGCACGCTTTTCTGGAATCCGTTGGAGGGGAAACAACAGAACCCTTGGAAACGAGCTCGCCATGGCGTCGAGCGGCACGGGCGGCCGCATTGCGCACCTAATTTACTGGAAGTATGCGTTTCGGCATTGAAGTCAACGGTCGGGTGCGAACGGTGATGGTTAAAAGGCCAGTGGCGTCAATTGGGCACCACCTATTAGTGGATGTAGACGGGCGGCAACACAAGGTTGATGTTCGTCGCTTGGGCACCGGCAGGCTATCGATAATTCGCCTAAACGGGATGCCAACGAGTCACGAGGTGGCGCTGGTGGCTACCGGCCGCCGTGCACAATTTGACGTCCAACTTCGTGGGGGGGTGTTTCAGGTTGTCGTCGATAGCCGACGGGCAGTGCGTCAAGTGAGGGAGGAGGACGTCTCCGGAAGAAGAGATGTCGTTGCTCCGATGTCCGGTCGGGTCGTGCGACTGATGGTTGCAGCTGGGGACGAGGTCTTGAAACGACAGGCTCTTGTTGTCGTTGAGGCAATGAAAATGGAGAACGTTTTGACGGCACCGAAAGAAGGGCGCATAAGGGAGGTGCCTGTTCGTGAAGGGATGACTGTTGAGGTTGGACAGACGCTAGTCTCTTTTGAGTAAGTAACTGATTGGATGAGCTGCGTGTGAAGGAATCCAGAACAGATTCGAACGCTGATGTGACGATGCCTGCTGTCAAAGGTGGTAGGTGGAGGTTTGCCCGGCTACCTCTCGTCTTGGGCGTGGGGCTGGTTGCGGCTCTTGTAGTGACGAGCGTAACAGTGGATGTTGGTCCTGCACTCCGCGGTCAAGTTGAACAGATAGGGTCTCAGCAAGTGGGCCGGCCGATGCACGTTGGAAAGTTGTCCGTCTATCTCTTCCCCGGTCGTTTTCTGGCTGAGGATTTGGTTATTGAGGGTCCGACGCCTGACGATCGTCCTTTCCTGCGAGCGGATCGCATCGTTGTGTCGATGCCCTGGTCATCATTGTTCCGTCGTGAACTCCTCTTCGATTCTATTGAGATAGCTGATTGGGAGATGGTTCTCGAGAGTTTTCCTGACGGTAGCCACACATTCCCCGATCTTGACGGTTACCCGGCTGATATTGAGAGTGCAGCAGTCGCGAACGGTTCTGACAACGGAGATCTGTTTATTACCACGCTCAGCTACATCCGTGCCCATCGTGGGACAGTTATTTTTGATGATTACGGATCGAACTGGAGCGCCGTGACGCCCAACTTCGATATTACCGTGACCAAACTTAAGGATTATCGAGGACAAGTCACGTTTTCCAATGGCACTGTGCAGATCGGATTGTACGAGCCAATTACAGCATCGGTACAAGCGGATTTTATAATTGAGGGTAGTGATGTCATGTTCGATCGACTTGACTTGGAGACGAGCGGCACCATTTCCCATCTGGTGGGTAAAGTAGAAACAGCGAATTGGCCAGAGCAACACTACGAGGTGCAATCAGAAGGAGATTTAGGAGCTCTCCGGGACATCTTTTTTGCTCATGACCCGTTCACTGTAGGCGGAATGGGTCATTTTGGTGGAACTTATCATAAGTACGAGAATGGCTATGATCTCCGCGGAGATTTCCGGAGTGATCTAGCAACGATTAATGAGCAGCCGTTCCTTGAGCTTTCCGGCTCACTCCATTGGCGCAACGATGATTTTGACGTTTTTGATACTTCCTCTATTTTTCACGATGGTCCATTGCAGTTCGAATACGCACTGAGGTCACCCGATCTTCCCGACGGTAACACTGGTCGTCTTGACCTGAACTATCGGAATATTGACTTGCAGCTGCTTACCGACAAACTAGCCCTTGCCGGTGTTCGTTTGCAGGGTCAATCGACGGGGTGGAACCGCATGTCGTGGCCACGCGGCCATTTCCAAGAACACGAAGGTGAAGGGCATGTTGAAGCGCTACCACCGGATGGCGTTCAGCTCCAAGCTGCATTGGTTGATCAGACGGTGTTAAACCCCGAGACCGCATCATCGCAACCCTTCCGGCGCTTTTCTATCGGTGGGTCGACGAGCTACCGGTTGGGGCCTAAGTGGATCGACCTTGCGGTTGGCAGTTGGATTGCTACGCCGCGGACACGTATCGTGTTTGAAGGACGGACTGCCTACGGTGATGATTCCGAGATCCCATTTAACCTGACGAGCGCCGATTGGCAGGAGACCGATCAAATTCTTGCGGGTGTCATGACCGCTTTTGGCGAACTGACAAATGAGTTCGAAATTTCTGGCCGGGGCACGTTTGACGGTGTCATACAGGGAACGATTTCAAGTCCACGGGTTTCGGGCGTGTTTGCTGCCAAAGGGATGCGTCTTTGGGATGTGATGTGGGGTCGGTGGTCGGGTGAAGCGATCATCGAGGACGGGTACTACGAAATCACGGACGGACATGTGACTGACGGAGGTTCGGAAATCGAATTCGATGGGCGATTCGCTTTTAGCTATCCGCGAACCGATGGTGATGAAGAAATGAACGCCACGTTCAAAATCACCGATCGGAGCGCTACAGATTTTCTTACAGCATTTGAGCAAGAAGGGTACCGTGTCGAAGGGTTGCTGTCTGGCGAATTACATCTCTATGGACATTACGAGGCGCCGTTTGGGTTCGGTCAGATGTCGATGCGCGACGGTACAGCATACGGTGAACCAGTTGAATCTGGTGTTGCGGGGCTCCGTTTCGAAGGTGTAGGTGTTCGGCTCGATGGTGTGGAGATGGTCAAGGGCGGCGGCGTCGTCACCGGTGCTGCATTCGTCAATTGGCTAGGCACCTACACATTCAATGCGGATGGTTATGGAATTCCGATGTCGGAGGTGGCGACGGTCGAGAACCCATACGCACCCCTTTCGGGGACGCTCCAGTTTACCGCTTCAGGTGTCGGGGTGTTTGAGACTCCCAACTACGATGTTCGTGGTCGGGTGGATAGCCTTTTCATGAGTGAGGAGGAAATTGGGCAGGTGACCGGACGCATCGGTGTGAGAAACGAGGAGTTGGAGATTGAAATTGAAGCGGCCTCACCGAGGCTGGCGATTTCAGCGCTAGGCCGAGTTGCTCTGACGACGGAGGGTGACGCTGAGTTAGCATTCCGTTTCACCGATACCGCGCTCGATCCCTACATAAGGGTTTTCGAACCTCGACTTCAGCCGTACACCACGGTCCTTGCGAGTGGATCAACCCGAATTGTGGGCGAGCTCAGTAATCCTGAGCACCTTCTGGTAGATACGACTATTGAGCACTTGCAATTAGGACTCTTCGATTACGAGTTACGCAACGACGGTGACGTTCGCATTGCTTTAGACCAGGAAGTCGTCCGGATTGAGCAGATGCAACTAGGAGGGGAGGGCACCGCCCTAAATCTTTCTGGCGAAGTTCGCCTTCGAACCGATGAGGTTGCCATTCGGGCAACGGGTGATGCGAACCTCGGAATTCTTCAAGGTTTTATCGGCGATATTCGAAGTTCAGGCAACGCGGAACTTGTGGCTGAGATTCGCGGTTCGATCGATGTGCCGGTTCTGGATGGGTTCGCGGCGGTAACCGACGGCCGACTTCGACTTTTCTCTCTGCCACACTCACTGGAAGCGGTCAACGGTCGAGCTGTTTTTGATGCTGAAGGTATTCACTTGGATGATCTGTCGGCCACGCTCGGTGGCGGCTTAGTGCAGTTTGGGGGACGGGTCGGTCTTGACGGCTATCTGCCTGGTGAGTTGGACATGACACTGACTGGCCAAGGGATGCAATTACGCTACCCAGAGGGGATCCGTTCTGTGATTGATGCTGATCTTTCATTACAAGGGTCCTTTGAGGATCCGATACTTGTCGGTGTTCTTGAGGTGGTTGACGCGACTTGGGTCAGACAGTTTGAAGTCGATACCCAATTCTTGAATTTCTCGACTCAAGACGAAACCTATGATCCCGAAAGCGAAATTGAGTCTCCGTTCCCAATACGCTACGACCTTCAGATCAATGCACCTGGAACACTTCGTGTTGAAGATAGGAATGCTCGTGTGACCGCCAGCGTTGACCTCAGAATGCAGGGGACGGCACAGCAACCGCAGTTACTCGGTTATATAGAGGTCGATCGTGGCGAAGTATTCTTTGAGGGTAATCGGTATTTTGTAACTAGTGGGAGCGTAGATTTCAGTGACCCCACTAAAATTGATCCCTTCTTTGATGTTGAGGCTGAAACAAGTGTAAGAGTGCCGGGTCAGATTTATCGTGTGATTTTTCACGCCGCTGGTACAGCTGAACGATTTGTTCCTGACCTCACTTCGGATCCACCGCTACCGGCGATTGACATTCTTGCCTTGTTGCTTGGTAGTGTCCACGATCCTGCCGAGGGTGAGCTCAGGGCGATTCGTACTGGAACCGAGGCCGATCGACAGTTACTGCAGGCGCGGGCGGCACAACTACTAACGAATCCGATCTCGTCAGGCTTTGGTCAAGTGGTTGAGGAGTCGTTCGGTGTTGATAGTTTCCAGATTGGGTCGTCGCTGAGCGATGCGACTTCGAGACAAACGGCCGAGTTAAGGCCAACAGCGAGGCTAACTATTGGCAAGCGCGTTTCTGACCGGGCATATCTAACTTTGTCGCGTGCCCTGACGGGTGGAGAGCGCGATTTACTTATTTTGCTAGAGTATGACCAGAGCGACCGGCTTTCTTGGGTGCTATCCCAAAATGAAGACCGTACTTACGCAATTGACTTTCGTGTGCGTCACGCCTTCTAGATGATCCCACTTAACCACTCGTCGTGCACCGAGGGCCGGAAGTTGTGGTTTGCGGTGCGTCACTTAGCCAGTTTGGTTTTGGCAGGTTGGTTCACTTGTGTCTCTTTAGGTGCGGTGGCGGATGTCAATACCTACCTGGGACTTCCAATTGTTGATGTGAAACTCGACTTCGGGGGTGCAATGCCAACTCCTGGGAGTGAAGAGCTAATTGTTACAAGCGTGGGGACACCGTTATCGATGACAGACGTTCGCGAGAGCATCTGGCACCTCTTTAGCCTAGGCTACTACAGCGATATTCGCGTGGATGCAAATCTACGGGATGGGGGCGTTGTACTGCTCTATAAACTGACTCCAATTAAGATCGTCGATCGGTTCGCATTCCGGGGAAACTTAGGATTGTCTCGCGGCGATCTCCGTGAGGCGATTGACGAACGCTATGGCGAGCGGCCTCAACTCGGTCAGGTAGACGATATCGCAGGGTTTCTGCGTGAGTTATACCGCAACCAGGGATACTTAAACACAAGTATCGTAATCTCGCCGGTCGACCGAGGTGGTGGTCTAACGACACTGACCATAGAAATTGCTGCCGGCGAGCAGGCTCGTCTTGCGACGCTTGTCCTTGTTGGCCAAGTGCTCGAGGAAGAGGCGAATATTTTTCGACGACTCGACCTTCGAATCGGCGAACATCTCGATCGCGAAGCGCTGGAGCAGCATCTGATCGATTACGTTAATAATCTGAAACAAGATGGGTACTTTGAAGCTGTGGCTGACCACACTGTGGAGGCTAGGCCCGGTGGACTTCAACTCGATCTTACTTTGACGGTAGATGCGGGGCCCCGTGTAATGGTCGAGTTTAAGGGAGACTCGCTACCGGCTGAGATTCAGGATGCCCTTGTAACAATAGACCGTGAGAGCTCGGTTGATGAGGATTTATTAGAGGACTCCAATCGTCGACTCCTGGACTATCTTCAGCAGCGTGGCTTCCGACGAGCAATAACCGACTACACTCGAACCGGCGATGAACAGGAACTGAAGATTGTTTACCACGTCGACCGCGGGCCAGTTGTACGAGTTGGCGGCATTGAGATCGAGGGCCATCAATTGTTCCCGCGTGCTGTATTTCAGGACAGGCTTGGGGTCGTCGTTGGTGATCCGTTCGTGGAGGCGACTTTTGATGAGAGAGTCACCGCGATACTTGCTGCTTATCGGGAAGCTGGCTATCCGAACGCCAATATAACAACGGAGGTTGTAGAAGAATCCAGTCCTTTGGGTCCTATGGTGCATCTTCGACTCACAGTGGCCGAAGGGCTTCGCATGGTCATCGGTTCCATCGAAATCGAGGGCGCACCAAATTCTGTCGTTCCAGATCTCCAGGCGGCAATAGCGGCGCGCCCCGGTGTAGTCTACGAGCGAGCCGTTGCTTTGGCGGACCGAGACGCGATCCTACAGCGGCTGCTTAGTCTGGGCTATGAGACTGCGAGCGTTCGCGTAGACGCCTCTTTTGACCCCGGTACCCGCCAAGCCCACCTTACTCACGTTGTTGAAGCCGGACCGCAAATTCTCGTCGATCACGTCTTAATTACCGGGCAGTTCCAGGTTAGCACCGCAACAATCCGTCGAGAAATAACACTGGTGCCTGGTCAACCGCTGAGCCAGGACCGACTTACTGAAAGCCGGCGGCGCTTAGGAGCACTTGGATTATTCCGCAGGATTAGGATTACTGAAATTAGCCATAGCAGTGATACCAGACGCGATGTTCTGGTAGCAGTCGAGGAGGTGCCAGCGACAACACTCGGCTACGGTGGCGGGTTCGAAGCTGGAACTAGACTACGTCGGGGGCGCGGAGAAAGTGGTGCTGCAGTTGAGCAAGTCGAGTTTGCTCCGAGAGGCTTTATTGAGATCGGCCGAAGAAATCTGTGGGGCAAGAACCGCTCAGTTAACTTATTTACGCGAGTGAGTCTCCGGCCAGATAACGATCAGATCGTTAATGATAATTCGAGCAACTTTGGATTCAACGAATATAGGATGCTGGCCACATTTCGCGAACCGCGCGTTTTTAATTCGACTGGGGAACTACTGTTCTCGGCTTTCATTGAACAATCGATTCGATCGAGTTTCAATCTCAAACAGCGTGGTGTGCGCGTTGAGTGGCGAAGGCCTCTTGGCTCAACCACAATCTTCACTGGTGGCTATACGTTTAACCGAGACCAGTTGTTTGACGAGCGCTTCAATACGGAGGAAGAGCATCTCATCGACAGGTTGTTTTCCGGGATTGCACTATCGACGTTTTCAGGGGCGTTCATTCGGGATAGCCGTGACGACCCATTCGATCCAACGCGTGGCGAACTCTTGAGCGTTGACACAGGGTTGGCTGGCCGGGCGATAGGCTCTGAGGTTGGGTTTGCGAAGACGCTAATGCAGGGGTTTTTTTACCGGCGTTTACCCGGGACATCATCGATGGTCTTTGCCTCTGGGCTCCGGGTTGGGTTGGCCACTGGTTTTTCGAGGGCAGTCAAGGTCATCGATAATAATGGGAATCCAGTTTTAGCAGCAGACGGTCAATCAGTTGAAACCGTTATACGTGATCTCCCTGCGAGCGAGCGGTTTTTCGCTGGCGGCTCAACGACGGTGCGGGGCTTCGCCCTCGACCGTTTGGGCGATGACTCAACGATTGACCAGGATGGGTTTCCCCAAGGTGGGAATAGTCTGATCATCGTCAATAATGAACTCCGGTTCCCGATTTGGGAGAGTCTGGGAGCTGTTGCGTTCCTTGACGTAGGTAATGTGTTTAAGACAGTCGAACGAATGACGTTTGGTGGTCTTCGTGGAGGTGCCGGTTTTGGTTTGCGTTACCGGTCACCCATCGGGCCGATCCGGGTTGACCTTGGATTTAAACTCGACCAGCGCGATTTCGGTAGTGGAGTCTTGGAGAGTTTGACAGCTCTTCATGTGAGCATCGGACAGGCGTTCTAAAGATGAAATACAAAGGCTTGCGACGATTTCAGGCGGTGTGTCGGTTTGCTGTGTTCATATGGGTCGCTTCCGCCATCATGTTGCATGCGCGAACCGACATTATTGATCGGGTGATTGCAGTGGTCGGCAGTGACGTCATTATGCTATCCGATGTGCGGGCTGTCACTACGTTTGGTTTGATACCAGATGCTCGCAACGAAACTGATGTGCTCACGCGGTTGATCGACCGAGCTTTAATCCTCGCAGAAGTAAACCGGTTTATTGTTCCCGAACCAAGAGTCGGTGTTATTAAGGCCAAGCTCGACGACTTGCGCAGTAGCTTCCCAACGCACGAAGCGTTTCTGCACGCGCTTGCAGAGGTTGGTATGACCGAGACAGGCTTGGCGCGCGTACTGCTTAAGGGTTGGCGGGTCGAGAACTATCTTGAACAGCGATTCGGATCGATGGTCCAACCAACAGAGGCTGAATTGGCACAGTATTATCGCAGGCAGATAAACCATTATTCGGTAGGCGGGGAGAGACAGCCCTTCGATCGGATTCGCGATCAGGTGCGGCGGGATTTACAGGAGGAGCGCCAAGGAGCGCTCATTGCCGATTGGATCACGAGGCTGTCTCTCCGTGTAAAGGTGACCCGTCTAGACGAGGAAGGGTAGGAACTGCTTCACTGCGATAAGTGTCGCACGATCTCCAGTACGTTGAAGCCAGTATGACTCACTATCGGCGCGATAACACTTCTTCTTGAAAGAAACACGACGCCCCACACCACACCGAGCATCGTGGTGACAAGGGCTGCGTCCCATCCCTGTATTAGATGCCCTAAGCCGAACATGACACTGAAGACCACGAGGCCGACCGGTGCTCCACCTAGGTGTTCTTTGAACCGGTGAAGGATGAAGGCTCGTTGAAGTTCTTCGCGTACGCCTCCGGCGACAATCGCCACCAACCCGAAGATAATGGCGTCGCGAGGTGTTTGCAAGAGCGACTCGAGCGGATTTTCTTCTACGTTATGGAGCCACGGTGCAAAGTTTTGGATGAGAGTCAGAGTTAGGAGTACGAACAAGACCACGCCAGGAACGAGTAGTACGCCGAGACGGACTTCGCGTCCGATCGACCGACTCCCAAGAAAAATCCTACGTGCCGATTCACTGTGGCAACGAAGAAACCATAGAATCAACGTTATCAATACTGCTGCGTCCACGAGCGAGAGTGTAGCGATGTAGAGTAACGACAGTCGTCCGTCGCTTAGTAACGGGCGTAGGCCGATCCATGCGAGCAGTTGAATCAACATCAGCTGTGTTGGGAAATCGGAACAGAGTACTACCTCACCGAAAGCCCTGATGCGTGTTTTCAAACCTTCGCGTTGTCGGTTGAGCAACTGAGGTGTGTTGGGCACAGCCGGGTTAACTGCGGATGGTGGGTCGACGGATGAATCGATCTCATCTAAGTACACGGTCTGACTGTACCAGTCCTTGACCGGTCGGGGAAGAACCGTGACAGAGCTTGTACATCTGAATTGCAAGTATTCAGGATTAGGCCAGTTTTACCAACATCTTGCGTTTGACCTAAAGCTTTACCCCATATCTTGTAGTTTGAGGCTTGACAAACCGATAAGCAGGACGCATAGTTGACCGCCGTAGGATCTAACAGGCCTGCTGAGGATGGTTCCTAGCCTCTCGGTTCGGCCCTGCGAAGGGCGCAGCTCAACAGAGAGGCGTAGAAGGAGTTATTTTCAGCATCCTGCGACGGCCCGGGACCTTGGGGTAAGGTCTCGGGCTCGATTGTTTTCTGAGAGGTAAGTATGGACAGAGGCGCAGCGCAGCAACCACAAACGACTCAAGATGGCTTGCCGGAGTCGACGCGGCGCTCCAAGTCGGCAGCGTCCGGACTGGAATTTCAGCGGTTCTTCACTCGGGACGGTGTCGATCCGTTCGACGAAATCGAATGGGAAACGCGCTCTGCCGTAATCGGTAATGAGCGAGGCGAGAACGTCTTTGAACAGCATGACGTTGAGATTCCGAAGGACTGGTCACAGCAGGCGACAAACATCGTTGTCTCAAAATACTTTCGTGGCCAACTAGGAACAGACGGGCGTGAGCGCAGCGTCAAGCAGCTCATTGGCCGCGTAGTTGAAACGATCACTGAATGGGCGCGTGAAAAAAAATATTTTGCAAGTCCCGGTGACCTGCAAGCCTTCAGCGACGACCTAAAGTATCTTCTCGTGAACCAACGAGCAGCGTTTAACAGCCCCGTTTGGTTTAACTGCGGCTTTGAAAAGGCACCGCAATGTTCAGCCTGCTTTATCAATTCTGTGCAGGACACCATGGACTCCATTTTGACCTTGGCCAAGACCGAGGGGATGTTGTTCAAGTTTGGCTCTGGCACGGGCTCAAATCTTTCTTCCATCCGCTCGTCCCAAGAAGCGTTGGCGGGTGGCGGCACGGCGTCTGGACCGGTTTCGTTTATGAAAGGCTACGATGCATTTGCCGGTGTCATTAAGTCAGGTGGTAAGACCCGCCGGGCTGCGAAGATGGTGGTCTTAAATGCTGAGCATCCTGATATTGAAGCATTTATTAACTGCAAAGTTGAAGAAGAGCACAAGGCTTGGGCGCTCATTGACGCTGGCTACGATGGCTCGTTTACCGGACCGGCCTATGCTTCAGTATTTTTTCAAAATTCAAACAACAGTGTTCGCGTGACCGACGAATTTATGCGCGCGGTGCTGGATGACGGTGCGTGGCAGACGCATGCTGTGAGTGATGGTCGAGTTATGGACACCTATGAGGCGCGAGACTTGATGCAGCAGATTGCCGAAGCGACTCATGTATGCGGTGATCCTGGAATGCAGTTCGACTCGACAATTAATGACTGGCACACGTGTCCGAACACTGCTCCAATCAATGCTTCCAACCCGTGTTCGGAATATATGTTCCTTGACGATTCAGCTTGTAATTTGGCCTCGTTGAATCTAATGACCTTTGTTGATGAGGCGCGTGACTTTGACCACGCGTCGTTTACGGCGGCGGTGCGTACTCTGCTCACGGCGCAGGAAATCATCGTTGACTGCGCAAGCTATCCAACGAAGGCGATTGAGCGGAACAGTCGCGACTACCGTCCCCTCGGATTGGGTTATGCCAACCTGGGCGCGCTCCTAATGTCCAGAGGATTGCCTTATGACAGCCAGGCAGGCCGAGACTATTCAGCCGCGATTACGGCGCTGATGACCGGCGAAGCCTACGCGCAGTCGGCACGGATTGCTCGTGACCACGGCGGTTCGTTTGATGGTTACGAAAAGAACGAGGAGCCGTTCCTGCGAGTCATGCGGAAGCATCGCACGGCACTGAAGGATATCGACCGGACAAACGTACCGAGTGAGCTTTACGCTGCGGCCAAGCAGTCGTGGAACGACGCGGTCGATTTGGGTGAAGAATATGGCTACCGTAACGCTCAGGCAACCGTGCTGGCTCCAACTGGCACGATCGGGTTCATGATGGATTGCGATACGACTGGTGTTGAACCCGACATCGCGCTTGTCAAGTATAAGAAGCTTGTTGGTGGTGGCATGATGAAGATTGTCAACCATACGGTACCGATGGCGCTGGACCGTCTGGGCTATTCGTCGTCAGAAGTTGACGAGATCATTGCTCATATTGATGAGCACGAGACAATCGAGGGAGCCCCGCATCTGAAGGATAAGGATGTTCCGGTTTTTGACTGTGCTTTTAAACCTGCACAAGGTGAACGGTCGATTCACTATATGGGACATGTCAGGATGATCGGTGCCACTCAGCCATTTATTTCAGGTGCTATCTCAAAAACTGTTAACGTGCCGAAGGAGGCGACAGCTGAGGAGATTCAGAAGGCCTATGTTGATTCGTGGCGGCTAGGTACTAAGGCAGTGTCGATCTACCGTGATGGCAGTAAACGGACTCAACCTCTCAACACGTCGCGTGATGCTAAGACCGGGATGATCGGAGTAGTAGAAGGCCTCGTTGGCCAACCGGTCCGCCGTCGACTACACGATGAACGTCAAGCGATTACCCATAAGTTTGAAATTGCCGGTCACGAGGGCTACATCACGATTGGATTGTTCGAAGATGGTTCGCCGGGAGAAATATTTCTGGTTATGGCAAAGGAAGGGTCAACGATCTCAGGGTTCGCTGATGCGTTCGCGCAGGCGGTGTCCTATGCACTGCAATACGGCGTTCCATTGCAGGTGTTGGTCGACAAGTTTACACACGTGCGGTTTGAGCCGTCGGGCATGACGAAGAATGCGGAAGTGCGGTTCGCGAAGTCGATCGTCGATTACATTTTTCGTTGGATGGCGACAAAGTTTCTCTCGAGCGAGGCGCAGTTTGAGGCTGGCGTCAACCAGCCGATTGCGCCAGAAGGGTTGCCGGTCGAGGAACCCAAATTGCCGCTCGATCAGACAGCGGGCAATGGTAACGGCTCGGTTGAACGAGTCACAGCCTCGTTCGCTGCTATCCAAAACCATGAAGATGCGCCGCCGTGTTCGACGTGCGGTGAGATTATGATGCGCAGCGGTAGTTGCTACAAATGTAATAATTGCGGCACGACGAGTGGCTGCGCATAGGTTCGCGGAGCACCAATTGGAACGGGTCGTTGCTGGTGGGCAACGGCCCGTTCGCTTGTACGTCCCTCTGCGCTTTTCGCCCTGAGTTTTTCGCCTTGGGCAAGATAGGAATGGGATGGATCTCGGACTAAACGACAAGATCGCAATTGTCACTGGTTCAAGTAAGGGCCTTGGTTTTGCGAGTGCCAAGGCGCTCATCGAAGAAGGGTGCCGAGTTACGATCTGTGCTCGTAATGCCGATCGGTTAGCCGAGGCTGAAGATGAGTTGAGGGCTGTCTCAGGACGAGTTAACTCCGTTTTGGCTATGCAGGTTGACGTCTCGACGGCCAGCGGCATCTCGGAGCTTGTCGACCAGACCGTTGAAACATTTGGTGGACTCGATATTCTTGTCAATAACGTCGGGAAAGCTGGTGGAGGCGACATTACCGCTGCGACCGACGAAGACTGGCAGGCTGCATTCAACGTCACTCTGTACCCGGCCATTCGTGCGTCACGCGCTGCGGTTCCGCATCTTCGCAAGCGTAAGGGTAGTGTCATTATCATGATCACGTCGATTTGGGGCCGCGAATCTGGCGGGAGAATGACCTACAATGCTGTCAAGGCAGCCGAAATTAGTTTGGGTAAGTCGATGGCGCAGCAGTTGGCCCCCGAGGGGATTCGTGTTTTGAGCCTGGCTCCTGGTTCCATTTTGTTTCCTGGCGGTTCTTGGCACACCCGTCAGCAAGCAGATCCAGAAGGCATAGCAAAATTCATCGAACACGAGCTTCCGTTTGGTCGATTCGGCAGGCCTGAGGAGATCGGTGAAGTAGTCGCTTTTTTAGCTTCGTCTAGGGCCAGTTGGGTGAGTGGGGCCTGTATACCGGTTGATGGCTGCCAGTCTCGTTCTCTAATCTAGCAACATTCCGATTTTCACATCCAAAATCGTCTTTCTGGATGTTCCCAAACTGGAATACTCTCCAGAACGTTACTTTTTCGTTAGCCCGTCCTCTGAGTGAGAAAGGCTACGCTGCCGAGGGATTTCGTAGTCACGAAAGTGAACGGGTGGGATTCTAGCAGTGCGTGGATTCCCGGGGATGGTGGGAAGCTATCTCGACACGTTCTAAGATTCTGCCGACTTCTTGGCCTTCCTCCGCTCGAGCTGTTCTTTCACTGAGGCTACGGTCTGAGAACCGAACTTCTTGGTGAAGCGCTCAACGCGTCCTTCAGTGTCGATCAGTTTCTGTTTTCCCGTGAAGAATGGATGACAACTTGAACAGATTTCAAGATGAAGTTCCTTCTTGGTCGACCGAGTTTTCCAGGCGGCACCGCAAGCGCACCGCGCTTCGACCTCAAAATACTCAGGATGAATGCCTTCCCTCACTGTCTGTTCTCCCCAACTACAAGCGAAGCTAGAAGTATATCACGCACTCGTGTGTGTCGATCTAGCGCCAACAGTTTGTCCGGTGCTTCATCACCTGCGGTCTGAAGCTTGAATGATCATTTTCCAGAGGTCTTTAAGTCCATCCCCACTCTTGGCCGACAATAATAAAACTCGTCCTCCGGTACGGCTACCAAGCGTTTGTGCTACACGTTTGTGCTCCGCCCGTGGCACAGTATCAGCTTTGGTACCCACCGTTATCGTTGTCAGGCCATGGCTCTCCAACCAGGCGTGAGCATCTCGGTCGGATTTGAGATCGGAATGCCGAGAGTCAACTAGGTGAAGTGCCAACATGGCGGAACCGTCAGCGACTGATGGTTCTCTGGCAGCTTTGAAATAATGTTCGGTAATCTTCGCGAATGACTCGGCGCGTCGTGTTCCTCCTCGCGCGTAACCATATCCTGGTAGGTCGACAAAATCGATCGTCTGAACTTGATTTGCAGTAACGGCAAGCCGTACTCGGTAGATATTGACGAGATCAGTCTTGCCAGGCGAACGGCTTGTGCGTGCTAGTTTGCGGCGTATGAGAGCGTTTATCAGGCTAGATTTTCCTACGTTGGATCGGCCGACGAATACAATCTGGGATCTGACTGGAGATCTCAGGCTGGCAGCGCCGGGAGTGCTTGAGATCAGATCGACCTGCAGGATTTTCACGGCTAAATATTCCGGGCAGTGGACTGGCCGTATCCCAGTTTTCTGCTACCCGATCGCGGCTCAGTGCGTGATCGTATCGTCCGATGAAGCCGGAGCCGACTCGGATGCGGTTGGCAGAGTTGCCTGTAGTGGTCGACTCATGGCGATTTTCAATACCTCGTTCATTGTTTCGACCATGTAGATATTGAGCACGTCAGTGACATTTTTAGGGATGTCCGCCAAATCCTTTTCGTTGTCTTTAGGCAGGATAATGTCCTTTAGTCCGGCTCGATGGGCAGCTAACACCTTTTCTTTAACGCCGCCGATCGGCAGCACTTTACCGCGCAATGTGATTTCACCAGTCATCGCGACGTCGCGCCTTGTCTCTACGTTGGCAAGCGCCGACACGAGAGCAGTCGCGAGCGTAATACCAGCTGAGGGGCCATCCTTTGGAATGGCTCCTTCAGGTACGTGCACGTGAACATCGGTTTTCCTGTGGAAGTTACTTGGAATCCCCAGTTCATCCGCTTTTGCGCGAACGTAACTCATTGCCGCCTGCGCAGATTCCTGCATAACATCACCCAGCTTGCCGGTGAGCGTTAGCCGCCCCCGTCCAGGCATAAGCATTGCTTCAGTTACCAGCAGTTCTCCTCCGGCCTCTGTCCAGGCTAGACCAGTTGCCACACCGACCTCGTTTTGCTCTTCAGCCATCGACGGTCGGAAGCGGGGTACCCCCAGGTACTCAGTAATCTTTTCTGATGTGAACTCTTCGGAGAACTTCTTACCTTCAAGTACCACTTTGCGTGCGACCTTTCGACAGACAGAGGAAATCTCCCGTTCAAGGCTTCGGACACCAGCCTCACGGGTGTAGCGTTGGATGATTGTCTGGAAGGCCTCATCAGTGAAGGTCAGTTGCTTGGTGGTAAGGCCGGTGGCCTTAATAGCTTTCGGCGAGAGAAATTGCTTTGCGATTTCGATCTTTTCCAGTTCGGTATAGCCAGGCAGTTGGAGGACCTCCATTCGGTCGCGTAACGCCTGCGGCACCGTGTGTAGAACGTTTGCGGTACATATAAAGATCACATGCGATAGGTCATACTCGACATCCAGATAATGGTCGAGAAAGGTGTTGTTTTGCTCAGGGTCAAGGACCTCTAGCAGAGCTGCTGACGGGTCACCACGGAAATCCATCGACATCTTGTCAACTTCATCCAACAAGAAGACCGGATTCAGGGTGGTCGCTTTCTTCATCATTTGGATGATTTGGCCCGGGAATGCGCCAATGTATGTGCGCCGATGGCCGCGGACTTCAGCTTCGTCTCGCACACCACCAAGTGACAGCCGCACAAATTTTCGGTTTGTGGCTCTAGCGATTGATTTTGCGAGTGAGGTCTTGCCCACGCCAGGAGGCCCGGTCAGCGTAAGAATGGTTCCCTTTGGCTTCTTAACAAGTGTTCTGACAGCCAGAAATTCTAGGATTCGATCCTTAATCTTATCGAGTCCGTGATGATCTTCATTCAGAATCTGCTCAGAGCGGTTAAGGTCTCGACTTTCACGAGATTTCTTGTGCCAGGGCACCGCTATTAGCCACTCAATATAGTTCCGTGACACTGTCGCCTCAGCCGACATCGGAGGCATCGACTCAAGACGTTTGAGTTCTTGGACGGCCTTCTCTTCAACTTCCGAAGGCATTTTCGCTTCTTCGATTTTTGTCTTTAACTCATCAATTTCGTTTCCTTTGTCCTCTTTGCGACCCAATTCCTTCTGGATTGCTCGCATCTTCTCGTTTAGGTAGTACTCCTTCTGTGCCTTCTCCATTTGCTTTTTGACGCGGGATTGGATTCGGCGGTCCACCTGAAGTTTGTCGACTTCAGCCTCGATGATGCCAGCAATCCGGTTTAATCGCTCAGTTGGCGAAAGGATTTCCAACAGGTTTTGCTTCTCGTCAACACCGACGAGGAGGTGGGCGGCGATTGTATCTGCTAGCTTACTTGGGTCGTCCACACGCACAGCGGCAACCATTGCATCGTAATGTAAGGTGTTCGAAAGTTTGACGTAATGTTCGAAGAGAGAGACTGCTTTGCTCATCGTGCTCTCGATGTCATCTTCAGTCTCGCCCTGCTTTTCGATCACCTTGATGACGACGCGATAGAAACCCTTATCTTCCTTCCACTCCATTGCACGCGCTCGGTCCACTCCTTCAACGAGGACCTTCACATTACCGTCCGGAAGTTTCAGGCTTTGCACGATGTTAGCTACACAACCCATGGTGTAGATATCATTTGGTGCCGGGTCATCGTTTGTAGCGTCGTGTTGAGCTGCCAAGAAAATCCGCTTGTCCTTCAGCAGAGCGTGTTCAAGCGCTCTGGTCGATGATGGTCGACCAATGACGAACGGCATCATCATGTGAGGAAAGACCACAACATCGCGAAGTGGGACGACTGGTATAGTTTCGTAGGAATCCACCATAAGGGCGTTATCTCCGTAAGACTTATCTGCGCGACGGCTGCTCAATTCCAGCTATCCGGCCTTCTCGAACAAGGTAGTTGGCTTGTCTTTAGCTAGGACCACATCACGCGTGATCATGCACTCGCGTATTTTCTTCTGGCCGGGCAAGTTATACATAATGTCGAGCATTAGCTCCTCAATGATCATCCGGAGCCCACGCGCACCAAGCTTTCGTTCAAGGGTCAATTCGGCAATCGCCGTGAGAGCGTCTTCAGTGAAATGCAACTTTACGTTCTCGTACTCGAGAAGCTTTTGGTACTGACGCGTAATTGCGTTCCGAGGTTTCGTCAATATTTGCATTAAGGCCGATTTATCGAGTTCATGAAGTGTTCCTATGACTGGTAACCGGCCTACGAACTCAGGGATCAAGCCGAACTGAATAAGATCGCCGGGCTCCACCAGTTCGAGCGTTGACCCAATATCACGATCTCGCATCGATTTAACGTCGGCCCGAAAACCAAGTCCTTTCTTACCAACACGTCGGTTAATGTTCTTGTCTAGCCCGACGAACGCGCCACCACAAATGAACAAAATGTTAGTCGTGTCTACTTGAAAAAATTCTTGATGGGGATGCTTACGTCCCCCTTGAGGTGGGACGTTGGCAACAGTGCCCTCAAGGATCTTCAACAGTGCCTGCTGCACACCTTCGCCAGACACGTCACGCGTGATTGAGGGGTTTTCGTCTTTCCGGCAAATCTTATCAACCTCATCGACGTAGATGATGCCCTGCTGACACTTCTCGATGTCTCCGCCCGCCGCTTGCAGAAGCTTGAGGATGATATTTTCAACATCCTCACCGACATAGCCAGCTTCGGTAAGCGTTGTAGCATCGACAATGGTGAACGGTACTGACAGAAGTTTTGCTAGGGTCTGCGCGAGTAAGGTCTTGCCAGTGCCCGTTGGGCCGACAAGTAAGATGTTCGATTTAGTTAGTTCGATGTCGTTACGATTCTTGGTCCGTTTTTGAATTTCGATCCGCTTATAGTGGTTGTAGACAGCAACAGCGAGCTTCTTTTTCGTTTGTTCTTGACCAATGACGTACTCGTCAAGAAACTCCTTAATTTCATGCGGTACCGGAAGAGTCGGTCGAACACTCGACCGGCTCTCGAAACGGCTATCGTCGGCGATGATGTCGTTACACACCTCGACACATTCATCACAGATGAATACGGTTGGACCAGCGATGAGCTTCCGCACATCATTCTGGTCTTTGTTGCAGAACGAGCAACGGAGAATCTCCGAGTCACTCTGTTTCTTGCCCATGCCTCATGCTCGTTAATCAGTTTACTCGGGCGATCCGGGCTCTCGTTCCCGCTGGTGGATCACATCGTCAATGATACCGTATTTTTGGGCTTGCTCAGCTGACATGATGTAGTCTCGCTCGGTGTCCTCCTGGATCCGTTTAACCGTCTGACCAGTGTGTTTCACGAGGATTTCGTTCAGCCGTTCGCGAATCCTAATAATCTCCCGAGCCGCGATATCGATGTCGGTTGCTTGGCCACCCAAGCCAGACATGAGCGGTTGATGGATTACGATCCTCGAATTTGGTAACGAAAAACGCTTACCCTTGGTGCCGGATGCCAGTAATACTGCACCCATGGACGCAGCCTGGCCGATGCAATAGGTTTGCACGTCTGGCTTGATGAACTGCATCGTGTCGTAGATGGCCAACCCAGCTGTGATCGCTCCACCGGGACTATTGATGTAAAGCAAGATGTCACGATCGGGATCCTCGGCCTCTAAGAAAAGCATTTGAGCAATGACTAGGTTCGCGATCGCATCGTCGATGGGAGAACCTATGAAGATAATGCTATCTTTGAGCAATCGCGAGAAGATGTCGTAGGCACGCTCCCCACGGTTCGATTGTTCGACGACCATCGGAATTAATTGTGCTCGCTCGTCAGTCATGTTCAATTCTCAACACATTACTGCACATATCTGCGACCATGTGCTCACAGCGTCGGTCTCCAGTTGCCTTGAGACGCTCCACCAGCGACCCACTACCACGGTATCGGCAACTTGATGGGATTCCGCACTCAGTGAAGCAACTGCTCACACAGTAATGATCTTAGCACGCGACAAGAGCAGGTTCATCGCTTTCTCTCGACGGAGACCGATCTCAACTCGTGCCATACCACCTTCTTGTTCCAGTTTTGCACGAACAGTTGCGGTTGGGCGGCCGGACCGTTCGGCGTAGCGAGCTACCTCACTCTCAATGTCTTCCTCGGACGGACTGAGTGACTCACGGCGTGCGATCTCGTCGATGACTAAGGCACTACACACCGCTTCCTGTGCCGGTTCACGCTGCTGTTCTCGAAATTCTTCCCAGTTAATGTTGGCCTTTTTTGGATCAACCCGTTGTTCAAGTAAGCGCCGTACAAATTCCTCGACCCGTCGATCCAATTCACGGTTGACAAGAGCCTCCGGCAGGTTGAACGTAATGCGCTCCGCGAGCTGCTTTACCAACTCGGCCCGAACTTGCCGGTCAGCGTCCTGCTCAGCCTCTTTCTTGAGGTCCTCAGATACACGGGTACGCAACGCACCGAGGTTCTCGAAATCACCAATGTCTTTCGCGAACTCGTCATCGAGTTCTGGTAGATTGCGACGCTTAATCGCTTTTACCCTCACATCGTAGCGGACCGTTGTGCCAGCCAGTTCCGACGTTGCGTGATCAGTCGGATACGACAGAGTAAATTCCTTTACGTCATCTATATCGAGGCCGATTATCTCATCATCAAATCCCGGTGGGTTTGCCGATGCGCCGATCTCGATTGTGACACCTTTGTGCGTGTCGGGTTTTAACTGCTCTGGTGGCACCTCGGTAGAATTTGGTCCGTTGACAACCTCGCGTGTAAGGTCAAGCACGACCGAATCACCCTGTTCAGTTAGACGTCCGCTTACGGGGTCAAAGCGTGCAGACCGTTCCCGCAGTTCGCTTAGGGCTTTATCGATTGCCTCCTCTTCGACCAAAATGGGCGGTCTTCTGAGCGTGAAGACCGCATAGTCACCTGGGTCGATCGGTGGCACGGTTTCGAAAGTGGCCGTGAACGTGAGTGGGCTGCCTTTGTTGACTACAACGTCCCGGATGTTCGGTGTGTCCACTGGTTCGAGGCCGCGCTCGCGGAGTGTTTCCTCAACCGCATTTGGGATCAGACCCTGCGTTACTTCATGGAAGATTTGTTCTCGGAACCGCTGCTGAATTAATTTAGTGGGCACCTTGCCCGGCCGGAAGCCGGGTATTTTCGCACTGCGCGAGAAATCGCGTGTGACACGGTCGATCTTGGCATCAACGACCTCGCCCGGGATTTCTATGGCAATCTTTTTCTGCGTATCACTAATGTCGGTGAACTCGGTCTTCATGTTTTCACGCTTCGATGCTGAGAATTGGTGCGAAAGGGGGGATTTGAACCCCCACAGCCTCGCGGCCACCGGATCCTAAATCCGGCGCGTCTGCCAGTTCCGCCACTTTCGCACACGGTAAATTGATGACGAGCAGAACACCGCCGCTGCGCGTACAACGCTAGTATAGATCGGTGCCTAACCCTCAGGCGAGGGGCTAGAAGAATCCTTATTGATGTTTAAGCGATGTACGTGGCTCGGTCTTAAGCTTCATCTGGTACCATGGAGCGGTGTGCGTTTGGTGTTGCGGCCTGTGTGGGGAACTACGGTGTTCAAGGTGTGCACACCTGCCCGATGAGGCGAACTGAATGATTGCTAATGACCGCCCGGTTCACGATAGAGGCGCTCGCTTCCTAATTATTGCCGCCAGCCTCGTTATTGTTCTCGCCGGCTTGCGGGCATCAGGGCAGTTGTTACTCCCATTTCTCGTTTCCGTGTTTCTCGCTATCATCAGCCTGCCGTTCATGGCAGGTTTGCGGCGTTGGGGATTACCACCTGTACTAGCTGTTTTGGCGACGGTTTTGACGGCTGTCGCTGTCCTGGCCGGCGTTGTGATTGTTATTGGACAATCCCTTAACGAGTTCACCGCTGCGGCTCCTGGCTACCAAGCACGTTTCCAGGAACTCATAGGGTGGGTATTGGAATGGCTTGAAGCGCGAGGCGTTGACACCGCGAGTTGGGGTGCGCCTGACATGCTCAACCCTGCCGCTCTCATGGACCTAGTGGGCGGCACACTCCGTGCTGTGGCGGCAATCGCCCAAAATACGTTTCTCGTTATCCTGACAATGGTATTTATACTCGCTGAGGCGGCGGGCTTTTCTGGAAAACTCAAGGCAGCGTTTGGCGATCGGTCGGACCACGTTGAGCGATTTGGCCAAATAACCCGTCAGGTCCAACGCTACTTGGCGATCAAGACGCTCATCAGTCTAGTGACTGGGATTCTTGTGGGTCTGTGGGTCTCTTTACTTGGATTCGGATTTCCGCTTTTATGGGGATTGGTCGCATTCATTTTTAACTACATTCCCAACCTCGGTTCAATCCTCGCAGCCATTCCGCCCGTACTGCTGGTGCTGGTTCAGTTCGGGCCTGCTAGTGCGTCAGTCTTGGCGCTCGGATACCTAGTAATCAACATTGGGCTAGCGAACTTCCTAGAACCTTATTTAATGGGTCGACGCCTCGGATTATCGACGCTGGTTGTTTTCATGTCCTTGGTTTTTTGGGGTTGGATCTGGGGTCCTGTTGGGATGCTGTTGTCGGTGCCGCTAACGGTCATCGTAAAGATTGCACTGGAGAATACTGAGGACTTCCGTTGGGTGGCTGTGATGCTTGACGCTCACCCGCGCCGGTCGACAGCGCGTTTCTTTCGACGTTAGAATGCGATCTTGGAGCGACCATGTCATTGTTAAAATTTCTGGGTTTTGGCGAAGCTGAGCCTAGCGATGTTGAACGAGACACCGAAACTGTTCATCGGATCGTGAATGAACTCGAACAACTCGATCCAGACAAGGCACGTTATCTGGCCGCGTTTGCTTACGTCCTCGGTCGTGTGGCACATGCCGACCAGTGCTTTAGCGACGAGGAGGTCGCGGTAATGACCAGGTTCGTTCTTGAACTAGGTCATATTCCTGAAGCCCAAGCGGTACTTGTTGTTAAGATCGCGCGAAGTCAGAACGAGTTGTTCGGTAGCACTGAGGACTTTCTAGTAACCCGTCAGTTTAAAGAGATGTCCACAGAGGCACAGCGCAGGGAACTGCTCGATTGCTTGTTCGCTGTGTCAGTCGCTGACGACTCAATCTCGTCGGCCGAGGAGAACCGGATTCGTCAGACCGCAAGCGAACTTGGTATCGACCGCGTTGAATTTACGAAGGCCCGTGCCGCGTACTCCGATAAGCGGGAAGTGATTCAAGCCTTTCGTAAGAGCGTAGGTTAGGCAGGTGGACGAGAACTGGAGTCTGGTGGAATGGTCACCGATCCTGGGTTTTCTTCCCCATAGTTTTGGATGAAGGTATCAATCTCGCCGAGGACGACGCTGGTAATTCCGACGCGGAGTTCCGTGGCTTGTACTGCGCCGACCACGCCGGTTTGCCAGGTAACGGTCTCGCGTATTACCTGATCAGGCACGCGCACCAACCGAGCAGCCTGTCGAAGTTCTACATCCGCACAATAAATGTAAATACCACTTCCGGTCGTCATATTAACGTTGACGTACAAGTAGGCGCCACCGATGGCGTCAGGAGTAAGCGTAACCCCAGCTTGTCGGAGGCGATTCTCCACGGCTTTGACCAGATCGTTCTTGGTCAGACCATCGAGCGACGCCTCAGGGATTAGGTCTTCAACAACGATTTCGATGCCCGTCAGACCACGCATGCCACCACTGCTCGCCAGGACAGGCTGTGCGGCGACGGAGGGGACCGAGAACGGCAGAGCAACAAGTGTTACTAAGACAACGAAGACTGTACGTGTCATAGCTAGATACCTCAAATCGGAATATGCGGATCTCCACAGTAGGATTTCGTCGCCCCAGGTTCAGGGCTCAGCGACCTTGGTTTGCCATCCAAGCGTCGTAGCGCATCCGTAGTGTTTTGACCGGATTCGCGTTCTCACTGGGCCGGATGTCTTCGTCGGTGGCACTGAGATACATCTTGTAGTCACCGTTATTGAAGGTGTCTCCCGATGCGTCGTCTGCGTGGGCTTGGAGGATGTAGGCAACATGCGCGGTCTTCTCATTACATGGCGCCTCAGGCCGCGGTTCAGTGTTGCAATCGCACCGACGATCGCCGCCGTTTGTGTCGGCTGCTTCCATGGCGGCCATCACGCGGTCTGTCAGGCTACCTGAAGCAACCTGAAGGGCAAAGACGGCCTCGTCGACCACGGTCTCAGCTGCCAGAATATTGCCCTGGATAGCGTAGAAGATTGGCTCCCCGGCGACTTGGCCCGTGGAGTGGAGTGACACGGCACCATTACCAGCACCGGAGTAGCCAGCATGCCGGCCACGGAGGTCAACAATCCCGAATTGACGGCGAGCGATCTCGGGGTCCTCTTGGAGCATCCTAATAATTTCAGTCGGATCAGTGCCATTTTCGATCTGGTTATGGATTAGCTCTTGGTTGGTCCGAGTCCGGTCCACGCTAGCCTGGGCGGCAGCTACACCCTTTCCAGGGACCACGACCGCCTGAATATCCATTAGCCCCTTGGCCGAAAAGCCTACAGCGAACCGACTTTGGGCCACGCAGGTGGCAGATGCGATCACGACTTCACCAGTGCGTTGGTCAACCGCAACAACTGACCAGGTAGCAAGTCCCACGGACGGAAACGATGACACGATCAATAAAGCTAGAGTTATCGGTTTCAGCATGGTTAAGCCTCATCAAAAGACTTGATGTTTCAGCAGGAGGCGCTCCGATCGTGCATGGAGCAGACTTGGTCTATCGTTGCCTCTTTCGTCGTCAAGGTGTCGAACCATCCTCACCGAGGTCGTGCCGGTCTAGGAACTGTTGGATCGTCTCGTAAATCTCTAATGTCTCCGTGCGGTTGAAGCCGCCGTGCCCACCCCCGGGCACGGTGTGGAGTTCATTTGGGACGCCAGCGTCTTCCAGCGCAGCATGTAACCGGACGGCGTGCTCATACGGCACAACCGGGTCTGCATCCCCGTGAATCGTAAGAGTTGGCGGCAACTCGTTTCGTACGTAATTCAGCGGTGAAACGAGTTCGGCAATTTCTTCGCGGTTAGTGAGGCTGCCTAGCCATTGGACGACGTAGCCTTTCGTATTTGGTCCCTCGAGCACATCGTTAACGTCGGTAATACCGTACCAGTTGATGATTGCGGCTACCTCGACCGACGGGATCGTTGGCGGTCCTGAAAAGCTTCCTGCCGTGCACTCACGTCCGAGGCCAGTCGAGGGCGGTAGCATTCCGCTGGTCAACGCCAGGTGGCCACCAGCTGAGTTCCCAGAAGTAACGATCCGCGCAATGTCAAAGTTGTAACGTTCCGCGTTGCGCGCGATCCACTGGAGTGCACACAAGCAATCTTCAACCGCGGCCGGAGCTCTAGAGACTTGAACGAGCCGATAGGTGACATTCACAACCGCCCACCCCTTTTCGAGGTAGGGTAGCAACCGAAGGACCTGCGACTCCTTAGTGCCCTGCACCCAGCCCCCACCGTGGATCATCATCAATACGGGTGTGGGGCCACTTGGGTCTGCTGGCAGATAGAGGTCAAGCTTATTTTCATAGTTGTTTGCGACGTGATACACCACGTTAGGCACGACGCGATATTGATTGGACACATTGGCCAGGAACGAGGTGGTCTCACTGAGTTGCGCACTTACTGCACCGGACCCCGAGACCAGTATCATCACCACGAAAGCGAATGTGACAGGCCATTTCTTCTGAGGCATCCTTCCTCCTAGCTGCGAGTGTGTTGCGTAGGCCAATTGAGACTAGTCAAGCCTTAGTGGTGCCAAGTATTCCGGCAGAAACCTACACCGGGGCCTAGTATAAAGCCAAATCGGTGGACACCTGTCTTTGCATCACCGGTCCCACCGTTCTCCCGACCCACTATCTGTCGAGGTAGTCGCAGAGGGGGAATTATTTGTTTATGGGGGTGGCTGGAAGTTGGCGAAGCTGAAGGAAATTTCCATCCGCCAAAGTCGGATCGGAATGGACTCTCACGAAAATAACGAAATCACCTTGAGCCAATGTTTTTCGTTGTAACAATGTCTGCTGAATTGAAGCCGTTTCCAACCCAGAAGTGTCCACTGTAGTTGAAGAAACACCCCAAGACAGCGCCAGGCGCCGGGCCACGGCGTCGTCGTCTGTCACTGCGTAAATCGGCACACACCCGGTCGGAGCGCAGCCAACTGCAGTGCAGTAGCACCATGACGGGTTACAGCAACAATCACCGAAGCTTTAAATGCTGAAGCAAGACTGACGGCTGCTTCACAGAGGGCACGGCCGTGATGCCGTCCCATCGTGCTGGGTGGTGGCTGGGTGGCTAGGGGTACGCTTTCGGCGTCTCTAATAACCGAGTCGAGTGTTTCGACGGCCAGTGCTGGGAATGACCCCACCGCCGTTTCGCCAGCAAGCATGATTGCATCGACTCCATCGTAGACGGAATTCGCCGCGTCGTTTACCTCAGCCCGTGTTGGTCGCCGTTCGAATCGCATTGTGTCTAGGACCTGTGTCGCGATGATTACAGGGATCCCAACGGCTCGTGCTTGTCGCGTGAGTTCTTTTTGGACACGCGGTACGTGTTCAAGAGGAATCTCCAATCCGAGATCGCCCCGCGCCACCATAATTGCATCTGCCTCGTCAAGAATGTCTGGAAATACTTCTACCGCTTGCGGTCGTTCAATCTTCGCGACGAGGGCCACCGAATGCCCCACAACCTTTCGCGCCCGACGGAGATCCTCTGATGTCTGCACAAAACTCACGGCCGCGAAATCGACCCCAAGATTCATCCCAAATTTGAGATCGTCAACTTCTTTTTCGGTTAGTGCTGATTCCGGGAAAAGCACACCAGGAGCATTTATCCCCTTATGCTCCCCCAACGGACCACCTTGAACCACTTTTGTGACGATGTCGGTTCCGTCAACCTCTTCCACTCGGAGTTCGATACGGCCGTCATCGAGCATTAGTTTCGCGCCAACTTTAACGGCGACCAAACCGGCGAAGGTTGTTGATACGCGTTCGACAGTACCAGCGAAATCCCCAATTGATATCCGAAACGCAGTTCCTTGCTCCAAGAGGATCGGCTTAGGGCCGGCCAACCGCCCGGTACGAATCTTGGGACCAGCGAGGTCCTGCATAACGGCAATCAGCCGATCGGCGCGAGCCGCCGAGGCGCGAATGCGATCGTGCATGCGATTTTGACTCTCCCGTGTGCCGTGGGAAAAATTGATGCGAAAGACATCTACACCGGCGGCAATGAGAGCATCGATTTCTTGGTCTGTATCGCTTGCGGGACCAATTGTGGCGATAATTTTTGTTTGTCTCAAGCTGATGAACCTCCCCAACGGAGCCTGAAATGCGAAGCTTCTGTCCTAGTTTGCCTATCTCAGTATAGAAGTTTAGTTTTTCTGGTTTAATACGGCGATGTAAAATACGCGGAAATGATTGCAAGAACTAAGGGATTTGCTGGCTCAGTCTTCTTGAACGAAAAGCGGCTTTTTGTTACCAGATGCCCCAGTGCGGAACTGCGCATGCGACCGAGGACGATGAGGCGTGGTGTTCCTGGCATTGGCGCCGTTGGTGTTGGCCTTTTGTCTTTTGTGGTGCTCTGGGCCCAACCCCTGTTTGCGGTGCAGGTTTCCGATGAGGGTCAGGGTAAGCGGTTGTACGAAAGCCAGTGCGGAAGCTGCCACGGGCCTTTGGGAAATGGTGGTAAAGGCGCTAATCTGGCACAACCGCGGTTGCGTCGTGCAACTGATGACCCGGCCCTCTTCAACATCATTCGTCGTGGGATCCGTGGTACTGAGATGCCAGGGTCGCCACTCACTCCCAGTCAGGTTTCGAGTATTGCAGCCTACGTAAAGACGCTTGGACGTATCGAACCGGAGGATGTTCCTGGTGATGGAATCCGAGGTGAGACGGTCTATGCCAGGCTCAACTGCGCACGATGTCATGCCGTCAGTGGCCGTGGTGGTAGTGTCGGCCCTGATCTCGATGATATCGGCGCGCGTCGGAGCGCAGCCCACCTCCGAGAAGCACTCATCGAGCCCGAGGCGTCCTTGCCTAATGGTTTTCTTCAACTTCGGATTGTTACAAAGGATGGTCGCACTCTAACCGGAATCAGGCTCAACGAAGATGGGTTCTCGATTCAGTTCAGAGATCTTTCAGGTCGTTTCTACTCGTTCTGGAAGAACGAACTCGACACGATCGAGCAGCAGTGGCAGCGTTCACCAATGGTGAGTTACGAAGCGCGACTGACCTCCGATCAAACGGATGATCTTGTTGCATATTTGGTTTCACTTAAGGGAGCTCAATGAAAACGCTCTTGCTTATTCTCTTCACTGCTGCACCTGTGGCTGCTCAAGTTCCTTATGAGCGAATTCTGGATGCTGCGTCCGAACCTGAAAACTGGATGACCTATTCCGGAACCTATGACGCACAACGCTACTCGACACTTGACCAGATTAATCGCGACAACGTCGATCAACTTCAGCCAGCGTGGATTTATCAGACTGGATCGCTCCAGAAATTTGAGGTCTCACCGCTCGTTGTCGACGGCGTCATGTACATTTCTGAGCCACCGAGTGATGCGGCCGCGCTTGACCTTCGCACAGGACGCCCCATCTGGACTTACCGGCGTTCTCTCCCTCAGGGGATCGTGACCTGTTGTGGACAGGTAAACCGTGGAGTGGCACTTCTGGATGATCAGGTTTTTCTCGGGACAGTCGATGCGCACCTGGTTGCCCTTGATGCTCGAACCGGCCGGGTGCGCTGGGACGTTGAGGTTGCTGATTACACCATGGGGCATTCGGTGACGGTGGCACCGCTCGCGCTCAAGGACAAAATCATCGTTGGTATCGCTGGCGGGGAGTATGGTATTCGAGGATTTCTTGACGCTTACGACCCAAGGACGGGTGAACGCCTGTGGCGTTTCTGGACCGTTCCGGGGCCCGGCGAGGCCGGTCATGACACGTGGTCAGGTGACAGCTGGCTACGGGGTGGAGCACCGACGTGGGTGACTGGTGCCTATGACCCAGACCTTGATCTTCTCTACTGGGGAACGGGAAACCCCGGTCCGGATTTTATCGGCGAAGTACGCCTTGGAGATAACCTCTACTCCGAATCCGTGATCGCACTTGACCCTGATGACGGGGAACTGAAATGGCATTTCCAGTTTATCCCTCACGATATTCATGATTACGATGCAACCCAGGTTCCTGTGCTTCTCGACGCCGAATTTAGAAGTGAACCAAGAAAGCTTGTTGTATGGCCGAATCGCAACGGTTTTTATTACGTAATCGACCGAGTCACGGGAGAGTTTCTGGTGGGAAAGGAGTTTGCTAAGCAGACCTGGGCTCTCGGTCTGGATGAAAACGGACGGCCTATTGAAGACCCTGCGACGATACCAAGTAAGGGGGGCGCTCTTGTCTATCCAGACGATGATGGAGCAGCCAATTGGTACAGCCCAACCTACAGTCCCCAGACCAATCTCATTTATCAAAACGTTCGAGAAAAGGGCGGCATTTATTACCTCGCTGATGCGACTTACGAGCCAGGAAAGATTTACATGGGTGCTAGTCGCCGCGTCGTTCCAGGAGAAGATCCAAAAGGGTTCTTGCGTGCGCTCCACCCCCTAACAGGTGATCTTGTTTGGGAGATTGCTGTCCACTCTCCACCTTGGGCGGGTCTCATGTCCACCGCAGGCGGGTTGGTGTTTTCGGGAACCATGGAGGGTGACTTTTTTGCGGCAGATGCTCGAACAGGCGACGTTCTGTGGCGATTTCAAACGGGAGGCCGAGTCTACGCAAACCCGATCACGTATATGAGCGAGGGAAAACAATTTATTGCGATCGCTGCAGGAAACGCACTATTGACCTTCGCTCTACCAGGTTTGTTACCACTTGGATGGAGAAGCCCAGCCAATTGGGATCGAATTGAAGAGGGCATGTCCGAAGAACAGGTAGTGGCCATTTTGGGGCTGCCAACGAAACGCGAGGAACAGTTTCTGAGTTACCTACAGCTGTCTTATGAAGGTCAAGTCGAAGGTAGTGGGTTCGTAAGTGGAAACATCACGCTGGAACGTAACCAGGTAGCAGGTTGGATGATCGAGCCGCCGGTTTTTTTTCACTGAAGCCAACTTCGAGCTGCGACCGTTTCGTGTTTAGCCGCGTTCGTCATCTACAAAGCTTGCCTCGCGTGGGTCACGGAACTCGTTACCTATGAACCGCCGACCGCACCGTTTTTGATTTCAAAGAAAAAATTAAGACCCCAATTGGAGCCAAGGAGCCTGATGTCATGAAGAATTTACTGAAGTTCGCGAGCGTGTTCGTTGCCCTGCTAGTCACGTTCGCCCTCGGTTGGTTCCTGGCAGCGACCGGGACCGGTCAGGCGGCAGACCCGGTCTCCCTGACCGACCTCGAGCGTAGGTTCACTGAACGGATGCAGAACGTGGCCCTCGAAGGTCACTTCACGCTCAAGGGACGTGACCGGAGCGACGGAAACCCAGAACTCTATGAAATTGCCAAGGTCACGAAACTTGACGGCGACCGATGGCGATTTGACGTGCACTTGGTCTATGGCAGCGTTGATACCACATTACCGGTGGTGGTCCCGATCATCTGGGCTGGCGATACCCCGATGGTCAGCATCACGGATTTCTCGATTCTTGGCTTGGGGGAAGGGTTCGGCGCACGGGTCATTTTTTACGACGACCGGTACGCTGGCACTTGGGATCACGGTGCGCACGGTGGCCTCATGTACGGCGCGATCCGGTCGATGGACGAAGATTAGTCTCGCGGTTGATTAACCACGCTTCCGGTCAACGAGCGTTCTTGTACACCTTCCCTGCCTTCATCACGAAATCCACATTAAATAGCTCCGAGATGTTTTCTAGATGCATCCCTCTCTCTCAATAGTCCTTACCCAAGCAGAGCGAAAAAATGAGTCACTATCCTGCCCCCGTCCGATCGATGAGAATCTTAGAGTAACCACTCAGCCTGTCGTTGAGCCGCTGAATGACCGTGTTGAGGAGGAGGTCGACTGCGCCGAGAGCCTCGTCGGCCTCGCCGGCGATTTCCTGTACGCGGGTGAGTTGAGGTGTGGTCGGTCGCGCTTCGACGGTGCCGATTGACCGCGTGAGTGACCGGACCTCTTCGCTTACACGCGGCCGCTGGCGGTAGCCCATCCGTGGCGGTGGGCGCCGCAGGTATTCGCTGCTGACCTGCTTGACTTCCTCGATTACGTCGTCGATCGCCCTAACCAAGTCGGATTCGTCGACGGCCCCCGATGAGCTGGTCACTTCCTCGCGGATGTCGGTAAGCTGCGCGACCAGGCTCTCGGTCAGTGAGATGGCGCCGTTTACCTCCGACGCTATGTTGCGTAGCGTCATCAGTGAGTCGAACTGCGACAGGTAGTCCTCTTCGGTCATCGACACGCGCGGGTCCCCGCGCACCGCGACCGTCTGCGAGTGGTCGATGCCGTTGCTCTTCAGTGCCACGGTGTAGGTGCCTGGCACCACGCGAGGCCCGGTCGGTGGACCGAAAAAACCGGTTTGCGGCTCCTCGCTCTGGACCGGCATCGGCCCGTCGTGGGTCAGATTCCAGACCGTTCGGTTTACGCCCGCCTGCGGCTCGTTCTCCTCGTCGCCTTCAGCCAGGAGGTCAACCGTTCGGATTATCTCCCCAGATGCGTCAGAGACGACGAGCTTCAGCTGAGCGTTTTCCCCTGGCGCTTCGTTGAGGAAGTAGTGAATGACCGCACCCGTGGGTGGGTTCGGCGCCGAGTAGGAACGCTGGCCTTGCGATGCGTCTTTCCGCGCGGTTTGCCAACGTGTGGCGAGTCGGATCGGAAACAGATACGAGTCCTGCCGCATCGCGGTTCCAACCTCCTGGAGTGGCGTGATGTCGTCCAGGATAAACGCGCCACGGCCGTGTGTGCCGATGACCAGATCGTTGTCGCGGCGGTGAATCTTGATATCGCGCACCGACACCGCTGGTAGCCCATTTCGAATCGAGCTCCATGAATTACCGCCATCCCACGACGCGTAGATTCCCCGCTCCATGCCGACGTAGAGCAGGTTAGCCTCTGTCGGGTCCTGGCGGACCACCTTCACATAGTCGTCCTGCCGCAGTCCGCCGGCTAGGTTCATCCAGGTCTGGCCGTAGTCGGCCGTCTTGAAGACGTAAGGCTTGAAGTCGTCATACCGATGGTTATCGACCGCCACGAACGCTGTGCCTGCGTCGTGCGGTGACGCGTCGATCTTGGCGATCCAGGCGAATTCGGGCAGGTCGCTGACGTTTCCGTTTACCTTGCTCCACGTCGACCCACCATCGCGCGTCACCTGAATGTTTCCGTCGTCCGTTCCGACCCAGATCACACCCGCCTGCACCGGCGACTCGGCGATCGTGATAATCGTGGTGTGAAATTCGGCCGCCGTGTTATCGACATAGATTTGGCCGCCCGAAGATGCCTGTTTTTGTGGATCGTCGGTCGTCAGGTCTGGGCTAATTTCTTCCCACGAATAACCGTAATCGCGGCTTCTGAAGAGGACGTTGCCGGCAAAGTAAACTGTTGCTGGATCGTGAGGCGAAATCTGAATTGGCGAATCCCAGTTAAAGCGGTACCGGTGGTCGACGATGGCGTCGCCGGCGGAGCCGACGATTTTCGGGTACGGGTGAATACGGCGCACGCCGCCCGTGGTTGTATCGGTCAGCATGATGTTGCCGCCCTGGGAGTTCGAGTAGACGAGGTTTGGTCGGCCTGGCACCGGCACGGCATAGAAACCGTCGCCGCCGCTCAGGGTGAACCAGTCGTCTTTCAGGATGCCGGCCGAGTGAAGCGAATTGCTTGGACCGCACCAGTTGCCGTTATCCTGTAAGCCGCCGCAGACCCAATATGGATCTTGATCGTCAACGTCGATTTGATAGAACTGCGACAGCGTCATATTGTTGATGATGTCGAAATTCTCGCCTGCGTCGTTCGACACTTGGTAGCCGCCGTCGCTTCCGCTCAGGATATGGCTACTGTCTTCCGGATCGATCCAGAAGGATTGGTGGTCGCCGTGGACTCCCTGTCCGATCCGTTGGAACGTCTGTCCGCTGTCGGTCGTCTTGAACAAGCTGCCCGACAGCGAGTACGCCACCTCGGGGTTGTTCGGATCGACGTGGATATCGGAGTAGTAAAATGGTCTAAAGTTGATGTTCGGCTCGTCGTTCACTACCCGCCAACTATCCCCGGCATCGTCTGACCGCCATAACGTCCCTTCGTCTTTCGCTTCCGTTATCATGTAGACGATGTCGGGATTGCTTTGGGCAACGGCGACGCCGATGCGCGCCATCGGACCTTCGGGCATACCTTCGGTCAACTTTTCCCACGTCTGCCCGGCGTCTCTGCTTCGGTACAGCGCCGTTTCTCCTCCGCCGTCGTCGAACCGCCATGGCCGCCGCCGGAATGTCCACATGCCGGCGTAGAGGAGGCTCGGGTTCGACCAGTTCATCGCAATGTCGGAGCAACCTGTGTCTTCATTCTTGTAGAGAACTTTCTCCCACGACTCGCCGGCGTCGGATGTCTTAAAGACGCCGCGTTCGGGGTTTGGGCCCCAGGCGCGGCCCATGGCGCAGACGTAAGCGGTCTCAGGGTCGTTCGGGTGGACTACTATTCTCTTTATTCGTTCTGTCCGTTCGAGGCCGAGGTGGGTCCAGGAGTCGCCTTCATCCACCGAACGGAACACTCCTGTGCCATAGGAAGTGCTGTTACGCGGGTCGCCCTCGCCGGTGCCGAACCAGATCACATTGTGGTCGGAGGCTGCGATGGCGATTGCACCGGCCGAGTAGACGTCTTCTTCGACAAACAACTCGTCGAATGTGACGCCCGCGTTGCGCGTGCGGAAAATGCCGCCGTCGGCGCCACCCACGTAGAAGATCTTCGGGTCACCTGGGATGCCAGCGATGGCGCTCACGCGCCCGCCCATATTGGCTGGGCCGATCGGCCGCCACTCGAGGTTGGCGGTCGCCTTCGCTTCAGCTGACTGCTCTTGAGCGGACGCGCCGGTACCGTTTGTGACACCGGCAAGTGCCAGGACGACGAAGAATGAGTAAATCTGGCAACGAATGAGAGAAAAAGACATCGGCACGCCTCCATAAAATAACCGACTGTGAAAATCACAATTCATAAATTAACGCCGGAACGCTAGTCGTTTCAAACAGCCAAGCGCGCTGCGAGCCAAACTCACCTATGTGCCTCCTCGACGGGAGCGACGTCAATCGCGGAGTTCACTTGAACTGCCATAGAGCACGGGCTCGTCCACTCGGATGAGCTCCGAGGTGGGCGCAGCTTACATGCGGTCTGCCACCGCCGATGTGGGCGGAGGGCTAGAGTCTATCGCTGGTTGGTGGCACGTTCAATGCGGGGGCTGGGCGTCGGGCGTATGTCACCATGATATGGGTGTAGGATCGCCTTCTACCGCTGACTGTATTTAGGAGCGCACCAATGGGATTGAAGGATTATTGGATTTGGCGTAGTTGGGATCAAGCCCCGCCAGAATTTCTAGAGTCTCCCAAACGCCCGAGAAGCGCGACAAAACTCTTGGGAATTGGATTATTGCTGCTGGTTACCCTCATCGCACTTTCGGGTGGGACATCGCCAATCGCGGCAAGCCAGGCGACCACTGAAACGTACGCGTCAGACGCCTTCGACAAGATGCGCTGGCGAATGATCGGCCCGTTTAGGGGCGGCCGCACCAAGGCGGCCGCAGGGATCCCGAGCCAGCCTAACGTCTTTTACATCGGCGTCGTTAACGGCGGTGTCTGGCGAACGACCGATTTCGGGCACACGTGGGATCCAATCTTCGACGACCAGCCCACCGGGTCGATCGGCGCGATTGCGGTGGCGCCGTCGGACCCAAATATTATCTACGTGGGGAGCGGCGAGGGACTGCAGCGACCCGACCTGTCGACAGGCGATGGAATTTATAAGTCCACAGATGCCGGTCGCACGTGGACCCATCTCGGTTTACGAGATGGTCAGCAGATCCCCCAGATCATCGTTGACCCGGTCGACTCCGACCGACTATTCGTCGCTGTCCTCGGTCATCCGTATGGGCCGAACGAGGAACGCGGCATTTTCCGCTCAATGGATGGGGGCCAGAACTTTCAGAAGGTTCTATACACAGACCAGGACACCGGCGGCATCGATCTCATCTTCGACCCGACCGACGCGCAAACGGTCTACGCCGTGCTGTGGGAAGCCCGACAGGCCCCCTGGGAGAACGGGGTGTTCAACGGGCCGGGTAGCGGCATCTTCAAGTCGACCGATGGCGGGGACACTTGGCGTCCGCTCACCGAGGGGCTCCCAACGTTTGAGGATGACGGCCTCGGGCGGATCGGCATTACAGTAGCGCCAAGCGACCGCATGCGGATGTTCGCCACGGTGGAGGCGCGTCAGAATGGCGGTCTCTACCGGTCCGACGATGCGGGCGAGAGCTGGTACGTGATTAATGATGACCCGCGGGTTATCCAACGCAGCTCCGACTTCGCCGAAGTCAAAGTCCATCCGAAGAACCCCGACATTGTGTTCACCGGTAGCATCGTGGTGTGGAAGTCGACCGATGGCGGTCGAACTTTCATGACGCCGCGTGGTGCACCTGGGGGCGACGACTACCAGCGCATCTGGATCAACCCCGACCACCCAGAAATTATGTTAATTGCTACGGACCAGGGTGCGATCGTCACGGTCAACGACGGCGAGACATGGAGTTCCTGGTACAACCAGCCAACGGCCCAGATGTATCACGTGACTGCCGACAACGCGTTTCCGTACCGGGTCTGTAGCGGCCAGCAGGAGAGCGGTTCGGCTTGCGTCAAGAGCCGTAGCGACTTCGGCGCGATCACCTACCGTGATTGGACCCCAGTGGGCGTAACGGAGTACGGCTATGTCGCGCCCGATCCACTCGACCCTGACATTGTATACGGCGGTCGGGTGACTCGATTCGACCGGCGCACCTGGCAGCGGCAAGACATCACTCCCAAGCCGCTCCGTGGTCAGAGTTACCGGGTCGTGCGCACCATGCCGATTCTCTTTTCTCCAGTCGACCCCCACACGTTGTACTTCGCTTCTAACACCCTCTGGAAGACGCGGAACGGCGGGCAGAGTTGGGATCGAATCAGCCCTGATCTGTCGCGCGAGACCTGGAACGTTCCGGAGGTGGTGGGCAAGTACCGGGGAACGCCGTCGGCTGAACCATCGCGACGCGGCGTCATTTACACGATTGCGCCGTCGTACGTTGACATCAACACCATATGGGTCGGCACAGACGACGGGTTGATACACGTCACGCGTGACGGCGGCGCCGCATGGACGGAGGTGACCCCACCGGGTCTCGGCCCTTGGGCCAAGGTTTCGGTAATGGATGCGTCACACACAGATGTCGACACCGCCTACGCCGCCATTAACACGTTGCGGCTCGACGACCTCCGGCCGCACATCTATCGCACCCACGACGGGGGCAGTACCTGGGCGCACATCACGAGCGGCATTCCTGTCGGTGGCCCCGTCAACGTCGTTCGCGAGGACCCCCAGCGACCGGGATTGCTCTTTGCCGGGACCGAGCAGACGGTCTACGTGAGTTTCGACGATGGTGAACGCTGGCAGTCGCTGCGTCTCAACTTGCCGGCAACCTCGATTCGTGACCTCATCATCAAGGATAACGACCTTGTGATTGGAACGCATGGACGTGGATTCTGGATTCTCGACGACATTACCCCACTACGGCAGATCACGCCCGAGATTGTCGCGAGGGGCGTGCATCTGTTTGAGCCCCAGCAGGCCTGGCGATTTCGCTGGAACAAATACACGGATACGCCCCCCCCGCCCGAAGAGCCCGCCGGCGAGAACCCGCCCGACGGTGCCATCCTTCACTACTACCTGGCCGGCGAGGCTCACGACCCGGTCACCCTTGAGATTCTGAACGCCCAGGGCGTCCTTGTGCGTCGTTACTCGAGCGACGATCAACCCGAGCCGCCGCTTGAGGGTCAGAACGTGCCCGAGTATTGGCCACGTCCACTGCAGGTGCTATCCGCTGACGCGGGCCTGCATCGGTTCGTCTGGGATATGCATTATCCGCGACCCGCCGTGCTGCGACTGCGCTATCCAATATCGGCCGTTGCATACAACACCCCGGTATCTCCGGTGGGGCCATCGGTGTTGCCAGGCCGCTACATGGTTAGGCTCACTGTCAACGGCCGCTCGCAGTCCCAACCGCTCATCGTCAAGATGGACCCACGTGTCCAGACGTCCACGGCCGAGCTCGAACGTCAGTTTGCTCTGTCGACCAGACTCCACGGACTGCTTCGGCAGGACTTCGATGCGCTGGAGGAAGTTCGAGCGTTCCGTGCTGACACCAGAAATGCGGAACTCGATGCGGAGGCAGCAGGACTGGAGTCCAGCCTTCGACTCCTAAATGGGAACCTCGGTACGCTTTATGGCATCGTCGAAGGAGCTGACGTTGGCCCGACCTCGCAGGTCGTAGAGGCCGCGGGTGGTGCCGAGCGAGCGTTGAGGGATACGCTCGCCCGTTGGCAGGCGTTCGAGAGACGCTGACGTTCGTCGTGGCGGTTAGCCTTGAGGGCGGATTTTTCGGTGAAGAACGTCTACCGGTATCGCCGTCTTTCTAGATATGGAAGAATGTGCCATTCAGGGATTCAGTTACGTAGCAAGAGAGGGGATGCATCATGTGTCAACAGAGCGTCGCTCGTCTTAGCAAGATCATCGGCTGCCTCGCATTCCTATTCGCGTGCCCATTTATGGCACAGTCGACAAGCGCCCAGTCCGTGGAGGGCTTCATCGAACAGCTCGAGTGGCGGAATATCGGTCCCGCGAACATGAGCGGCCGGATCGATGATTTTGCCGTGGTCGAGTCGGACCCTAACATTGTCTTCCTTGCTACGGCCTCGGCTGGGGTCTGGCGAACCACTAACAACGGTGTGACGTGGGAAGCTGTGTTCGACGATCAGCCAGTCAGCAGCATCGGGGACATTGCGGTCGCGCCCTCCGACCCGTCTATCGTGTGGGTCGGCTCAGGGGAGTCGAACAATCGTCAGAGCTCGTCTTGGGGGAACGGGGTGTACAAGTCGACCGATGGGGGCGACAGCTGGGCACACGTTGGGCTCGAGGACACGCTGCACATCGGGCGCATTGTTATTCATCCCAATGACCCCGAGGTCGCCTACGTCGCGGCCACGGGTCATCTCTGGGGTCCGAATGAGGCCCGTGGACTGTATAAGACCACCGACGGCGGGCAAACCTGGGTGAACACGCTGTTCATCGACGAGGACACGGGCTTCATCGACGTGGTGATGGACCCGGTTAGCCCGGGGACGCTTTATGCGGCGGCCTACCAGCGGCGCCGAACCGCTTTCGGCTTTAACGGCGGAGGACCGGGGAGCGGCATTCACAAGACAACCAACGGCGGGGCGACCTGGGTGCGCCTGACCAATGGCCTGCCGGACGGCATCACCGGGAGGATCGGTCTCGCCATCTACCGCTCTGACCCGCGCATCGTCTACGCTCTTGTGCAGAATGCTGACGGTGGTGTGTTTCGGTCCGAGGACCGTGGGAAGTCGTGGACACGAATGAGCGATACGAATCCACGGCCGATGTACTACAGCCAGATTCGGGTCGATCCTTCGAACGATCAGCGCATCTGGGCAGCCGGTGCACGGATGTTCTACTCACAGGATGGCGGGAAGACGTTCGTCAGTGACTGGGTCCAGACAATACACGGCGACTTTCACGCGCTCTGGATCAATCCAGTCGATTCCGATCACATGATTGCCGGCTCTGACGGTGGCGTGCATTACTCCTACGACCGTGGGCGAACTTGGGACTTCGTAGACACCATGGCGCTCGGCCAGTTCTATGAGGTTGGCTACGACATGGAAACGCCCTACAACGTCTACGGCGGGTTACAGGACAACGGCAGCTGGGGCGGGCCGGTACGGACACTTTACCGGCGCGGCATCACCAACGAAGACTGGGTCCGGGTCGGCGGCGGTGACGGCTTCTACACGCAGGTAGACCCGAATGACCCGACGACGATCTACGTGGAGTCACAGAACGGGAACGTGTCGCGTCTTGACCTGGAGACGACCGAACGGAAACCGATTCGGCCCGAGCCGGAGGACGAGAGCGAACGCTATCGCTTCGACTGGAACAGCCCGATTTTGATCTCGCCGCATAGCCCACAGACGATTTACTACGGTGGCAACCGGCTGTTCAAGTCGACCGATCGCGGCGATACATGGAACAGGACCGACGACCTCACCAAGAATCAGGACCGGGACGAGATGCCTATCATGGGCGTCGAAGTGACAGACGATACGCCGTCACGCCATGACGGGATTTCCACCTTTGGCCAGATTATCTCCATCAGTGAATCGCCCCGGCATGAAGGCGTGCTCTACGTCGGGACGGACGATGGGAATCTGCAGGTGTCGCAGGATGGAGCCGCAACCTGGCAGGAAGTCGCCAGGATGATTCCAGGCTTGCCCGAGGGAACCTACGTCAGCCGGGTGCAGGCGTCCTATCACGCTGATGCCAGGGTCTACGCCACGATGGACGGTCATCGCAGTGATGACTACAGCGTCTACGTGTATGTCAGCGAGGATTATGGGGACAGCTGGCGCTCGATCGCGTCGAACCTGGCCGACGGCCACACGATGAACGTCATTCGTGAGCACCCCCGAAACGAGAACCTGCTGGTGCTTGGCGGTGAGCTCGGTGCCTACATCACAATCAATCGGGGTGAAGAGTGGCATCAGATCAAGGGGCCGGTGCCGACGGTACCCGTGGACGACATTGCGATCCATCCGCGGGAGAACGACCTCATTCTTGGCACACACGGCCGGAGCATCTGGGTGCTTGATGACATGACACCACTCGAGCAGCTAAGCGAGAGAGTACTCGCGTCGGAACTGCATTTGTTTGACATCCGCGATGCGGTTGCCTATCGCATTTTCAACCATAAGGGCAACACCGGTCACAAGATGTTCATCGCCCCAAATCCGCCCGAGGGTGCGCTAATTCATTACTATCTGAATGATGAGTTCAACGGAGAGGATGCCGTCGAGATCACGATCCAGAGTGAGGCAGGCGAGACAATCCGCACACTGACCAGTTCAGGCTTGGCGGGTCTCAACCGTATCAACTGGGACCTGCGACACGAGCCGCCGTTGGCGTCTGGCGGCTCGCCGCCGGGGCCGCGGGCGCTGCCAGGCACCTATACTATTCGGGTCGCGGCGGGTGATAGCCAGGGGACCAAGACGGTGCGTGTTACTGACGACCCGCGGATCAACGTGCCGGCGGCCGATCGCCAGGCGCAGCAGGACGCGCTGCTCGAGCTTGGCGGCTTGGTCGCGCGCCTCGACGAGGCGCATCAGACAGCAGTGAGCTTTCAGGCACAGCTGGGGTCGCTCGCCGAATCACTGGAGGACGTCGAGGTTCCCGAATCGGTCTTGAGCCTGGTCGAATCAGTAAGTGAACAGGTTGACGATTTGGAAGGGAAGCTCGCGCGTGGCGGCTTCGGCAGCGTCAGACCGCGTCCGCTCTATGCTCGTATGACGAGACTCTACGGTAACCTCAACAGCTACACCGAGGGGCCGAGCGCCTTCCAGCTCGAACGGATCCATTTGTATGCCCAGGAGTTGGAGAGGTTGGTAGAGGAACTTGATCAGTTGATTGCAAACGAGATAGCCAATCTAAATATAGCGGTGGAGCAAAATGGAATACGACGTATTACCATCCGCTCCTAACAGGGTGAATGTTTACTAGGGACTAATGTGGGTTGGCTCGAGTACTTTCTTGACAGTCTCTGGTGGGCATCTGGTTTACTGAAGGCTTCGTGTGTTGTCAGTTGAAAAACGGATTCGTTAAAGAACCACAAATAAGATTGCGCCCTCTATCGTCTGTAGGTATAGGGCCGGCGTGTGCCACCGCTAGTCAGGAATGGTCATAGCCCGTCTTTGCTGATGAAAAAGTTAAGAAGCTGCTATACGTAAGGGCGGTTGATGAAAAAAAGAGGACAAAAGGGCACACACTAACCCCCACGTCGAACCCGCCCACGCCCACCGACAGGACTTTAGCCCTTCGTGCTCGACAGCCTTTAGTGAGTATCCGGCTCACTGAGAACCTTGTCCGTTGTCAGTTGAAAAACGAACTAATCGAAGAACCGCAAACCAACTTGTCCCTCCCGGCGTCTTTATATATAGCACCGAGTGATGTGGAATGAAGTTGGCTCTTGCTGTTTATCGAAGAGTCTTCACAGGAGGTTTGATGTTGAGCCTATTGCGAGACCTACCAAATAGACAGAAGTCGAGGGTGGTACGACTGCTGTTTCTGGCTGCTACTAGTTTTGTGATAGCTGCCGTTATCGCTGGGTGCAGCGAAAAGACGACGAGGTCGGCCTTTGCGCCAACCTCGGTTATCGGAGGTGCAGGTGGTGGCCAGGTGCAGCTTCATAGCGCCGACACAACCGTTACCGCGACACCGGGTGTCCCATCGGGCAGACAGGGCGGCCCACGACCGGGGATGAAGCAGCGGAAGGCCGAATGGGATGCGCTGACCGAGACTGAGAAGGCCGCAAGGAAAGCTGAGATGGAGCGGCGAAAAGCTGAATGGGATGCGTTGTCGGAGGCTGAGAAGGCGGCCAAGCGAGCCGAGATGGGTGGTCCGCGACCGGGTCGGGGTAGACATGCAGGCCCGCCGCCAGAATCGGAAGATGATGTAGCTGAACCGGCAGAGGGTGAGGTCACCGGAGCTGAGGAATTATGAGGTAGCTGTCTTGTGTGGGTTCGACGAGCGACTCATCGTCGTGCTGACAGAAGCCTCCTCTATGTCAGCGCTAGGATGTGTTCGCACCACCGAAGGGCCGATCGAATGATCGGCCCTTTTTTTTGATAAGAATTCTGTAGATGCTGCGCACGCGTTGAATCGGTCATTAGCTAGCGGTAGAATCTGACTCTTCTTTCGTACCGCCGGCATCATTGGAACCCTATGGTCGACGTTGAGCCGCGCCCTCCTAGGCTTCCTATATTTATGGCTGAGTGGAGGTGCCTGTCTTCCCATGCTTCTTCCAGCCCTGACAGGGACCAGAGGATGCTAACGCGATGACGTCAGCACGTCTCCTACAGTTCAACGCCTATTTCCTCAGACTCAGGCGGGTAGTTGCGACGCCGCTCTCGCCTGGAATGGGCCTGTTGGCATCGATTGCCGTCGCGCTTCTTGTCATTCCGTCTGCTGGCTACCATTTTTTCGACGGTATCCCGTTGAGCAGTTCGGTCGAGTTCGGTCTCTTGTTTGTGCTCGGACCGTTTCTAGTCTCGCGTGGTGCCCGCCGGCTCTGGGGCCGTGTACTGAGACAAGTAACACCTGTAGCGCCGTTGGTGCTCATGGGTCTCGGACTGATTGCCGTTGTCCTGAAAGTCTTACTGTTCAGTTTCGGTAGTTATGCGGGATTCGCGGCTTGCTATCACGCTCTCGATAAGACCCCTGTCACCGGGTCGTGTGAGAAAGCATTTGCGAATCCTTTCTATCGATTTACTGCTACGCGCGTGGACGCAAACATTGACTTTGCTGCGTGGTGGGACCCGACTGAGCCGCCAACCGCTCAGAATTGGAATCTGTCGTTTCTGAACTCGACGCGGTTCAACTATTACCAGCAGGGTGATGTGCCACGCCTCCGCGTACCCTTCGGCGCGACGTGGCTCGGCACGCTCGATATGGCAGAAGACAGCCTGCAAGTCAGGTATGTCGGTGAGGGAGAGCTGCAACTGGAAGGTCGGTCCATACCCCTTCCGCCCCAGTATGGCGTACCAGTGACCGTATCCGTGCCTGTGTCGTCGCCTGGGTCACATCCGATCGTGCTCTCCTATCGATTCGACGACGGTTCACGGATCGGTGATGGCGCAGAGCACGGACCCTACGCGACATTACGGGTCTGGTCTGGACCTCCTAGCGGGTCGCTATCAAGTGGTCATCTGGTGTCCGCTGTCGGCCCGCCGTTAGTCTGGAGAATTTTGAGCGGTGTTGTTGATCTGGTCGTAATCGCTTTTGCGATCAGTTTCGTGTTCGTCTACGTGAGCCTGCTTGGCCGATGGAGTTTCCTTGGGTTGGTTGTGTGCTTCCTAGCACCGCTCACCTCATGGCTTCCCGTACCCCAGCTGTTCGTACGTGGCTCGAGCGTTTACGTTCTCGGCGCCGCAGCTGCACTTGTGAGCCTGGTGCTTCTTTCCCGACGCCACCGTCGCCGCCTGCTGCTTACCTCCTACTTCGGAGTCACGTTACTAATGGCCAGCGACACGTGGCGCGAGTGGCCCAACCTAGCCACGGTCTACCTGAGGGGAGGCGGGGAAGATTGGTTGATGTACCAATCACAGGCACGGTTCATTTTGGATACATGGTCACTCCAGGGCGGCACCGACGTGTTCTATTTTCAGCCGATGTTCCGCTACCTCGTGTTCGTTGAGCACCTGCTGCTGGGGGATGGTGATGCGGGTTCTGTCATTCTTTCGAGAACTGCTCTGAACTTTGCCATTTTGTGGATGTGTTGGCTGTTCACGCCACACGGGCTTCCGCGTACTTGGCGCGGCGCGGTTGCGGGCGGCGCAGCTGTGCTGTCGATCTTGTTGGTGAATTTCAGTAGCGTTACGTCGTTTTTTCAGTCAGGTGCCTCTGAGTATCCGACCTGGGTCCTTTTTCCCGTCACAGTGTCGATGCTCTATACGTCACCGCTCTCTCGACAGCGGATGCTCGGATGTGCATTGGTCGGGCTCGCCTTCATTGTTCGGACCAACCAAGCGCCAGCGTTAATGTGGATGCTTGGATGCTACTTTCTCTGGGCACGCACGCGAGGGTGGCGTCACCTGTGCTGGGGAATGTCAGCGGCCTTAGTGGTATCCCTACTGCCGCTTGCGCACAACTTATACTACGGTGGCCAGCCTGTCTTAACGACCACAAGTGCGTCAATGCCGCAGAATCTCCTCGTATCGCCCGTCACGATCATCGAGTCGGGCTGGGATGTGGACACATCCACGCTTGTCAGGCGACAGTTAGATGGGATCTTGCAGACTGGTGACATCCGCAGTCAGGAGATGATGCAAGGGGGCGACCTTGTGCCCGTCACGCGGGGACTCCAAGTATTGTGGCTACTTGCGATTGTGACGGTCTTTTTTCGGGACGCCTCCCCACGAAATATTCCTCGCCTTTTGTTACTTGTCCCTCTGCTCTTTCTCGGTGTCCACGTGTTCTATCAGGTTTGGGTGTATTACCCACGCCATATCGTCATTGGGTATCTGGCCATGGGTGTCGTAACATTTGTGTCCATGTGCGACCGCGTGATCCCAGCTCCGGGCACGGTCAAACCAACGCGCTGAAGCCAGTCCGTCTTGCCCGAGAATTGGAAGTGCATGTATCAACATGAGCTGAAAATCCTTTATTGAATCAGTCCCCCGGTCAGCGATAGACTCTGGCCATTCATCAAAATCGTCGTCGGTATCTGAGGAACACCATGACCGGCCGCCGTACTGTTTCGCTAGGGGAGGGTAGGGGACTTCCCCGCAGTAACCGTAATAACAAGTCGGAAATGACCGTCCCTACTGCAGTGTTTGCTGACCGCGCAGTCACGCCTGCCCGGTGGGCGACTGCAACAAAGGAGTGATGTTATGGCTGAGCGTCAGATTGGAACGATTACGCATTACTTTGGTAAGCCTCGAGTCGGTATCGTTGCGCTTACTGGGCGCGTCACGATAGGGGATAGGTTACGATTCCTTGGTCACGGAGCTGACTTTCAGCAGGAGGTCAAGTCGATGCAGGTTGACCATGCTGCTGTCGAAACCGCATCCGCTAGAACCGAGGTAGGAATTCGTGTCGGGCAGCGTGTCCGAGAGGGGACTGAGGTGTATAAGGTGTCAGGTGGGAGCGAGGGCTGGTTCGCGAGACTCAAAGGTGCCTTTACTGGCTAAAGGCTCGGAAAACCCTTACGCCATGAACCTCTGGTTCACTCGTCACGATGACGTGCCAGCCACGCATCACTCACGCGTTCCCCTATAAACGGACGGCTCGCAAGATAGCTGCCCTGTTTTCGCCAGAGAGTAGCGATGTAGGCAAACGCCTCACTGATAAGGTCAGCAAGCCTCAGAACATCCACGCCAAACGTTATCGGCGTTAGGACTTAGTAGCATTAGCCTTGCAGTAGGCGTCACTCAGTCCTGAGTGGGCCAGAGTTCAGCGAGATTCGACCCCTTTTCGACCCTACCCATCCCACGGTAAACGAACTTCTGGAGACGCTTTCCTTCCCAAGTCTCGGTGGTGTAAATGTTTCCCTTGGAATCAGTCTCAATACTGTGCACGCCGTAGAACTGCCCGGGTTGCCGGCCGCCGTCCCCGAAGGAGTACAGCACCTCAAGGGCTTTCCGATCCAGCACATGGATCTTCCGGTTCAAACCGTCGGCCAGATACATAAAGCGCTGCTCCTCATCAGGTGAAAAGGCAATCTCCCACGTAGAGCCAGCACTACGGGTCCGGGGCTCGACAAAAATTTCGTTGACGTAGGTTCCATCCTGTTCGAAGACTTGCACCCGGTTCGACGTTCGGTCGCAGACGTAGACCAGACCGTCATTGGAGGGTTCGGCGCAATGGACGGGCCCACGGAACTGCTGCGCCGGCGGTGCATCAGGATCGAACGCGCCCAGGTCCGCATCGTCCGGCCGGTTTCCATAAGCGCCCCAGTAGCGAAGGAACTCACCGCTATCGGAGTCCACCACCACAACCCGCTTATTGCCGTAACCGTCCCCTATGAAGGCTTCATCCCCGTTCTGGTCGAAAGAGACTTTCGTGACCCTTGAGAAGTGGGTATTGCTGTTGGAATCCACACCCTGTCCAGGCTCGCCCACTTGCATCAAAAAACGGCCGTCCCGAGTAAACTTCAGGACATGGGAGTCGCCTTGGCCGTTCCCTCCGATCCAGATGTTATCTTTCGGGTCCACCTGCAGACCATGGTTAGAGGCGGGCCACGTGTAATCATCGTTGTTACTCGGGCCACCAAAGGAGCCAACGAGGTTGCCCTCAGGGTCGAATTCGAGGACATTAGGAGCCGCCTCACAGCACTCAGCGTCCGGTTGGCCCTCTCCAACATTCCCCTCGTTGCCGGGATTCAGACTCTGCCGTCGGTGCACGATGAAAACGTGATCCCGCGAATCGATTCCGACGCCGATGGCGTTACCCAGGAGCCAGTGGTTCGGTAGTGGCTTGGGCCAAAAGGGGTCAACTTCGAACAAGGGCACCTCGACCATGCTGCCTTGCATAGTCTCTGCCTTCTCACGTACGAGAGCTTCACTAGCGGCCAGAGCTAGGATAAGCGCCAACAGGGTCACCGCGAGGAATGGTTTCGCTTTCATCAGTCTTCTCCATCGGCTTGGGACCGGACCGTAATCCCGACGTGTTGCATCGACATCGTAGCGTGATTATGCTGCACACCTCGTTTTACGTCCAGTCACCCCCGCTGTGTGGGGCATCGGGCCATCCGCCTGAAGCGTGAACCCGATCGTTGAACCCGCCTACCGGCCGGCGGTAGAATGCACGACTCTAGATAAATAGGCGTCGGAGGAATCGCATGACTGGTTGGAATAGACGTCACATCGGCCTTGCCGCGAGCGCTATTGTTGTGCTGAGCATAGCCTCGTGCACGCCGCAGGAACCCCACCAACGCACACACACGGACACTGGTAGCGACCCGGTTGAACTGTTTGATGGGCGCGTGATTCCGGCGATGCCTGAGTTGCTCGGGATACGCGATCAGTATGAGCTACGCCTTGACTGGCTCGAGCAGAAGCGCGCGATGCTCCTTGACATGATGCGGGAGCACGAAATCGAGATGTGGATCGTGGTGAGCGAGGAATTCCACCCTGACCCCGTGACCCAGTATGTCGCGCCGCCACTTCACTACACGCGCCGTCGAGACGTGATGGTGTTTGTAGATGCCGGAGAAGATGGGCTCGCGAGCTACTCGGACTACTGGAGGCCGACTGCGGATTACCGTCGATTTTTTGAGCCCCTGCCAGTCTCGCGAAATGCTCGAAACATCCAGGACACTCGTGCTGGCCTACTGACACTGTGGGAGCGCTACGAGCCTGCAACCATCGGGTTGAATATGGGTGGGGCCCGCGGTCATGACAGCACCATTACTCACGACAGCTACAAATTCTTGGTGGAGACGATGGGTCGTGAGGCCGAATCAAGATTCGTTTCGGCCGCCGGTTTGATTGAGGATGTGTTTGATACTCGACTCGCAAGTGAGCTTGAACCTTACCGGTCTTTGGTGCTGGCCACCGACGTGATTGCGCAGACGGCTCTGTCGAACGAGGTCATTACCCTTGGTGTGACGCGGGCAGTGGACATTAAATGGTTCTTTGAAGAGTCGGTGGCCAAGTTAGGTGTGGGTGGCAAGCCCTGGTTCGAGATCCACGTAGCGGTCCAGCGTTTCGATCCGGAAACCGGCACCATGATTCCGTACTCGCATCCCGCCCCGGACGATCTCATTTTTCAGCGGGGAGACATCATACATTTGGACTGCGGCTTTGATTATCTAGGCTTCGCCAGTGATTGGCAGAAAGTGGCCTACATCTTGCGCGAAGGCGAACAGACTGTGCCGCAGGGCCTCCGGATTGCACTCAGCAACGCAAACCTCGTACATGAAGCGTTCGCGTCGGAATCTCGGCCTGGAATGACTGGTTGGGAGGCTACGTTGGCTATAACGAGAAAGCTCGAAGGAGTGGATTTCCTGCCGAGCCTTTACTCTCACGCCATCGGCTATCACGGTCATGCCCTAGGACCGTCTATCAATGCCCGTGACATGGACCTGTCCTCTCCGACCTATGGCTATAGTGGCTCAACGTCACCCGAAGGAGATTCTTACCTCCGCGACGGTGCCTACCGTTCCATTGAATTCAGTGCGACCACTGCTGTACCGGAATATGACGGTGGTACGGTGACGATACCCATGGAAGACGACGCTTATCTAACTACGAGTGGCTACATTTATTTTCGGCCGTACCAGACTGAGTGGTACGTGATCCGCTGAAGGATAAGGAACTGACCATGAGAAGAAGGCCCCTACTTTTGATTCTAGCCCTGACCTTGGTGGTGGCGACTTCGCTGGAGGCCCAACGGGCTTATGAACCCCCGGATAAAGAAACTCACCGACAACGCCGGGAAAAATTCCTTGAAGCCATGGATGGTGGTATTGCCGTCATCGTAGCTGCTCATAAGGACCAGGAACGGATCTACGAGTTCTTCGTGGACCATTCGGACCTCCACGACTTCATCTATCTGACGGGGTTGGAAGGGACCGATGCTTGGGAGTCAGCTCTGGTGTTAGCTCCTGACGCCGAGACCTACCGAGAGATTCTTTACACCTCCCAGGACCTGGACGGAATTCAGGAGAAGACAGGTATGGCCCATGTGTATCCTTACGCGCTTTTTATGGAGCACCTGTCCGACGGAATCACTGATTATTCCCTCCTTCGGACCCATCAACGTGGTGTCAAGCCAGTTGCGACTGACCTATCGCGGGCCCTAGGCGAAGAGAAGAATATCTACTTCAATTACCAGCGTTTCCTGAACCTAGCAGCGACGCCTCCAGAGCGGCTCGATATTGCGAACCGGCTCCGATACTTCTCGCCGGAGGTGCAGGTGAAAGACGCATCGGACATCTTGAACCGCCTGCGGATGATCCACGACGAAGCTGGGATTGAACTTCTCAGGAAAGCCTCGGACATCACGGTTCAAGCGTTTATGGAGTCGGCCAAGGCAGTCCGAGAGGAGATGACCACACAGCAGATCGCCGCTATCGTGAACTTCACCTTCGAGTACGAACACGCAGTGCCCTCGTTTCGGACCAACGTTACTCCCTCTGGTCCGGGTGTGCCAGTGCGGAGCGGAGGCCGGGACTGGCCAATCGGGATCCGTCCTCGGCTCGGGCCCTGGCCCGTGAGTAATGGCCAGATGATCAGCTACGACATCGGAGCTGAGTATGCTCACTACACTTCGGACTTCGGCCGTACCATTCCGGTGAGCGGTAGGTATACCCCAGAGCAACGACGCGTCGCCGAAATTGTGACGCGCATCCAAAAACAGACCATCGCTGCGGTGAAGCCAGGTGGGACATTCACCGAAAGCCAAGCGCTGAAGGATAGGCTCATGACCGAGGCGGGATTGGGTGATGTGACAGGAACCTACGGTATCTCACATTTCGTTGGGATGGAGATTCACGATGTGGGTTTCTACGACATTCCTTGGGAGCCAGGTATGTGTTTCGTCATCGAGTGGAGAGTAACTCAAGAGGACTTTTCGATTCGATTCGAGGACGTAATCCTTGTGACAGAGGATGGGCACGAGTGGCTCACCGAACACTCCCCAATTGAGCCTGACGAGATAGAGGCCCTCATGGCTCAGAGGGGGATTTGGGAAGAGGGACGTTGATGACCTCCGCCCACGTGCTTGGTAAAGCACTGCTCGACACAAACCGGGAACATTCAAGGCGGAGTCTTAGACTTTCGAAAGCAATTTATACCGTAGAAAATAGGCGACCTTATCGCTTTTGGGTCGCTGGTGCTAGCTGCGGACTCTCGGTGTTGAACCCGCCCCCAGCCAGCGGTAGAATTCATGGTGCTACCCAAGGAGATTCTCCATGCTGCACGTGACAAGGGTCGGGACCTTTTCGCTACTCCTCATTACTGGCGTGTACGTCTGGCTGTCCGGTTCGCAGTTGGCGGTAGCGCCAGCGGCGCCGACACGGATCAACAAGGCAATCGAGCTGCTTGAGCGAGGGCAGCCGATCTATTACACGCAGATTAGTGGTGGCGGGTACGATGAAGGCATGGAATTGGCCAAGACCTGGGCCGACTACATCACCTATAACCTTGAGCACAGTGCATTCAACGTGTCCGAGTTGACCGAGTTCATGCGCGGTCTAGCAGATGGTGGACCGACGAAGAGTGGTCATCGGACGCCAGCCGTCATCTGTGTACTGCCCGTGGCCGGTGTTGATGCGTCAACGGTTCGGGCAAACGCCTGGATGGTTGAGCAGGTACTCTCGGCCGGTGTACACGGCGTCCTTCTCGTTCATGCACGCTCACCAGAGGCGGTGCGTGCCTTCGTCCAGGCCGCACGGTTTCCAATGCACGCTCAGGCGGTGGGTAATGGCCTTGAAGAAGGGTTACGGGGAAGCGGTGCAGCGGGTCACCCGGCGCGGGTCTGGGGTATTTCGCCGGCCGAGTACCTGCGCGTCGCCGATCCTTGGCCACTCAATCCGGAGGGTGAAATTCTGCTTGGGGTCAAGATCGAGGATCGTCATGCGCTTGAGTACGCCGAGGTGACCACCAAGGTACCTGGACTGGGGTTTGCGGAGTGGGGACCCGGTGACATGAGCATGTCGTTCGGTTTATCGCGTAACGCCGATGGCACTTGGCCGAAGGTGCTCGCCGATGCTCGGACTCGGGTGCTTGCCGCAACAAAGGCCGCCGGCATCTCGTTTCTGAATGTTGTGCGGCCCGATGATGTCGAAGCGATGATCGATGAGGGTGTGATGATTGGCGCGGCCAATGAGAAGGCGGCTGAGGTGGGTAGACAGTACACGACTCGCACAATGCCGTGGTGAGGCTTCATACCATTGAGCAGCTTGGAGCCTTCACAGCCCAACGCATCCGACATCGCGTTCGAAGTAAGGCGGCCTGACTGACTGCCTTCTCCGTTACCGAAACCACATTCACGCTACCAGCGTGTCTTCAAAGTGCGCTCACTTAAGTTATTTCCACTCCCACAGTTTCCATCTAAGTAAACTGCAAAAAGAAGACGGTGCGTGACCGCGCACCGTCCCTTGGTCAGGGCTTGTCTTTATTGACAAAAAGTTTCAGAGCTAGTCACAGGGACGCACAACTGACAGAAAAAGTTACTCACGCCCACCGCTCTCGACTCAGCATTGCTTTCAGCACGTGCCTCGCGATCATGGGATTGCTTCGAAGGCGACGTATCGAATACGGGTACCACTCAGGGCCAAATGGCACAGCAACACGTAATCGATGTCCTGCCTCAAGAATGCTCCGGCGCAGTGATGTTCCCACGCCCAAAAGCATCTGAAACTCATATTGAGAGGGGTCTAAGCCTAAGCGATCGATGATCCGGAAGGCTTCCCGAACAAGTGTTTCATCGTGGGTAGCGATGCCGACATAGCAGCCGGTGCTAAGTAGTTCCTCCAACAACGACGTGTAGTTGTCTTGAATGGCCTTACGCTCTTGGTACGCAATTGCGGCTGGCTCGATATACGCACCCTTACACAAACGGACATTGGCCTTGATCTTCGACAACCCTCGAACAATGGATGGACTGCGCCGCAAATTAGCCTGCACCACAGCGCCGACATTATCGAACTCCTCACGCAGCCTCGCATGAATATCTAACGTGTCGTCGACACAACTCGAATCTTCCGTGTCGATTCGCAAGAACATCTTGCGCGCACGGGCGGCTTGCACCAGTACTCGTATGTTCTGATAGCAGAATTCTTTGTCGAGCTTCAAGCCGAGGTGAGTCGGCTTGACATGGATATTGCTATCTAACCGTTGTTGCTGAATCGCAGCGAGTATCTTTTCGTATTCGCCCACAACCTCAGTCGCCGCAGTGCGATCCTCGATAAACTCGCCGAGCATGCCGGCTGCAGCAATGTATCCATCTGCATTTAATTGCTCGATAACCGTCAAAAGATGGTCGATCGTCTCACCGGCAATGTACGGGTTTGCAATAGCACGAACAACTTGCTTTGGAATAAATGGGAGGGTTGAGGAAATGAATCGATCGAAGAGCGACATAAACGTCGAATCCTTAGTTATGCAACATCGGCTGTAGTGACAGTCCACATTGCCTCTCGCCAAACACAATCTATTCTAATTAGAAATCATAAAGCATTTAGAAGTGCAATGATGTGGCTCAGTTGTTGATCCCCCCCCCCTCCCCTCCCCCCAAAAAGACAGCGGCACGCTTTACTCGCGTAGAAACCCTACTGTTCTTATCGCTTTCGTATGATCGTCGTCATACGAATCGCCTAGGCTTATCCGTTAGGGTTCTTGAGGTGGAAAAGTGGTGGTTTCTCATTCAAATAACTCTGACGGAATGGTTAGAAGATCTGGGCAATAATTATGCAAAATCTATTAAAAGAATACTTTGACGGGCATCTGTCGCGCCGAAATTTTTTCCAACGACTTATTGCCACAGGTCTGACGGCTAGCGCCGCGCAGTCGATGATTGAAGCAGCCAACGTGGACAACCAAGAAGCTCCCGACGATCCGACGTTTTACAATCAAACGGGAAGTGGCGGTGATTTGCTGATGGAGCAAGTCCGCGCAGCTGGCACCAAGTTCATCTTTAGCAACCCTGGCTCGATGGAAACAGCCTTTTTCGATGCCCTAACCGACCGGCCAGACCTCCAACTCATCATGGGCCTCCACGAGGGCATCGTCATCGCCATGGCCGATGGATACCACAAGGTCACGCAGAAGCCGGCATTCGTGAACATCCACGCAGCGGTGGGCACGGCCCAAGCCGGCGGGCAGTTGTACAACTCGCACTTCCACGGCTCAGCGTTGGTGGTGACTGCTGGGATGAGCGACACCACGATCTTCAGTGACAACATGGGCTTGGCGCCCCGCCCTGGATTCACTCAAGCGGATATCCCAAAACAATTCACAAAGATTTCCTGGGAAGTGCGTGAGGGCGCGTCCGGAGCAGCCGCGATTCGCCGCGCCTACAAGGTGGCTTCAACGGCGCCGGGCGGCCCGGTCTACGTGGCCTACTCGAGCAACGGCTTAAGGGAACGGGTGTCTGGGCGGATTTGGCCTGGCGAAAAGTTCATGTACGACCCGAAACCTCGCCCAGCAGCCGACAAGGTTGAGGCCTTGAGTCGCTTGTTGATTGAAGCGAAACGACCAATAATTCGATTCGGAGATGAAGTGTGGAAGAGTGGCGCACAGGCTGACGCCGTCGAGTTAGCCGAACTTCTGGGCATGGCAGTCTCCTCGAGTAAACGCGCGTTTCAAAATTTTCCCACCAGTCATTCCCAGTATGTCGCGGGAAGCTTCGGTCGAAATCAGGCATATGAAAATGGTCGCTCGGATTTAATGATTCAGTGTGGTGCACGTGATCCAGGAGGGTCGAGTATTCCTGATGAACCGATCACTGCGGCTGGCGGCCAATACGTTGCGATCGGCATGGACACCAATGATATGGGTCGCACGCAGCCATTGGACCTTGCAATTGTTGCGGACTGTGGTGAAACAATCCGCTCGTTAATTGATTCTGTGAAATCAATGGCGACAGGTGAACGACTTTCTCGGATTCGTCAAGAGCGTCTTGGCGTAATCGAGCCGGCTGTTCTTCGCCGTACAAATGCTGTTAAACAGGCAGCGCGAAGAAATTTTGATAATTCAGCGATCCATCCAGATCGCCTAGATTACGAGATTGCTCAAGCTGCCGATCTGAATGCGATAATTGTTGAAGAGAATTTCACTGGTCGACAAAATTTTCACAACTACGGTTATCGAGACAACGAGAAGCTTCTGTTGACAAAGGCAGGTTCACTCGGTTGGGGTGTGGGAGCTGCGGCTGGAGCACAAATTGCCGCACCAGGAAGACAGGTAATATTGAATATCGGCGATGGAGCCGTTATGTATTCCTCATCTGGTTTCTGGACCATGGGACGTTATGAGATTCCTGTCTTAACCATTGTTTGGAATAACAAGAATTACCAAATGGTTCGAAGTGCCTATTATCGTTACCAAGGACGAATGGTAGACGCTGATCAATTTCACGGAGCCTACTTAGGCGATCCGGATATTGATTTTGCGAAGCTAGCCGAAGCGCAAGGGGTGAGTGGTGAACGAGTAACCTCACCGTCTGACATATCTGCGGCTCTTAAGCGTGGTTTAGCAGCTACGCGTGACGGAAAACCCTATGTATTGGACGTCGCGGTTAGTCGAATGGGTGGAGGAGCCTCATCAACATGGCACCACAAGTATAGTGTTGGTGAAAGTGCTAGGAGTATGACCCAAGGCGAAGGTTAGAAGTCGCGGCTTGAGTCACCATAAATCGTGGCGATAGAGAAAGGGGTCGTCCCTTCTCTATCGGCATCCATCTACGGCTGGAAGATGACCACTCTGTACGAGGCCGGGTCCACCTTGTGACCTGTGGGCGTTGGAGACGCCTATCCAGTTCCACGTCGGGGGCAAGTCATCGGCCACAAAGTTTATCGCATGGCTGCGGAGCGAACTTAGTCGCGTGAGGAACGCATGACTGACCACCTCGCTGCCGCCCTTTTTCTAATAGCTACGCTCCTGCTCATTGGCATGGTGTGGGTTGTTGGCCTCGCCCTCGACGGACTGCGGGGGCGGCGATGACGCTGAGTGTCCTGCTGCTCTTGGGCCTGGTGTTCTCGGTCGGCCTCTGCGTGGGGATGGTGGTCATGGAACTCTGGAGTTGCTGGCTCCACAGGGAGTGTCAACCCTCTGACACCTCTAATAGCATTAGGGCTTTTTACGTCTCCTCCTGTGACAAATGAAGAATGTGTTTCGGCAGTTTGGAATAAGAACGCTATTGGCTTTCTGACTGGACTCGATTCAGGAAGGTGCGTGGTTCAAGGCGGCGACCTTTCGGAAAGCGTCGCCCCTCTCGTTGAGCTATCCACAACAGTATCGGTCCAAGGGCCTTGTTAATCAATGCCCTGAAACCGCCCATTTCACGCTCGACGTCCAAGCGAAGTGCACGGATCTGTTGGCTAACTGAAGGGTGTGAAGACCGCAGATAGTGTTCCATTACCCACAGAGCGATGCCGAAGCCATAGAACCCTCGTTTTTGGATAGCTTCCATTGCTCGGATACGCGGGTCCGCATCATCATGATACCGCACCCAGCCATTGAACTTCGTGCGGATTAAACGGTACAGACTTGGACCATTACAATCGTAATCACGTCGGAATGCGTCATCAAGGATCTCTTTTGAGGCTTCACGAGAAATAGCTGGGTGTTGAAAATTGAATTTGTCTTGGCCGTGAATGTCGGCAAGATTGAGATTGTCTAGGATGCGGTCTTCTTTTTTCATTCTGATATAGAGCTGCGTCCCAGGCATCGGCGTATATAACATGAACTGGTGAAAATCGACGTCGTGGTCTATTGCATGCGAAAGTTCTTGGGAAATATTCTCGGGAGTATGATGGGGGAGACCGACAATCGTTGATCCAAGCACCGAAATTCCATGCTCTTGCAGTTCCTTCGTCAGTTTTTGCGTATCTATGCCCTTTAATTTCTTATAGTCACTATTTGGTGACTCTAATCCCAGCCAAATCCAGCGTATCCCAAGATCGATAAGCTCACGCATTGAGTATTTTGCTATAGCGTTGGCTGACGAAAACACATACAGAGACCAGGCTTTGCCATGCGTCTTCATATGCTGATGTAATTCAAGGGCCCGCTTCTTATACAGAAGAAAGTTTTCATCCATAATAAAGAAAGATGAAACGCCCAACTGGTCTTCGGCTTCACACATTACTTGAAACACTTCTTTCCCGCGTTGGTAGAAGTTTACAAATTTACCTTTTCCACCAAAAAAATCTGAAGTGGTGCAAAAATCACAGCCCATGGGACAACCGACTGAAGGGATAATCGTCGCTGCGCGATTACCGCCGCCAGCTGGTGCTCTAATACCCATAATGCGAAATCCAAAAGACGACGGAATTACGGGATGCTTAATAGGGCGATTAAGTGGTTCGCCGAGGAAACCCCGAAACCAACGAACGCCTTCACCCTTCACAATATGATCGGCATCAAGCAACTGTTCAACACCTGGAATGGCAGCAACATGTCCGCCAACCACGATGGTTGAAGTTGGTGAGTGTAAGCGCACCAAGCGGCATAATTCCTGGACTTTTCCCACATTCACGATAATTCCAGAGATCCCTACAATGTCATAGTCTTTGATTCTTATCTCCTGTATGAAGCGAGCGCGATCAGGAAAATCAAGAAGTGTCGAAGACGCTGAAAGATTTTCCTGGATGAGCATTAGCCCCCATGACCGATGATGCATTCGTAATGAAAATGGCCCTTGCTCTCTCGTCACTTGATTGTGGTACAGCTCCATTGGATTAATTGCCCGGCTTCCGTATTCATCATCCTGCCCAAACGGACCAAAGACCGAGGTTAAAAGTATTTTGGCGTTTGTGCCTTTGGGATGTAGTGCTGTGGTCATATGAAGAGTTCCGGTAGGTTATTGAATTGGTGAAAAAAATTCAACTAACGAAAAGCATGTCCAGCGATCTTCGAATTTCCTATGACGAATGTCATACAACTTGAATTAAGACTTGACAACAATGTCTTGCATCTTCAAGCAAGAGAAGAATATTCGTGACAACTCTACACCCGAACCCGAAACGTCTCTGTCTGCATAAAGAACCGAAGGACGCTTATGGGTTGTTGCAACATTACGTTGCTGACTTGGTTTATGGAGGAACTGATGGAGTTCTGACCACCTTTGCGGTCGTGGCTGGTATTACCGGTGGAGCTTTGTCGGCTCGAGCAGTGGTCATTGTGGGCCTCGCAAATCTTCTTGCGGATGGGCTCGCAATGGGTGTCGGCAATTACCTCAGTATTCGGGCCCGTGAAAGTGCATTAGAGCGTCAACATCAACCCGAGGTAGAATCCCAGCCAATACGTCATGGACTCGCCACCATGCTGGCCTTCATCGGCGCCGGCATAGTTCCACTTGTACCCTATCTCGTCCCTGATTTATCAGACCGCTTTGGAGTGGCGATCGTCTGTGCCCTGGCTGTCCAATTTGGAATCGGCGCGGCTCAAACGGTCGTGACTGCTGGTCGCTGGTGGATCAGCGGAACAATCATGCTTTGCCTTGGAAGCCTGGTAGCTCTTGTTGCCTACGGCACCGGTTCAGGTGTGGCGTGGATTCTACAAAATGAATAGTGGATTCAAGTCAATCGATTGAAAAAGACGGGTGGCCAGGGAGGGCACCTGTCGAGCGCGGGTTCACCATTATTTGCCCTCGACGATGGCCGACGCACTTTTTAAGAAGTCTGTTTCCAGTATGTAGTGATGATAAAGTCGTTGAACCAATCCTTCGCGATTAATGAAGACAATTATCGGCACATAATTGACTTCGTAATCTCGTAGCAAGTTCAGATTCTTGCCAGCCAGCATAGGGAACGGAAGGTCGTATGCTTCCTTATAGCGTTTAATTAATTCGCCTTCGTCTGCCCAAACATTGATAGTCAAAATCACAAGATCGGTGCCTTGGTATCTCGTTTGTGCACGTTTTAGAAATGCAATCACTTGCGTGCAGTAATGGCACATGTTGTGGGTAAAGTAGAGGATAATCGGTTTTCCTAGGTAATCCTCTAGTCTATGCAGATCCTGAAATTCATCAGAAAGTGAAAACGGTGGAGGAGTTTGTCCAACCTCAGCTACTGATTGAGGCGTGGCGTCTCTGGTGATAGCAAGAGTCATCATTCCGCAGATCGCAATCAGACAGACTTTTTTCATTTCCATTGTCATTGTTGGCTTGAACTCAGCAATAGGCGTAAATGGTGGAGAGATCGAACCATAATCACTCGGCACCATGAGAGCAGTGAATGCATCCTGCAAATTTATCGGCCCACAAGTTATAGAGCCAGGCGAAAAGGGCTCCGCCGACTGCGCCGTCCAACAGTCCGTATAGGGTGCCGATAAGGACTTGAGCAAAACTAGCAGTTGGATGATAGCCAGGATAAATCGAAGCGATGACATCGAGGGCCGCTTGTCCGTAGCCAGGCCAGGTTAAGTTTGAAATATGTACCAAAAAAATCCATCCTCCCAGGAATAGGCCAACGGTCACAGCCGTCGCCTTGCAATTAAGTTTTTTCATTTTTCGTTCTCCTAGCGTGCCGTCTTATGCGATTTATCGACTTGCCGCCCCAAATCTCAATTATCAAGAGAACTCCACATTGGTGACACTGTAACTAATAATGTTTTGGTAATTAACAAGGTACACAAGTGGTATTCCGTCTGCTTCGGCATACGAAAACGCAAAACTCGGCAAAGGATCGCCTCCTTGCTTAGGGTTCAATACGACCGAACGCCCAGTTGAAACTTGGAATCGATTTGGCGTGAGGTTGCCGAAATAGAAATCTCCAGCAAAAGGCGTCTTGTCTGCCTCAGAAACATCGACAGGCACCCATCCGTACTCCGGAACATAGAAACTCACCCAGCAGTGCGAGCCGGTACAATCGCCCTCAATTTGGCCGCCAGTATTTGTTGTTTCATCTGGGAACGGGAGTGGAAACCCCTGTTCCCATCTGACGGGTATTCCACGAGAAACCATGATGGCCATAAACAGTGCGTGGTAGTCATCACACTTGCCTCGGTGATGCTTCATGATCCACGCAGTATCTCCAGTGCCACAGCCAGGAATAGTATTATCGTAAGTGAGTAAAGATTGAATTCCTCTAAAAACGCGGCGACCAATCTCTAATGGATGACTTGCCTCACCAATGATGCGGGTTGCAAAATCTTCAATATCAGGAGTCATGCGAACCGTCCTAGTGGTTTGCAGGTAATTGGCGAGGTCCCGCATATTTACGGCTTCCGCGTGAACTCCAACTCGTGAGCGAGCGATATGATAACGCGCTTCGATCTTACAAGGAGCTTGTGAAGCTTTGGCATGAACGTGCAATGTGTCAGAGAAAAAAGCTTCAGTTTGGGTCACGTCGTATGACAAGCTGCTTTCAATCTGCACGTTGGAGATGTCTTGTGCATGATCAGTGGAAGGTAACGGCATCCAGACACTGAATACTTTGGCATCACGGGGAAGACTGCTGATTTCGGTGGTGTAACTCACATCGAATTCCATAAGGCGGCAGCCGGCTATATTCGGAGTGCTTGCGCCTTCAAGCAGTGGACAATAACTTGAAGTGACGAGTGATGCACTGCTTAGGGCAGTCACGCGAAGAAACTCGCGACGCTCAGGTCTTGACAGATAGGCGTTGAAGGACACTTTCCATCTCCTCATCATCCCAGTAATAGGTTCCAAAAACGGCAGCTATCGCACCGTCTTGATCCACCACATAAACTCGAGTTGTGTGTTCGATTAGGACTCCCTGGTCGACTGTGGTGCGAGTAATTTCAATTCCGATCTCTGCAAGAAAGTTCTCGATCTGTTTCTTGGGGCCATTTGCAAACAACCATCGTGAATCTTGATTTGCTTCGATCGCATGGTCGCTGAAGTGACTCAATATTTCTTCCGTGGTGTCTTCTTCGGGTTGAATGGAGACATGAAGATACTGAATGGTTTCCGGGTTCTGCAGTTTTCCATCCAGTTCGATCAACCGTGAAGTGATCATGGGGCATGCAAACACGCATTTCGCGTAGGTAGGCACAACGACTGTGACTTTGCCAACAAGAGTATGATTAGAGACAACTTGACCGTCATAATTCGTAAACGTGAAGCGTGGCAATCCCTCGGCTTGCACCGTAACGATCAACGCGAGGGTGATTGCAAGGCGGGTCATCATGAGTCTGACACCTCGATCGATTTCCATATTGAGGCACCTCCATCTTGCCAAATCCAGACCTCATGCGTTCCTGCCGGCACTCCTGAAATATTAAAAGCACCATCTGAATCAGCAACCGTTACAAAAGGGTGATCGAACACAAGGACCGTCGCGGATTCTGTTGGATGAGAATTACAGCGGACATCGATGACTCCAGTGTCAGCACTGAATCGAAAATAAGGCTTAACTGGCCGGCTCACTTCCATTCCAGGTTTCGGTAGAGCGATGTTGTAGAGCGTTGCACCGTTCTTGATGGGTCGCCCCGACACTTCTTTTTGGTAGGCCAAATGGAGATAAAGATGCGTCGTATGTAATGCGTCATCCTCATTTTTGAAAATGAACTGATTTCCAACATAGGCGATCGCGACAGATGGGGTGAATTCTCCGCCAACGAGGTGGGTAATGACGGTGTCTTGTTTGGGAAGCGCCTCACTTCTGACACCCTGTACGAATACGATAGTAGGTCCTGAACCGCGAGGGAGTGAGATGCGGCCTTTAAGGTCTCCGCCAAGGCTTGTTCCCAGACCTGTGGCGAGAAAAATGAGAAAGAAGAACAACGTGCGAAGAGCTTTGAGCATGTTTGGAGTCATAACAATCTATCCTTAACTAGACGGGTCTGAAATAGACGGTGGCTCAGCCACAGCGGCACGATGCCCCATAGGACTAAGAAGCCTGCGAGTATCTCAACTGGAAAAGGCTGCGCCACCGTGCCTAAGCCAAGAGGCGAGGCAGCGCTACCTACCCAAGAGAGTGCAAGCAAGCGAAAGATGTCTATTGGATTCAGCAATAAGATCGCCCCAAAGACTGTAGGGGAGATCTCGCCTTGGTAGAGCACTAGGCCTCCAACGAGTGCCAAGTCGTACACAAAGACAGACAGAACCCACACGAGGATGGACAAGCCGACACCTCGAGCGTGATCGCGGGAAAGAATCGAGATGAAAAAAGAGATCGCGAGAAAGACGACTCCTAACGAAAGGACAAGTAGGAGCAACAGCAGATATTCTGTGGGATTAATTGCAGTCGTCACTACTAGAAGAATGCCTGTGGGCACGAAACTTGCCAAGAGGGCAATCGACAAGGCCCACACATACCCGACAAACTTTCCGAGAAAGTACTCGGCTGATGACACGGGACAGACGAGAAACACATCTAAGATCCCGCGCTGTTTCTCGTCAATGATAACGCCAGCACCCATGACGAGAGCAAGGAGTGGGACCAAGTAGACAGCTAGATTTAGAAGGCTCGCCATGACGACTTCTGACCCGCGTGCACCAATGACCCCGACCGATACCGAACCCAGAAAAGCAACAGTAAGGGACGTAATCAGCACGAGGACACTCACCGTCCAGATCCAGCGATTGCGGACACGACCTGCGAGTTCTTCTCGAGCGATTGTCCAAACAGCGTCAACTCGTTTCAAGCAGCACCTCCTCAAGTGAAGGTTCCTCGATGCGAACGTCTTGGACTATGGCATCAAGGCTCGCCAAATCGGCGAGAAACTGGACTTTTTGCTGTTGAGACACTTTCACGATCACTCTTCCATTCTGACTGACGATCGATGCGGAACCGAGTGCTTGTAGCGCCTTGACCACCTCTCCGTTGGAAGCGACTGCAGGATGGAGTACAACGCGTACTGGAAGCTGAAGTTTCTTGTGGAGGTCGTCTTCGGTGCCGATCGCCTTGACGCTTCCATTACTTAAAACACAGACGCGGTCCATATATCGTGAGAACAATGACAGGCGATGTGAGGAGATGACAACGGTACGGTCTTGATCGCTCTTCAATATTTCGAAAAACTCTCGAACACCCTGGACATCCAGACCTTCAATTGGCTCATCCACAATAAGTAATCGCGGGTTCCCTAGAAGCGCTTGAGCAAAATTGAGGCGCTGAAGCATTCCCTTGGAATAACCGCCAAGCTTTCGTTTCGCTGCATTGCCAAGCCCTACTCGTTCCAGCAGGGGGCCAACTTCGGCTTCGGCTACACCCTTGAGGCGAGCGAAATAGCGAAGCATCCGATCTCCTGTCAGGTTCTCGAAGAACGCAATGCGTTCTGGCATGAAACCGAGCGAATGGCGTATTGCGCGCCAGTCTTCAGCAGACGGCTCTGTTCCATTGAAGAGCACTCTTCCAGTGGTCGGCCAAGAGAGGCCAACGAGCATGCGTAGCAGAGTCGTCTTGCCGGAGCCGTTTCGCCCAACGATGCCGAGCCACTCTCCATCATTGATTTCGAGATCGAGGGCCGTGAGAGCTTCAATCTCGTCGAATCGCTTTGAAATTCCTTCTAGGCAATACATCAGTGGTGGCTCCCAGGGACATGGGGAAGTTTTTCCATCTCCAAGTAGTATTGCGACGGCTGAGCTGGATAGTGATCCAGTAGAGCTTTCCAATTCGTCATCGACGGAGACATTTGTGGTGACAGATCTGTAACTTTTGGCACAGTGATGACGGGGAACTCACGCTCGGCAACTGCCAAAACCTGAAACGCTGGGCTTGCCAGTAACAGCTTTGAGAGAGGGTAGTTCCAGAGCAGCGCATCCACTAAAGTGTTAGAACGATACGGAACTTCACCTCGGCCGTCATCGTCCATATCCCAACCTCCGTAGTCGCTCCAGAAATTGCTGTCCCACACTTGGTCCTTAGCGGCGACGAATTTCACCTGAATTTCATTCTCGATGAAAGCGTTATCTCGCATGACATTTTCCTCAGAGCCACCCCAGTAATGGCTGCCAAGGTTGTTGCGTGCTACCAGATTCCCGCGGATGGTGTTGTATAAGGAATTATAAACGAACATCCCCTTGGTATTTCCGATGATGATGTTGCTGTCGGCGCTTCCCCGTGTTACCTGCACCCAGAGCAGGCCATGGGCGCGATTGTTGTGCAGGATGTTGCCTTTCGCCTCGATGCGTGTAGCAAACATAAGGGCAAGACCCACGAGATTGCCGTGGGTGTAGTTTCCGGAGTATCGACTGTTATCACACCACATCGAATGGACGCCATATCTCGACTGGGTGATGTGATTGCCTGCAACGTCTCCGTCACTCGTGAGCTCCATGTAGACACCATCGCGACAATATGAAAGCTCATTATTGGTCACGCTTGCACCGTCGGCATCCCATAAATGGATACAGTCGCCGCGCTCAGTCTGACTAAGTTTCTCAAGTCCGATTACACGGTTATCTGCGACTTCGGTTTGGCTGGCGCCGTGAAGCCAAACACCAAAACGGCAGCCTGTAATGGTGTTGCCGGCGACACGCGCCTTGGTGGCTGTTTTTTCAACCCAGACTCCCGCGTCGGCAACCGTTTCGCTGACTCGGCAATTACGCAACGTCAAGTTTTCGATCGCTGCACCGGGTGCGTCAACAATAACGATGTGCCCGATCCCAAGGCCATCGATGATTGAACCAGCCTCACCGCGGAGTGTGATCGATTTAGTAATGTGGAGCGGCCCTTCATGAATACCGGATTCCAGAAGGAGAAGGTCACCGGCGTCAGCCGAGTTCAGCGCTTCAGAGAGTGTTCCCGGACTTACTCGTCGCGTCTCCGCATGAATGACAGTCGGCCAAACAAATAGGGCCAAGAGGCCGCTGGCGACCATTAAACGCAACGGCCGATTCTCTATCTTTCTCTTAATGAGTTCCGGACAGACATTCTCATTGAGGCCGGTTTCCTGACACTTCCAGCACTGCAGACATTCTTGATAATTGATTCGGCCCGTCTCGAAGGAAATGGCGTTGGGCTCACACGTTTTCGCGCAAATTTGGCAACTCGTACACGTTTCGTAACGGACCAGCGGTAATAATGGCGCCCTCGTTGAGGTAATCGCAAGTGCACCACCTAACGGGCAAAGGAATCGGCAGAAAAAACGATAGCTCACCACGGACGCGAGCGTGATAATCGCGAAGTATAGAACGAACGCCCAGGGTCGCGTGAGTCCAAGAAGGAATGTCTTGAAGGGTTCGATTTCGTTGAGTGCCTCCGCGACTGGGAGATTCACCAGTGACACCAGCAAGATGATGGCAAAAATTGCAATTTTTACACGGGAAAAATATTCTGGTGGTCGCCAACCATCGATTTTCATTCGTAGTTCGTTTGGTGCCACCTTTTCCCAGGCGATTCGCAACGATTCGAGCAAGGCTCCATAGGGACACACCCAACCGCAGAAAAACCCTCGCCCCCAAATCAGGAGCGTGACCACAGTCACGATCCACATCATGAAGATGAGCGGCTCAGAGAGAAATGTGGTGGTCGGAAATTCAAATCGCCGAACCGAGTTAACCAACGTTAGGATTTGAGTCGTGCTCAGTTGGGCTTTGAGCATCAAGCCAAATATAACGGCGACCAATATTGCGGCCGATCGATGCAGAATGCTACGGTGCAAAATCAGACGTCCCCGTGCCGCGAAAATAAAAATCAAGAATCCAAGCATTAGCAGGGTGAAGAGCACCGCTATCCAAGAGACTTGCCATCGAGTGACCCAGAATGGAACATTGGATTCAACGAATCGACTGGGAAGCTGGTGCTCAGCGACGAATGTTTCGTAGTGCCTCTCGTCTTGCACGCGATAGGGGACCGTTAGGCGAAACGAGAACGGTTGAGTCGGGTCGAAGGTTTCGTCCGTAAAGAAGATGCCGCCTTCGCGAAATCTTGGAGCACCTAAGGCTGTCAGCACCGGAAAGGCGATATAGTCGAGGTCTCTAAAAACGAAAAGATTGCCGGCTTGTTCAAGTACGAAACGATCGAAGATTCCTCCACGTGCGAAACCAGCCCCTTTGAATGACAAGTCACCCACACCGCCAATGTAAACCGCACTTCCGCCGTTTTGTTCCTGTCTCTGCTGGACGAGCTCGAAGAAGCGTTTTCCTAAAAGATTCTGGCCGACGGTCGGCGGGTCCAGAACTGCGAACCTCACGTCCACAGATTGGATTCGGTCGTTATCGACGAACTCGTCAGGCCCTACCGTGAGAGCGCCGATGGCATCCAGAGAGACGAGCTGCTTCCAGCTGAGCGTCTCGAATTCTGAGGAGGGTCGTTCCTTTCGCACGGCCGCCGCCGATAGAACACCCTCGGCCCGACCGACGAGACGACTCGCTTCGAGAATAGTTAGATTTGCCGCAACAGCGGTTACTGTGGCTCCACTGATACCGTCAATACTGACGTAGTCAGGTTTTGGTTGGTTATTAATGAGAATGCGATCGGCAATCTGCATCCCTGGATACTGGGCCGTGAATTCGTGCACAGACGCTTCACTAACACCAATGAGAACGATCGGTTCAGAATGACCAACGATCTGGATACCGGTGATCGTTCCTTGGGAGTCCATTCCGACGAGGGTATTTATCGTCTCGCCGGAATACCCAGGAATGTCAACCAAGTCGTCGGTGAGAAAGACGTAACCAAGCAGCTGGCTCCGGCTTTCGGATGCGTAACCTTTCCAGTGGTGGTCAACACGCTCGAACACCGATGCGCCGGGCAGCACGTTCGAGAGTTCATACTCGTACCGCTGCTGACCGAAAGAAATCTGCGCTTCTAAAGGTTGATGCTGGCCCAGTAGGCCGAAAGCCATAACGAGCCAGATCGTCCAATTTTCACGTAGTTCTCTCCCGAATCGACTCATTTCACGTCCCTTGAGCACGCACGACGAATCGCATGCGCATTTCAAGGTGTAAAGCGTGACAGAAGGTCGTGCAGTAGATCCAATAGACGCCTGGTTTGTCCGCAATGAAGGTTACCGACTTCGTCTCGAACGGGCTAACAATCAATTGAATGTTGTAGTTCGAGATTGCGAACCCGTGAGAGAGATCCGGAATTTCATCGGTGTTTGTTACAATATAAGTGACTTCGTCACCCTCATTGACGACAACCTCTTGCAAGCCGTACATCGGGGCTGTCGCTGTTACACGCACCGTTACCTTGTTTCCGTCACGCACGACAGAACTCTCCGTAACCGCCTCTGGATGGTCTTCGAGCCGGACACGATGGAGCACTTTATCTTCGATGATGTCGCGTCGAACAATAATGATGTCGTGTGGTTCGACGTAGGCCGACTCGTCCTTGAGCAGAACCATGCTGTCCCCTGAGATGTCAATCAGCTGGTCGTTTTCCGGCTTGAGGGGGCCGACGTTGAGAAAGCGGTCTTTCGAGATCTTATTGAGCGAGATCAGATACCGCCCGTCAGCTTCATTCGTTTCGGCCATCGACGCCATGGTGTGGCCAACTTGGTAGTGAACATCGAGACGGTCGACCACTGCGGTTTGACCCTCTTGGGGATTGGCCTGGAGTTCAATTGCTCTCTGAAGATTCCATTTCACCTCTTGGCTATCGATGAAAAGTGAGGTGTAGGCGTTGCCACGGCCATCGTACGTAGTATGGAGTGGGCCGAGTCCTATTTCTGGTTCCGCCACGACCGCCTCGCGCGGTTCGAGATTTCCGGCAAAGACATCGTCAAGTTTTGAGATGTCGATCACTGAAGCGGTCGGCGAGACCTTTCCGGACACTACCGCGTAATTTCCGTCCGGAGACACGTTGACGCCGTGCGGATTCTTCGGGACCGGGATGTAGGCGGTAAGACTCGAACCCTCACTTCCGTCGAGAATCGGGATGCCGTCAACCGTCTGGTAAGCGTTGCCCGCCAGGGCTTCTTTGATACGATCCCAGTTGAAAACGACGAGGTAGTCCAGGTCGCTGGCGAGCATCTCGGAAATTGTCGCTCCACCCTCACTGTTGTATGAGGTAGCGAAGGAGAATTTGCCGTTGTAATCGGTCGCGGCGAGGTCAAGGTTTACCCTGGTCTGAACTTGAGCCACGACTTTCATGGTCTCGGCGTTGACAATCGTGTGGACGCCGCCATATGTCGATTCGTCAAGAAGAGCCCCGCGTCCGTCATTGACGAGCGGTGTCCGGAATTCACTATTTAGAATCACCCATTCGGTCTTCGGTGCCCGTTGAGGGAAAGTCCCATGCGTGCCTTGCGTATGGGGAATCTCCAATGTGGCATCAACTTTCATCTGGTCAATTCGAATTCGCGCAAGGCGGTTATTTGCCTTGTCGTTGACGAAAAGCCACTTACCGTCATAGGTGCCGTCGACATACGAACCATGGACATGGTGAGTATCGCCGACCACCTTGCCTCCCATCATTGATTTGCTCTCGTTCGTGATGCCCCAGCCACTGGCGGAATCAAGATTCCACACTGGAATGCGCTTGAAAATGCGCATTGAGGGAATACCAATGACACGCACTTCACCTGATTGGCCTCCGCTTTGGAAACCGTAATATTCGTCAAGTTCACCCGGCGCGACTTCATGAGCAGCGTAAGGTGATTCACCCTCAGAAGTGTTCATTGGCGGCGGCGCACCACAATTCAGTGAGAGGCCCGCTGCGACGAAGGCAATCCATGTGGTCAGTGGATGGGATGAAATCATGAGCTGACTCCTTGCTTTAGGGATAAACCTACTAAATTCCAATACAGGTCTCGGGTTAATTATCTTGTGCGTCTGTCTCGCCTGTCATCAAACGAAGGATGTAGGAAACGAGATGCCATCGTTCTTCTTCGATGGGCATGGCTGGCTCATACGATGGCATTGGCGTCCCGTCCAGACCCGTCATGAAAGTGCGGTAGATCATTTCCGGTGTAGAGCCACCCTTGAGGGGGCCCGAGGTGAAATCAAACGGGAGAATGCGGTCACCCCAACTGTCTTCCAATTCCGCAGACGAGGGGCCGTCGCCGAGCCCCGTTTCACCGTGACAGGTTGCACAACGCATGGTCTGGTAAACCGTCACACCTTGTTCGGTGGAGTCCGCTGACCCGACGTACGACGGCGCGGCGTCGATCGTGAATGGCTCGCCAGGTTCATCTTGTTCCCATCGCGGAGAAAACGTTTTGATGTAAGCGATGACGTCTAGGCGGTCCGTTTCAGATAAGTCGGTGTGCGACGGCATGCCGGAGCGGCTGATACCCTCGGTGATTGTTCGAAAAAGATCATCGTCGGTGGGTAAAGTGCCGGTCGGCGTGCTTCGAAATTTGAAAACCCCCGCGGTGAAATCTCTTGGATAGATGGTCACGACCACCCCGGATTGCTGTGCTCGATGCACGATGCCGATGAGACCTAGGCCGTCACCTTGGTCACCATGGCAAATGACGCATCGCGAATCGTAGACAGCATTTCCAGCTGCAGCGTCTTGAGCCGCGGCAACTGAGGGCAGTATTGAACTCGTAAACATGAGGACGAGGAAGATTCGCATTTCATGTTTCATACGCCGACCCTGCCTTTCAAATTGGGAGTATTATCATACAAGAGCTCAAAAGAACTCCTGGGTGGAATTCCTAACTGAGATCCGATCTTAGAACTTGTGCTAATTTTCACAAGGGGTGTCATCACAAATCGCTTATGGACGATCTAATTATTCATCTTGTAAAAGAAAAAATCGCTAACCCGAATCTTCAACAACCGAAGCGGCCCGACTCACAACATTCGCACGCTTTATGATGCCCTCCCGAGCGTAGCAGTCACCGCGACGAGTAACCTCGTGCGGCAAACAACTCTTCCGAGTAGGATGGTCCCTTAAGGGGGATGGCCCGTCCTTCAATCCCTTGAGGCAAGTTCCCAGGAGGGCACCATGAAGCGTGCGAATGCCTGCGACTCATGTGGGCTGCTCCAGCCATTTCGTACAGCCGAAGGTATCTTAAGATTCAACCTGACGATATGACCATGGTCATGAGGAACTGGCTCCGGACAAAAAACCCCTTATTTTGATGTAGTTTCGAGCGGAGCACGGTTGCACACGACCCTCACCGACTGGGCGTTTTCACGCGTCGAACTATAATGCTGAGATGTCAACAACCGCTAAAGACCTTATCTTCGACGCGCCGTTATTTAGAGAGTTGGAAGACGTCGATCGGCAGCGTTTAGGAGAGATTACCAGTGTTAAACAATTCTCACGCGGCGAGGAGATTTTCAGAGAGGGCTCGCCCCCGGAGTTCTCTTACTTGATTGTGACTGGTCGAGTGAAGATCTTCAAAATCACACCGGCCGGACGGGATATTATTTTGGAACTCTTTTCGGCCGGAGACCTCTTCGGCGCCATAGCAGCATATCGAGGGATACCGTATCCGGCGTCAGCGGCAGCGCTTGAGGATGCAACCTTACTTCAAGTGCCACAGAAGAAATTCTTTATGCTGCTGGAACAACATCCAAGCCTCGTGCGTGGCTTACTGCTCAGTCTGACACAACGATTAGTTCAATTAACGAACCGAATCGCCAGTTTAACCGGTGGGCGCCTTGAGCCAAGATTCGCTCGTTTGTTTCTAAAGTTGGCTGATGAGGTCGGAAAATCAGGGCCAGAGGGACAGGTGGTGCCGTTGGCGCTATCGCGCCAGGAGCTTGCGGATATGACCGGTACCACCATCGAGACCTGCATCCGCCTCATGAGTCGATGGTCGAAGGAAGGCATTGTTCGCACGGAAAAAGACGGTTTTGTCCTGCTTGATCGGAAGACATTGGAGCAGGTCTCGCTCGATTAATACCGTCTTGCTCAGTGATCGCAGCTACATGATGAAGGTCATACGTTTCCCCCCCCTATAACTCCTATGCTCATCGCATGGAAGTGGCCGGAAAACCTACGCATATTCACAACCGACTCGGCCTCACCCATAGGGCGCTGCTTCGTCGCATCCAAGACGGTAAGGATTTATCGCCGGCAGCAGTCCTAGATATTGGAGCGGCAGTAATATTTCACGGCGCACTGGAAACATACTGGGGGATGGTAAATGAATCCATTCTGGACGGTAGCGTTCTGTCAAAATTGGCTGAAGAACATAGTCAACTGGCTGACGATCTAGAATTCTTAGAAACGCTTTTGGACACCAACCCTGAATCGGACGATATTAAGTCGCTTTGCCTTGCATTGCGAGAACACCTGCAAACGCATCTCGAACGCGACCAACGTCTTTTTTATCAATCACTACCGAGATTGCAGGCTGTCCAGAAGCTGCGTTCTACCTGAACATTTCCCATAAACCACTCTCTCCTAGATGCTTAGAGCCGATCCTTCATAGGTCGAGCCTTCCATGGGGCCTGAACGTTCGGGTTGGCATAAAATAGGCCGATGAAGGGCAGACGAATCCCGTATCCGAAGGGTTTCCCTGTAGAGCGTCGATCCCTTGTCGAAGTTGCGGTGTACGAAGCCGAAGAGACGCTGAAAGAGACTCTGGGTTGCGCTACTTGCTCTGGTGTCCCTAAGGAAGACCCCACACAAGTGGGTGCTGAGTACATTCAGAGTGTTGTTCTGGCGTTTGCTACCGTGTGTGTTGACGCGGTCTTTTCAGGCCAGCTACCGCTTAGTGAGATTGGTCGGTTGCGAGAAGAATTCCTACAGGCAATCACGGAGCGTGTGTTCGAAACCCTGCCTCTAGACGACAGGGAAGCGTTCGGGACGTTCGTCGGAACGACGCTTCAAGAGTCTGAGGGGTGGAAATTCCACTTGGAACAGGTAGAGGAGCTCACAGAGATATGAAAATACCAAAAGTAATATTTAGAACCAGAGTAGGTGACAACGAATCATTAGGTGGAGGTTGTGCGATTGGTGGTGACTGGAAAGATGTTTCTACTGACGATTTATTTGAGGGCAAGAAAGTAGTCATATTTTCATTGCCTGGAGCGTACACACCAACCTGTTCGTCGCAGCAAGTCCCTGGTTATGAAGAAAGATATGACGTATTCAAAGCACAGGGCATTGACGAAGTTTATTGCATATCTGTAAATGATTCATTTGTAATGAATGCATGGTTTAGAGATCAAAATATAACCAAGGTAAAACCTATTGCTGACGGTGAAGGCAAATTCACGGAAGGCATGGGCATGCTTGTAAACAAACCCGGGCAAGGATTTGGTATGAGATCGTGGAGGTATTCTGCAGTCGTAGATAACGGCGAAGTAACTAAAATGTTTATTGAACCTGGAAAAAATGATGAGAGCAATGATGATGATCCATATGGTCAATCATCACCTGAAAAAATGTTGGAATATCTAAGATAAATGGCTGCCGCTACTGAATCTTCTTGAAAGCCTCGGCCAGGTCACGATCGCCATTATCGGCTTGGTAATGAAAGTGGCACCGCGCGCTTCGGCTTCGAAATTCTTTTTAATTTATTGAAATACATAATGACCGTCGTTGGCAGCATCGCGATCTTCTTCATCGTGGGCTATTCGCTGATTCTAAGATTCGTGGCCAAGCGTGATCCAATCGAATTTATGAAACGCGCGCGGGTCGTGATCCTCACTGGGTGCTCCCAACTGCATTAATAACTCCAGTTATATCTTGGTGGAATGTAAAGGTTTTGAGAGGGCGAAGTTAGACTTGCTGGTTAGCCGAGTGTGGGCTTGTCTTTACCGACAAGAAAATCACTAGCGGTTACTCTAAACTAGTGACGCGGAGTGTAATATGGCACTCAGACACGCACGCTGGTATATGGTCGCTCTGGCTTTTCTGTGGGTGACTTGTGGAGGCAGCGGCGGCGGCTCTTCTACCTTTGCACCCTCCAGTTACACTCCTCCAGCGCCTAGCCTTCCGGATCGTCAACACGGCAACCGCACCCATCAGATCTGGCCTGAGGTCTGGTCACAGCACGGACCAAGCGTGCAAAGCTGGGAGTATAAAGTCAACTGCCACAAAGATTCAGGAACCGGGATGGAGTGTTTTCTATCCGACCTAACTTCCGTGGTGGTCACGACTCCGGCCGGAGAGCAGATAGAACTCGAAAAGGACTTCAACATCAACAACTACTCCGGCGAAGTGACCCGCCGATGGGTTCGTTACGGACCGAAGAGTGGAAACCTACCGGAACCGGGGGATTACACGTTCAGTTACTGGCGCGACAGTGAACTGGTCTACGAACAGTCGTTCCCCTACAGCTCGGGAATAATCTCCTACCCGACTGGCCTCGAATGGACCCGTTCCGGACAGGACCTCGTTGTCAATTGGATCCCACCTCCGGAAGCCTCGCAAGGAATGTGGTACAAGGTGATCGCGTGGCCACTCGTGAACCCCCCTGACGAGCCCATCTCACTGGTGTTCGACTGGGACGCCACCTCGGGGGTACTCCAAGACGTCCCGTTCCTCGAAGGCGCCAGCTACAGGTTTAACGTGGCCATCTTTTTCTCTGAAGGTTACGCCTACAGCGACGACGTCATCTTCGAGTGGCCCGCGCCTTAGGTAGCGGCAGCAGACTATAGGACGCAGCTGAGTCGCCTCACGCGACTGAACACAGCTGAAGGTTACCGGACACGCTCATCAAAACCGATCTGCCATCCGTTCACCGGTCCGGGGTTGAAGAAGACCTCTGGCACCACAACACCGTCACGTTTGAAAACCAAACCATCCTTCATTACAAACCGAACGTCCCGTAGTGTGTCAATGTCCTCCAACGGGTTCCCAACCACCGCGATCATATCGGCTGCCAGACCTGGCGCGATCGGTCCACGCTCATCGTAGGTCTCGGAGACTTTATAGCCATTGATCGTCATGACTTTCAAAATTTCCGCGTCAGGAATGTCAGCCGCTTGCCAGGTCAGCAAGAAGTTAATCACCACCTCGCCGCGGGTCATGCCTGGAATGTAATAATCGGCATCAGTCGAAAACGTTAGATTTACCCCGTTCGCGTAGGCGTTCCGCAAACCAGCCACCGTGCGCTCGAAAGCGCCCTCACTGCCACGGTATGGTGTAAACGGCGTCTCGGTACCTGCACGCCAAATCCCTTTTTCAGCCATCAATTTATGAAGCTCATCATCGAGCGGACCATCATGAGCAAGTGACCACAAGCCGGCTTCGATGGCGGCACGGGCACCTTCCCTTGTCTGAATGTGACCCTCCACCTTCATGCCAGCCTTCGCGGCCTCAGCTATAAACAACCTCATCTCGTCAGCGGTGTAAGCGTAGGGCTTGCAATCAACACAAATCTTGATCACCTTGGCCCCGAAAAGTACATTCTGCCTTACCGCTTTAATCATCTCGTCGGTCGTATCGGCATCAAGATATTCTGGATAGACGATGTTGTGCTCGCGTGCCATCTCAGGCGTTGGCCAAAACTGTCCGCCCATGCCCCCAATGATGATGCCCGAGTTGATAATTGTGGGACCGGGCACCCAACCCTGCTCGATCGCAACACGTAAGGCGGTATCAACATAATTGCCGTTGTTACCCATATCGCGGACGATCGTAAAACCGGACGAAAGCATTTGGATGCCATTTGACACCGCCTGGATGGCGCGGATCGGGGTCGAATCGAGGATATAAGTGAGGTAGTAAATGTTCCGTTCAGGGTCAACCTTGTAAGTCAGTCCTAAGTGGTTGTGTGCATCCACTAGGCCAGGTAGAACTGTCAGGTCGGACAAGTCGATCACCTCCGCGCCAGCTGGCACGGTAATGTCGTCACCGACTGCGGTAATCTGACCACCTTCGACCAAGATGACCTGGTTCGGGGTCGCTGTGCCCGCCTCGGGATCAATCAGCATCCCAGCACGAACGGCGGCGGTCGTCGATTGCTCGGCCGATACTGCTGTCGGAGTTGAAAGGGCTATACCAACAGCGAATGTGAGTACGCTGAGACAAGTTAAAGAACGTGGTTGTATCGCGACTACCGAAGTCAACATGGGTGTGTCTCCTCCTCTCCTTCGCAAGTGTGTGCTTCAGACCGGTCTTGGTCGTTTAGCGGGCGATACTCGGTGACCACCGGGGATTCCCATCAGCAGCCTCATTGTCAGTCAACCGGATTTCGCCAGAGCCGTCAGCGTTCATGACATAAATCTCTTCGTTACCATCCCGTTGTGAACGGAATACAAGCTGAGAACCATCAGGGGACCAAGAGGGGACGCCATCCACCTGTCCAGGGTCGGTCAAGGCAACCTGATTGGTGCCGTCCGCACTCATCACGTAAACACTACTCAAACCATCACGGTCTGAGTCGAAAGCAATTTTTGTCCCATCGGGCGACCAGGAGGGAAACTGGTCGTTACCCGGGTTGTCAGTAAGGCGAGTCGCGTCAGACCCATCTCCATCAGCATCGACGACGTAAATGTCCATCTGTCCACTACGGTCAGAATGGAAAGCGATCCGGTTCCCATCGGGCGACCAGTATGGGTGACTGTCCAACGCGTCATTCATCGTCAGCCGCCTCGGCTCAGACCCATCCGCATTCATAACGTAAAGTTCCATGTTTCCGTCCCGATCGCTGTCAAAGACAATCTGCGACCCATCAGGAGACCACGCAGCATCCAAATCGGTCGCTGGATGATTCGTCAAGTTCCGCTGATTCATCCCGTCAACCTGCATCACCCACACATCCGGACTCCCGTCCCGGTCAGAACGAAAAGCAATTGCAGACCCGTCGGGTGAACCAGTTGGGTGTCGGTCGTTGTAACGGTTGACGGCGTTGTTGGTCAGGTTCGTCTGGTTGGCACCGTTCGCATCCATCATGTAGACCTCGAAGCCTCCATCCCGGTCGCTCTGAAACAGGATGCGAAAAGAAGGAATCGCGATCGGCGTTTCCGTAACTAACGCAGTGTCAGCAGGTGTCACCGGTTCGCCACCACCGCAGGCTGTCCCCACCACCACAAGACAAACAAACGAAAATCGGATCAGCCACTCGTGTGTCATCGTCGTCGGCCTCGTCTTCATGAACATAGTCACCCCTGGCTCTACATATAAGAATCGTGGCATCTCGCGTGAGCCTTATTTTACGTCGAGTGGCAACTCGTCAGACGGGTCATGAAAATAGACTCTCGATAAGTAGTTCAAAGCCACCGCTACGCCGGTGAGTCCACCCCCTGCGGAGCAAGGCGCGACTGGAACCACGACTACACCCGATGTTAACGACTTTGCCACAGTCTTTGTGGGGTTCTTATTTGAAATGGCGCCTCTCGCTTTACTCCTGCATTGGATCGTGTGGCGCGCCGATTGGTTCGGCTAGGAGCCGAGAAGGGAAACGCCAACGGAAGCAGGGCGAGAACAGTTGTGGTGACAACGATGCGGGCAAGGTATGGCATGAAGTTCTTCCTAGAGTTCGCAGTGTAGAAGCCGATCCTACTATTGGGAAGAAGGCAGTTCAACGTGCAGATTTACGGCACGCGCAGATGTACTACGTCCCACGCACGCGCGCGGCGCCGAGCTTCAGCGACCTGATTGCGAGTCATTCGTTGTGCTACGGTTTCGCGCGACTGCACTACCGAATCCCGTGTGTCATCAGTCGATCGTGCGACCGCGAGATCAAACCATAGATAAATGGTTACATCGTCCTGCGCAACCTCACGACTGTTAGCGTAAACAACCCTGGAATCGTGCTGCGTTCGAGCAACATCTTGCACCGCTGCTCGATGAAACCACCGTGCCGCTTCCGTCGTATCCGCCGTGACGCCACGGCCGTCAGAGTGCATGACTCCAAGAGCGAGTTGCGCCACGGCATGTCCCTGGTCCGCCGCCATCCGGTACCAACGTACTGCCTCCGCCTCGTCCCGGATCACACCTTCACCCGCGTCATACCTGAGTCCAAGGGTGAACTGTGCAACAACGTGGCCTTGTTCCGCCGCGTGGCGATACCACTCCACCGCAGCCACGCCGTCACGGGCAACAATCCGACCTGAGGAATACAGGACGCCTAAAACATGCTGTGCTTCGGCATTGCCTTCCTCGGCTGTTTGGTAAAACCATGGCACCTTCTCAGTCTCGGCTTCTCTCCGCTCAGCCGCCTGCTGAGACCACCGTGCCGCTTCAGCCTCATCTTGTGCCACACCACGGCCCGTGGTGTACATGTCCGCAAGATGTGCTTGTGCAGCTAGTGAACCTTCTTCCGCCGTCAGGCGCATCCACCTCAGCGCTTCCACATCACCCCGTTCCACGGCCATGCGATACCAGCGTGCGGCCTCGCCCGCGTCCGTCGCAACACCACGCCCGTTCCAATACATATCCCCCAAAGTGACTTCAGCGAGAACATCGCCTTCCTCGGCAGCCCGGCGGACCCACGCCAACGCCCCCGTATGACCTTGTGCGGCTGCCCGGTGGTACCATTTCACCGCCTCGATTTCGTTCCGAGGAATGTCACGGCCGGCGAAATACAAACCGCCGAGAGTAAACTGCGCATCTGACCAGCCTTGCTCAGCCGCCCGCCGATACCAACGCATCGCTTGTTCTTCGTCTTGTACTACTCCTCGACCTTCGCCATACATACTCCCAAGAATGACCTGTGCCTCAGTCCAGCCTTGCTCCGCTGCCCGCCGATACCAGCGCATCGCTTCATTCGTATCCTGTGTAACTCCACGCCCATCCACATATATGTCCCCTAGGGTAACCTGTGCCTCAGCCGAGCCTTGTTCCGCCGCCAGCCGATACCACCGGAACGCTTCGGCCTCATCCCGGGAAACCCCCCGGCCAGTAGCATAGATACGCCCGAGAGCAATCTTCGCTGCGACCGAACCCTTCTCAGCCGCTCGTCGGATCAACACCACCACTTCCACAGGACTTTGCGGCACCGCTTGCCACCACCATCGGATGGCTTCCATCTCATTTCGTATAACATCTCGACCTTCGGCATACATCTCCGCAAGACTCACTTGCGCCGTCATTGAGCCCTGCTCCGCGTTGAGGCGCATAAATGCCAGCACCTCTTCATCGCCTTGCTCCGCCGCCATCCGATACCACCGGAACGCCTCGGCCTCATCCCGCTCTACACCCCGCCCATTAAAGTACCTGCCGCCAAGTCCAGTCTGCGCCGGCAGAAGCCCTTGCTCGGCCGCAAGGCGCCACCACCGGACCCCCTCGGCCGCATCTTCCGCAACCGCCTGACCCGCAAAATACATCCCCCCAAGCCTAAGCTGTGCTTCGGCATCGCCTTGCTCGGCAAGTGCACGTAAGTCAGCAGTGCCTTGACCGGTCTCAACGAGTTCTGCTGCCTCCGAGTCCTGCCGCAACGGTGAAGTGTGTTGCACCGGTAAGGCTTCGGAAATCTCGTCTTGACGTGCACAGGAAGCTGTTACCAGCACCACGAAAATAATGCCTGACACAGCGACAAGATATTTGCGGGAACCAACCATAGTGTTCTTTCAACAACCACGACGAAGCTTGTACATACCAAAATTCTACTGCTGGCAGGAAAGGGGTTCAAGGCGACGCGACCTCAGCTTTGGGGTTTATCATGAGTGCACAACATCCTTGGGGTTCGGTTCCCACGAACCGCCCTCCACAGGATTGAGCGAGCCGCCACGACGGCGTTTCGGCACTCCCTTCGGGAGGAGATTCAGCGCGGATGGTGTTTCTATTTGCAGCAGTCGGGACGGCGTTGGTGTTCTTGGCTCACACGGCGCCGTTTCCTTTTATTCTGGACTCGGTGGCTCCAGGAGAGGCCGTCTGGCACATTCCCCACACCGCGGGCCCGCCCACGGTTTATCTGACGTTCGACGACGGTCCTAATCTCGATGCCACACCAGACCTCCTCGATGTCCTCGCGGACGTAAACGCACCTGCGACATTTTTCTTAATCGACCAGCATCTAACCGAGCAGACCGCACCGGTCGTCAGGCGGATGTTCGCGGAGGGACATGCCGTGGGCGTGCATTCACACACCCGCCGACTCATGTGGCAGTCGCCACAGGCGCTAGCCGATACTGTGGCAGCCGCCGCAGACCGGATTGAAACACTGGCCGGTACGCGGCCCTGCCGTGTGTTTCGGCCGCACGCCGGCTGGCGAAGCGGTCAAATGTATGAAGGGCTGGCAAGTATCGATTTCGTGCTGGTCGGCTGGGGCTGGGGACTATGGGACTGGAACTGGTATCGGCCACGCCAGGCTGAAGGACTCGCTCACCGGTTAGCCCAACGTGCCTCTGCGGGTGACATCATTGTGATACATGACGGCCATCACAAGAATCCGCGTGCCGACCGCCGCTATGCTGTGGAAGCCACAGCGCTCTTCGTTCCAGCCCTACGAGAACGGGGATTCAAACTCGGCACGCTTTGTTGAGCAGACGTCGAAACGAATCGAGAATCGGCTGGCCGTTATTATCTAGACCGTCCTGGATACCAGTCCAGGCCACGAGGGAGCCGGACATTACCAACTCGGTGTTGACACCGGCTGCCTCCCTCCGGGCACCGTGATCCCCGAGGGCCAGCCCTGGATCCATTTTCCTGACGGGACGTCGGAGATTCTCGTGCAGCTCGACCCGGGCGCTCATCGCTTCTGCCTCCAGCCGGGTGACGCTGAGCATCGAACC